>DASYZS010000019.1:0-35400 GCA_035945895.1 Candidatus Dormiibacterota bacterium | reverse complement strand
CAGGTGGCGGCGGACCTCGTCAATGAATTTCCGGACGGCGTTTACTTCGTTCCTCTCTCGGCGGTGCGTGACCCCGACCTGGTTCCGTCGGTCATCGCGCAATCGGTGGGAATTCCAGTCAGCGGCAATCGCACACCCGCTGAATCCGTCAACGACTACATGAAGGACCGCAGCGTGCTGCTGGTCCTCGACAACTTCGAGCAACTGCTGCCTGACGGCGGTCCTGTCGTGGCGCAGCTTCTGCGGGCAAGTCCCCGACTGAGGGTGCTGGTGAGCAGCCGCGCAGCGCTTCGGGTGTACGGCGAGCAGGAGCTGGCCGTGGAACCGCTCCGGATCCCAAATCTGACTGCGCTTCCATCCCTCGCGTCCTTGTCCCAGTTCGAGGCGGTGAGGCTCTTCATCGAGCGCGCGGTGGCGGCCAAGCACGACTTCCAGGTGACAAACGAAAACGCGCCGGCCATCGCCGGCATCTGCGAGCGGGTAGACGGACTTCCCCTCGCGATCGAGCTGGCGGCGGCTCGGATCAAGCTCTTCAGCCCGCAGGCCCTGCTCACGCGGCTCGAGTCCAGCGCCGCCGTCCTGGGCACCGGCGCACGCGACCTGCCGGACCGGCAGCAAACTCTGAAGGGCGCGATCGCGTGGAGCTACGACCTGCTGGACGAACCGCACCGCAAGCTGTTCCGTCGTTTTTCCGCCTTTGCGCGTGGTGGGAGCCTGGAGCAGGCCGAGGTTGTGTGTGGCCCTGCCTCCGAGCTCGGGATGGACGTGCTGACCCGGCTGGACGAGCTCGCGGACCAGAGTCTCCTGCGGCGCATGCCGGACTACGACGAGCCGCGCCTGTTGATGCTGCAGGTGATTCGCGAGTATGCGTTCGAGATGCTGGAGGCGAGCGGCGAAGCCGACATGATCCGCGACCGGCACGCTGCCGCATACCAGAGCCTCGCCGAGGCTGCCGCGCCGCAGCTGTTTGGCGTCGACCAGAAAAAGTGGCTCGATCGCCTCGAGCTCGACCACGACAACTTCCGCGCCGCATTCGACTGGTCTCATTCACACGGCGACGCCCAGAGGGCGCTGTGCCTCGGGGCGGTGTTCTGGCGCTTCTGGCAGATGCGCGGCCACCTGCGGGAAGGGCGGATGAGGATGGACGCGATCCTGGCTCTGCCGGGCGCTCGTGACAATGCGGAGAATCGCCAACGCGCCATGGAGGCGGTGGGGGGCGTCGCGTACTGGCAAGGGGACCTGGATGCCGCACAGGCTTACTACGACGAAGCACTGGAGCTTGCACGCGCGCTTGGGAACCAGCGCGGCATCGCGGACGCGCTCTACAACGCCTCGTTCCCGCGCAACACCAGGGCCCGTGAGATAACCGTGGTTACGGCGCTGCTGGAAGAAGCGTTAAGCATCTACCGTCAACTGGGCGACGACGGTGGGGTGGCGCGTGCTCTGTGGGGTCTGGGCCAGGCGCAGTACCGCCTCCTGGACTACAGCCGTGCGGCAGAGACGCTGGATGAAGCCATCTCCGGGTTCCGACGGCTCAAGGACAATTTCGGGCTAGGCTGGGCGCTGTTCCTGCGCGCGTCGACCGGGCTCCGGATGAAAGACACTCCCATCGCGAAGCGCCACGACCTCGAAGCGCTGCGCATCTTCGCTGACGCCGACGACTTCTCTGGAGTGATGCTGGTGCTCTCAGGCCTCGCAGCCGTGGCGAGGGCCGAAGGGGACGACCAGCGCGCTCTGCGTCTGACTGGCGCCTCGGAGGCGCAGGAAGCCGCGACCGGAGCTGGGCTAGGCTCTATCGTCGGCGCCTACGAGGGCTGGCGCCCATCGGAAGCTCTGTCCCCGGCGGAGGAGGCGTTGCGCGCCGAGGGAAAGGCGATGACGGTGGAGCAGGCGATCGACTACGCGCTCTCAGCCGATACGGATCATGACCATCTCGTGGGGCGGGTCTAAGGGACCGAAGAACTCGTCGATCCACTGCGCGTGGGGTAGGGGCGCGATCGCAGGCGCCGTGATCCGCCGCCAACCGTTCTCTTCGAACCACTCCGGATGCTCAGGGCTGATCAGCGCGACGTGACCCCCTTGCCTTGTCACGCGCTCCAGCTCTTCGATGATCTGCGGGTCAGGCCCGAAAGCGCCGCACACCGCGGTCAGCTCCGACCAACCGTCCTCGATCGGCAGCGCTTCGGCCCACGCGTCGATCGCCTGCACCTTCGGCAGGCGCGACGTGAGCATGGCTCGAAGGCCGGCCGACGGCTCGACCGCAGTGACCTCGGGGCACAGATCGGCCAGATACCCGGTCAGCCTTCCGCTGCCGGCACCCACGTCGATCGCCGTCGCGGCGCCTCGGGGAAGGGCGGCGACCATCGCGGGATGGATCGGTTCCGCGCGCGCCAGCTCGTCCCACATCGCGGGCTCCAGGTGGTAGACGAGGGTCCAGAACATCGCGCGAAGGACGCGTTCGTCAGGCTCGTGCGCAGGCACGCGCGCGAGCTCGTGGTTGCGCACCTCCTCCGGTAGGCGCGCGATGTCCACCATGCTGAAGTGACGCCATCCGGGCGGCGCCTTCTCGACCGCCTCCGCGTAGTCCATCGGCTCGAATCACACTAAGGCGCGGTCAGTGAAGATCGCTGTGGTCGCGTCACCGGTGACGCCGCTTCGCTCCGCGCAGCTGGGCGGCGCCCAGGCCTTCGTGTCCGACCTCGCCGTCGGACTCGCCGCGCGAGGCCACGACGTGACGCTGCACTGCGTCGCTGGGTCTGACGTCACCGGCGTCCGCCTCGTGACCGTGCCGGCGCCGCGCGATGCGGAGGTCGCCCTGGTCATGCCGGGCGGCGCCGAGCCCCCTCCGGCTCCGGGCGTGGCGGCTGCCTTGCACGCCATGTTCGAGTCGATCCCCACCGGCGTGGATGTGATCAGCCAGCACGCCTTCGATGCCCCGGCGTTTGGGCTGGCTGCGGGGCGGCCAGTGCTGCATACGCTGCACCTTCCGCCCATCGTTCGGGACGTGGTGAACGCCGCGCGCGCCGTCGCGCCGTCACAGCTGGCTGCGGTGTCGCAGGCGTCGGCGGCCTCATGGAAGGTCGCTGGCGTCGAGGTCGGAGAGGTGCTGCTCAACGGTGTTCCCGACCAGGAGGTCAACCTCGATGAGTTCGACCGGGTGGCGCTGATCGCGGGACGGATCTCGCCTGAGAAAGGCATCGAGCACGCAATCGCCGCCGCGCGCGAGGTCGGCCTTCCGGTTCGACTCGCGGGTGCGCACTACGATCCGGGCTATGCGCCAAACCTCGAAGGGGTTGACCAGCTCGGCGCGCTGCCGCGCGAGGAGCTACGCCGGCTGATGGCAGCGTCCGCCGTCACGATCTGTGCGGTGCGGTGGGACGAGCCGTTCGGCATGGTCGCAGCCGAGGCACAGATGGCAGGCTGCCCGGTCGCGGCCTATCGCCGGGGCGCGATGCCCGAGGTCGTAGAAGACGGCGTCAGCGGTGTGCTCGCCGAGCCCGACGACGTCGATTCACTGGCACGAGCAATCGCAGGCTGCGTCGAGCTCGACCGCAAGACCGTGCGCCAGAGCGCTTGGCGCCGTCTCCGCATGGACAAAGCCCTTGACCGCTACGAAGTGGCTCTGCAGAGATGCGCACAGCGGTAGTTACTGGCGGCTCGGGCGGAATCGGCACCGAGGTCGTGAAGCAACTACGCGAGTCGGGTTGGGACGTCATGTCGTTGAGCCGGCGCGAGGGCACCGACGTCTCCGATGAGTCGCAGGTGAAAGCCGCATTCAGTCGCCTCGATGGGCTCGACGCCCTTGTCCACTGCGCGGCGGTCCTCATCAAGAAGCCCCTGACCGAGCTGAGCGCCGGCGATTGGGACGCGCAGATCGACTCGAATCTTCGCGGAGCGTTTCTTTGCTCGCGCGAAGCCTTCCGCCTCATGAGCGGCCGCAGCGGCGCGATCGTGTTCGTCTCCAGCCTGTCCGGCGTCGCCGGCGCGGAGAAGTTCGCGGGCATGTCGGCGTATGTGGCCGCCAAGTCAGGTCTTGCGGGCCTGACCGAGGCGCTTGCCGTCGAGGGTCGCCCGCTTGGCATTCGCGTCAACGCCATCAGCCCTGGCGCGGTCGACACGCCGATGCTCGAGATCGCAGGCGTCGAAGGACCGGCGCTGAAGCCCGCCGACGTCGCGCGCGTGATCGTCTGGCTAGCTTCGCCGGAGTCGGCGCCCCTGAGCAGTGGTAATTTGCGGATGGACCCATGACCGCCAGCGTCCGCATCACGCGTCGCGCCACCTTCGCAGCCGGACACGTTCTGTGCCGCGATGACTGGAGCGACGAGCAGAACCGCGAGGTCTTTGGTGCCTGCACCACCGACCACGGCCATAACTACGTCATCGAGGTCACGGTTGGGGGAGGGGTGGATCCGGAGACCGGGATGGTCGTCAATCTCAAGCACGTCGACGCCGTAATGCACCGTGAGTTCATCAACGCGGTCGATCATCACCACCTCAACCGCGACGTCGACTTCATGCGGGGCGTGATCCCGACGGCGGAGAACATCGCGCTCGCGGCGTTTCATCGCCTCGAGGCCGCGCTCAAACCGGCCCGCCTGTTCAAGGTGCGCATTATCGAAACGGAGAACAACGCAGCTGAGGTGACCGCGGACTAGTCGGGTCCTCGGCCGAACCTGACCATCGGAGCGACAGTCGTCAGCCGCCCGTCTTCGGTCTTGATCAGCTGCCATCCACCCTCGTGCACCATCCAGTGATGGCGATGGCACAGCAGCACCAGGTTGGACAGATTGCTGCTGCCTCCGTTGACCCAATGCACGATGTGGTGTCCCTCGCAACGGGAAGCAGGTCTTTCGCAACCCGGCCACTGACAGTGCCCGTCTCGGGCTTTGAGCGCGCGTCGCGCCGGGCCGGACACGATGCGCTTCGAACGGCCGATGTCGACGATAACCGACTCCTGGTCGAGCAGCACCCGCATCACGCTGCAGTCACAGGCCAGGCGCTGCACCGCGTTGGCGGCGATCGGCAGCGTGAACTCGTTTTCGCCTCCGGTGCTGCCAGCGAGGGCCTTGACGGTCTCGACTGAGGCAGTGATCTGCAGATTCGCCGGCTTGCCGCCGCAGGCCATCTCGACGAGTCCATCCGCGTTGCGCTGAGGCAGCGATCGGTGATCGTCGGCGCCAGTTGGCTTGCTCAGCG
The DNA here is from genome assembly GCA_035945895.1 of Candidatus Dormiibacterota bacterium. Classification (GTDB taxonomy): domain Bacteria; phylum Chloroflexota; class Dormibacteria; order Dormibacterales; family Dormibacteraceae; genus 40CM-4-65-16. The sequence continues at coordinate 30,204 of DASYZS010000019.1, read as the reverse complement.
GCTCCAGCGCTGTGCGAAGTGCCGCCCCACCCATCGGGTCGAGCATGCCGCTGAACATGAGGCAGCCGTCCTCACACGTGTTGAGGTGGAGATAGCGGTTCTCGACCGCGTTGCCCTGCTGCTGGCCGTAGCCCTTGGCGTCGACCGAATGCCGGTACTGCTCGCAGCGATAGAAGAGCTTGCCCGGTGACAGCTCGGTCGCCAGCTCCACCAGGCTTTCCTCGTCTACGTGCTTGCCAACGGCGTTCGCCGTCCGGGCGATCACGACGAGGTGAGCGAAGCCAATGTCTCCGTCTTCCAGGGCTGCCTTCGAGCGACCGACATCCGCCAGCCCGACTGCGATGCGGTCGCCCGCCTGCTTGGCCGTCAGATGGCAGTTGATGCGGAGCCAGTCGAGCGGGGTGTTGAAGCCGTCCTCGTCGTACTGGTCGCTCTGGGCGAAATCCGCGGCGAGCTCGGAAAACTGGAGCTCGAGGCGGTCGATCGACAGCCGCAAGTAGCGAAGGATGTCCGCCTTTTCGGCTGGCGAATAGACCTGTTGAAGCACTTGACCAAGGTATCAAACAAACGTTTGGTCGTCAAGTAAATTATTGTGATTTACCGGCACCGCACCCATCGCTATAGCAACCCTGCCCCACCCTGTCACCCTCTTCCCTGTAATCCTTTTTGGGACTAGCGGAGGGGAGTAAGGTTGAACTCTGAGCATGCCCGAAAAAGAGATCGGCATCATCGGGCTCGGCACAATCGGCGGAGGCCTCGCGCGCAACTTCGCCTCGTATGGCATCCACGTTGCGGTCTACAACCGCACCTTCCACCGCACCGAGGAATTCATCGCCCAGCACGGAGCCGAGGGCAACTTCTCGGTCGCGAAAACGCCAGACGACTTCGTGCAGCTTCTCAAGCCGCCGCGCGCCGTGGCCGTTCTCGTCAACGCCGGCCGCCCAACGGACGACGTGATCGATCAGTTGGTCGGGGTCCTGGCCAAGGGGGACACCATCATCGACGGCGGGAATTCATTCTTCGAGGACACGCGGCGTCGCGCCGCCGCGGTCGAGAAGCTGGGGCTCGGCTACATCGGAAGCGGGGTCTCGGGCGGGGAGGAGGGCGCGCTCCACGGGCCGAGCCTCATGCCCGGCGGCACGCGCGAGTCGTACGCGCACGTGGAAGAGATGCTGAAGTCCATCGCAGCGAAGGTCGACGGCGTGCCTTGCTGCGCCTATATCGGGAACGACGGGGCGGGGCACTTTGTGAAGATGGTCCACAACGGCATCGAATACGCCGACATCCAGCTGATCGCGGAGTCGTACGACCTACTCCGCAGCGCGCTCGGCCTCTCGCCCGACGAGCTGGCGTCGGTTTTCGGCGAATGGAACAAGGGCCGCCTGCAGTCGTACCTCATCGAGATCACGTCCCACGTCCTGGCCAAGCACGACGACGCCGCGACCTCGTATCTGGTGGATGCCATAGAGGACGAAGCCGAGCAGAAAGGCACCGGCCGATGGACGAGCCAGTCCGCCCTCGAGCTTGGCGTGCCCCTGACCGGCATCACCGAGGCGGTGTTTGCGCGGATGCTCTCGAGCCAGAAGGCGCGACGCGTGAAAGCGTCGGGAATCCTGAGTGGTCCAGCGGCGTCTAAGGGACAGCGAAGCCTCATCGATGACGTGCAAGACGCGCTCTACGCGTCGAAGATCGTCGCCTACGCGCAGGGTTTCGAGCACATCGCCGCGGGCTCGAAGGAGTACCACTGGAACGTCAACTCCGGCGAGCTGGCGACCATCTGGCGCGGCGGCTGCATCATCCGGGCGAAGTTCCTCGACCGGATCAAGGAGGCGTACGAAGCCGATCCGGAGCTGCCGAGCTTGATGCTCGCGCCCTTTTTCAACGAGGCGCTTGCGTCAGCGCAGCCCGCTTGGCGCCGCGTGGTCAAAGTCGCGGTCGACCGGGGCATACCCATCCCGGCGTTCGCATCCTCGCTCGCCTACTACGACGGCTATCGCCGAGCGAGCGGGCCGGCCAACCTGATCCAGGGCTTGCGCGACTACTTCGGCTCTCACACGTATCACCGAATCGACCGCGAAGGCGCCTATCACACGCGCTGGGCGCAGGATGGTCGCGAGGTGCGGACCGACTAGGGTCTCACCTGGTCGGGGAACCGCCATCGGGTCCCGTCTTCCAGGGTCTCCGTGCTCCACGCGCGGGCGGTTCTGGGCCGAAACCGGAAGATCCCGCTCTCGGCCGGGTTCGGTGCCAACCTGCCGTACTTGGTGTTCCAGGCATCGATCACGGCTTTCCCGAGGTCCGGCGCAGTGACCACGTCCTCGACGATCCCTTCCACGATCACGACGTCGCTTCCGCTCTCCAGGTGGACCGACGCCTGAGGATTCACAACGAGGTTGCGTGCCCAACGTGTCTTTGGACTGCCGTCGAGGAAGAGTGCGCGGGCTACCCAGACTCCCCATAGCGGTGTGACGTGCGGCCGCCCGTCGGGCCTGGTACTCGTCAGCCAGTAGTAGCGCGACGCCTGGAGCCGCTGCTCCGCATGGGACCAGGGCAAAAGCCCGGCAGAAGGCTCATTGAACCGATACCCTGGCGGCGCCTGGACCAGCCCTGACTCAGGCGTTTCTCCCACCTAGCCGGTGGCCAGTTCTTTCCGCGTTTCGGCAAAAGCGCGGACCGCGCGCTCGAGGTCGTCGTGTGTGTGCGCGGCGGAAACCTGGGTGCGGATTCGCGCCTTTCCCTGCGGAACGACCGGGTAGGAAAAGCCGATCACGTAGATGCCTTTCTCGAGCATCGCGGCGGCCATCCTCGACGCCAGGGCGGCATCTCCGATCATGACCGGCACGATCGGGTGGTCTCCAGGCAGGATGTCGAACTCTTCGTCGGTCATGCGCTTGCGGAAGAACTTCGTGTTTTCGTTAAGGCGCTGCCTGAGGTCACCCGCGCTGCGCAGCAGCTCGAGCACCTTCAGGCTTGCCGCGACGATCGGCGGCGCGACCGAGTTGGAGAACAGGTACGGCCGCGATCGCTGCCGCAGCATCGCCACCAGCTCTTTGCGCCCGGAGATGTAGCCGCCACTGGCCCCGCCCAGTGCCTTGCCCAGCGTTCCGCTGATCGCTTCGATGCGACCCATCACCCCGTGGTGCTCGTGCGTGCCCCGGCCGTTTGCCCCCACAAACCCGACGGCGTGCGAGTCGTCGACCATCACCATCGCGTCGTACTTCTCGGCGAGCTCGCAGATCTCCGGCAACGGAGCCATGTAGCCATCCATCGAGAACACACCGTCGGTGACGATCATGCGAAAGCGTGAGTCGGCGCTGTCCCTGAGCTGCTTCTCGAGGTCGTCCATGTCGCGGTTGGCGTAGCGAAAGCGCTTCGCCTTGCACAGGCGGACGCCGTCGATGATGCTCGCGTGGTTAAGGGCATCGGAAATCACCGCGTCGTGCTCATCGAGGAGCGCCTCGAAGATGCCTCCGTTGGCATCGAAGCAGGACGAATAAAGGATCGTGTCCTCGGTGCCGAGGAACTCGGTCAAGGCCGTCTCGAGCTCCTTGTGCACTTCCTGCGTGCCGCATATGAAGCGGACCGATGCCATGCCGTAACCCCACCGGTCGAGGGCATCCTTGGCGGCCGCTATCACCTCTGGGTGGTCGGCGAGGCCGAGGTAGTTGTTGGCGCACAGGTTCAAGACATCGCGCTCCATGACCGCGACGGTCGCGCCCTGCGGCGACTCGATGACGCGTTCCGGCTTCCACAAGCCCGCGCTCTGAATTTCTTCGAGCTGAGTGACGAGGTGCGATCGCATTCGTTCGAACATCAGGTACTCCAATCGAGAACGACTTTTCCGCACAGGCCCGAGTGCGCCACCTGGAACGCCTCCTTGTACTCCTGGTACGGGAATCGATGCGTGATCACCGGTGAGATGTCGAGGCCGCTTTGCACGAACACGGACATCTGGTACCACGTTTCGAAGATCTGCCGGCCGTAGACGCCTCGCAGCGCGAGCATCTTGAACACGACCTGCGACCAGTCGATCGGAAACTCGTGATCGGGCAACCCCAGAACTGCGATGCGCCCACCATGCGCCATGTTGTCGATCATCTCGCGCATCGCGCTCGGCACTCCGGACATCTCGAACCCGACGTCGAAGCCCTCTTTCATTCCGAGCTCTTGCTGCACCTCATGAAGCTTCGTCTTGCGCACGTCGACCGCCGCGGTGACGCCGATCTTGCGCGCGAGATCGAGGCGGTAGTCGCTCACGTCGGTGATGACTACGAACCGAGCGCCGATGTGGCGCGCCACGATCGCGGCCATCAGGCCGATCGGCCCGGCGCCCGTGATCAGCACGTCCTCCGCGACCAGGCGGTACTGGGTCGCGACGTGCACCGCGTTGCCGAACGGGTCGAAGACCGAGGCGACGTCGAGGTCGATCTTTGTCAGGTGCGGCCACAGGTTGCCCGCGGGCATGACGATGTACTCGGCGAAGGCACCGTCGCGGTGGACTCCGATTCCGACCGTGTTGGCGCACAGCGCGCGGCGGCCGGCGAGGCAGTTGCGGCATTTGCCGCACGTGATGTGGCCCTCGGCGCCGACGATCTCGCCGGGGTAAACCGAGGTGACGTCCTCGCCGAGCTCGACGACCTCACCCACGAACTCGTGCCCCACGACGAGCGGCGGCTTGATGGTGTGCTGCGCCCACTCGTTCCACGCGTCGATGTGCAGGTCGGTGCCGCAGATTCCCGTACGGAGCACCCGGATGAGCACCTCGCCTGGACCGGGGCTGGGCTGAGGGACGTCTTGCAGCCACAGGCCAGGCTCGGCCTTCGCCTTCACCAACGCCTTCATTCGCTGTTTGAACAATAAGACCAAGTAAAAGGAAGCCCGGCGGCCACGGCGGCCACCGGGCGACCCGATAGGGGAGGCGTCTTGGGAACTAGTCGATTGCCAGGGCCCGGGTGCCCTCCACCTGGACGGCGATCAGCTTCTGCGGGTCCAGGCCCAGCAGTTCGAGGATCGTCGGCGCGATCTGGGTCGTCTCGACAGTCGCGGTGATCGTCCTGCCGCCTTCCACGCCCGCCCCGGAAACGAACAGCGCGACGTGCCGGTCCGGCGGGTTGTCACCGCCGTGCTCGGCGATCTTGCCGTGGCCGCCCGTGTAGACGGTGCCGAGCTGAGCGATGCCGATCACGTCGGGAACTCGCGGATTACCCGCGGGCACGCCCATGAACGCCGCTGCGTCGGCGCCGCCGAAGATCTGGTTGGGGTCGAGCCCGGAGTGCGTGTAGGCCTTTGCAGCGCCGGTTATGTCGTTGCCCGCGCCGGAGTGGTTCTTCAGGAAGTTGACGGCGAAGTCGGTGGCGGCCTTCGAACGGTCTGTCGTCCACATCCAACCACCCGTCGTCGTTGACTGCGAACGCTACGAGGTCGGAGCTGTGCCCGGCCGCACGCCATGCCGCGTTCAGTGCGTCCTGGATCGCGCCGTCGTCGATGCGCGTCAGGTCGGTCGGCCTGGTCGGCGACTGGCCGTGTTTGGCCGACAGGATGATGGTCGTGCTTGCCAGAAGGTCGCGCTCGCGAAGAGACGAGACCATCGAGCCGACCTTGTCGTTGATGTAGTTCAGCGCTCCCTCGAGCATCGCGCTCGGGGTCACGCCGTCGGCCATGTACCCGCCGCCCGGCAGCTTCTCCGCGGTCGAGATCGTCTGGAAGTTCATGCCGAAGATGCTCGGTGTGCCGACCGGGGTCTTTCCGCTGTGGTCGAAGCCGTCGATCTCGTTGATCAGCGCCTGGACCTTGAAGCCGTCGTAGATCTGGGTCAGCGAGTTGTCCTTGGTCCAGTCGGCTGCGCCGGAGAACGATGCGTTGCTGTTGATCTCAGGCGTGAAGTAATCCTGCACGCCCTTTCCCGACGGTCCGCTGAGGATCTGGTAGGCGGGGTGCTTGTCCGACCACGCGGTCCGCAGTCCGGCGGCGCGGGCCACCTCGAAGACCGTGTTCACCTTGAGGTACTGGTTCGGATAGACCGGCTTGCACGTCGTCGGGTCGACCGGCAGCTGGGTCGGATCGATCAGCTGGTTGGGGTCAGACGTCAGGTTGAGGATGCTGTCGGGCAGACCGGCCAATCCCTGGCCCGCGTCGATCGACAGCGGATTCTTGTCCAGCTGCTCGAAATACGTGGCCTCGACGCCGGGCGCGACGCCGGCGCAGCTGGTGGTGCCGGTGGGGAGGAGCGCATGGTTCCAGGTGTCGTCGTAGTACACGCCGGTGCTCTTGGGGTTGCCGCCTGTCACCTGGCCGACCATCCCCGGGAACGAGTCGGACGGAAATGGCGTCATGGCGCCGGTGAAGTTGACGCCGCGGCGCACGAGCTCCGCCAGCGTCGAGCCTGGGTGCTTCGCGACGTACCACGCGAGGTCCTGCTCGTGAAGTCCGTCCACCGAGATCAGCAGAACGTGCCGGGAGGCGCGTTCGTCAGCTCCGGCCGGCAGCGCCGCCACCCACACCCCGGCGAGGCCGAGCGTGGTGAGCACGGCGAGGACGCGAAATCGGAATCGAGTCATATCGCAGAGTCCTCCAACAGGGCCCGGCGTGCGGACCCTCCCCATAAGCGACGCTTTGACGCTAGGGGCGCCCAGTTATGCGCCCGGCGCCTGCGCCTTAAAGGCTGGTTATGGGAGATTCGCGAATCTAGAATTCGCCCCAGCCGGCCATGCTGCCGGCCCATCCAATGGCGTGCCGGGAAGGCTGGTCGGCAGGAGGAATTTCCTCATCACCTCAGTCTTCGTCGCCGTCGGGTTCTTCGCCGGTCTTGCCACGACTCTCGCCGCGAGCGAGTTCCTGGCGCGAGGACTGACGCGTCTCGGCACAAAGCTGGGCTTGTCCGAGGGTCTCATCGGACTGCTTGCGGCGCTGGCCGCCGACTCGCCCGAGCTCTCCTCCGCCGTCATCGCCCTCGCCTCAGGCGCAGGCACAGTGGGTGTGGGGGTGATCGTCGGGTCGAACCTGTTCAACCTGGCGGCGTTACTCGGGCTGGCCGCGATCGTTGCGGGCGGAGTGCGCATCCGACGCGGTCCGCTGCTGCTCGACTCCGCCGTCGGACTGTTCGTTCTGTCGGTGTCTGCCGCCATGGTGGCGGGATTGATCGCGCCGAACCTTTCTTTGGCAGTGATTGCTCCCATCGCCACCGGTTACGTCCTGATCCTGGGCAATGAGCGAACGCATGTGAGGTCTGACGCTTCGCACGACCGGCCTCGTTCGACACATCAATCCTGGTTGCCCGTCGCCCTCATTCCGGTCGCGCTCGCAGGGGTTGTGGCCGGCAGCCTGGCGATGGTCCATGAAGCGCTCGTCGCCGCGCCGCGGCTGCACGTCTCGTCAGCAGTGCTCGGCCTCATCGTGCTGGCGGCGCTCACGAGCCTGCCCAATCTCTGGGTGGCCCTTCATTTCGCGCGCGCCGATCGTGGCACGGCCCTCTTCTCGTCCGCGATGAACAGCAACACGATCAACCTGGTCGGCGGGTTGGTCGTGCCCGCGGTGTTCATCGGCGCCGCAGCCGCCAGGGGGTCGCTCCCGTACTTTGGATGGTTCGCGGGCCTGACCCTCCTTGCCTTGCTCGCCCCACTTGCGTGGTCACGCCTCCCCCGCCTTGCCGGGCTGCTGATCATCGCGATTTACCTGGTCTTCGTCCTCTTCCGAGTGCTTGGCGCTTGAGCGTCTGCCAACCGGACTGAAAAGCAGGTCATATCGGGTAGCCTTCCGGCGCCGTGCAGGTTGACATCGAGGTCGAGGCTCCGGTCCAGCCAGCCGGCGTGGAACTCGAACGGTCCCGGTTCGCGGCCACGCTCATCGCAGTCTTCGCGCTCGCGATCTTCGTCAGCGCGTTCCTTCTCTTCCTGGTCGAGCCGATGATCGCGAAGATGCTGCTGCCGCTCGCCGGCGGCAGCGCCGCCGTCTGGACGACATCGGTCCTCTTTTTCCAGTCGGTCCTCCTGGTCGGATACGGGTACTCCCACTGGCTCGCCATGAAGCTCGCGTGGAAATGGCAGGCGGCGTTGCATGGGGCGCTGCTGCTGTCGCCGCTGCCGCTGCTGCCGATCCACCTCATTCCCGGATGGAACCCGCCGACCTCCAACCCTGTCGGGTGGATCGTGCTGGTGCTGGCGGTGGCCGTCGGTCTGCCGTTCCTGGTCCTGTCCACCACCTCGCCCCTGGTCCAGCACTGGTTCTCGCGGACCGGACATCCGGATGCGGCGGATCCTTACTTCCTCTACCGCGCAAGCAACCTGGGCAGCGCGCTCGGCTTGCTCTCCTATCCGTTCGTGATCGAGCCGCTGATCGGCCTGCGCGCCCAGGCCCAGCTGTGGCGGGCGGGCTACGTCCTTTTCCTAGTGGTGGTGGCGGCGGCGATGATCTCGGTCGTTCGGAGCCATGGCTCGGACCCGACTGCCGTCCCCGCAACGAAGGCTGGCGCACCGATCACCTGGAAGCGACGCGGTCGCTGGGTGCTCCTGGCCGCCATCCCGTCGACGTGGATGCTGGCCGTGACCTCGTACTTCACCACCGTCGTGCGACCCATGCCGCTCCTGTGGGTCATTCCCCTCACCCTTTACCTGCTTTCGTTCGTCGTGGTCTTCGCGCGCCGCCCATTGCTCTCACGCCGCCTGCTCAGCCGCCTCTTTCCTTTCTATGCGCTGCCACTCCTGGGAATGGTGTTGCTCGGGGGAGGCGGCCCGTTCTGGTTTCTCGCGGTGCTGCACTTCGGCTCGTTCTTCCTGGCGGCGCTGCTGTGCCACGGAGAGCTGGCCGCCGACCGGCCGCATGGCCGCGACCTGACGGAGTTCTACTGGTGGCTCGGCGTCGGAGGAGCTGTGGGCGGCCTGCTGACCGCGGTCGTCGGTCCGATCTTCTTCAACGACTACTACGAATACCCGCTGGCGATCGCAGCGGCCGCGCTTCTACGGCCTGCTCTCGCGCCGCCCGGAGGCAGGCGAGCCCGCATCCTCGACTTCGCGCTGCCCGCGGCCCTTGCAGTCGTGCTCGTCGTCCTCGTTGGGGGACTCTCCACCACCGGGGTGCTGAGCCGGCTTGACGCGGTCGGGGTGACTGCAGCCGCCACCGGTTCGGACCTCGTCCGCGTGCTGGTCGTCTTCGCGGTCCCGGCTCTGGTCGCCGGCGCCTTCACTCGCCGGCCGACCCGGTTCGGCCTCGCCGTGACCGCGATGTTTCTCCTGGGTCAGCTGCCCATCGGTTCGCAGGTGGCGCTGTACCAGCAGAGGGACTTCTTCGGTGTGCACAAGGTCGTTGCCGACCAGGCCGACGATCACGAGCTGATCGACGGCGGCACTATCCACGGGTTGGAGGTGATGAGCGGGAGCCTTCACGACACACCGGTCGCCTACTACTCGCCCACCGGTCCTGTAGGCGATTTCTTTGACTCGCAGCGGGGCATCGACCAGAGCTGGAGCATCGGCGTCATCGGCCTGGGTAGCGGCGGTATGGCCTGCTACGCGAAGCCGCAGCAGACCTGGACGTTTTACGAGATCGACCCGGTGGTGGTCCGAATCGCCCGCGACCCGTCGCTCTTCACGTTTCTGAGGGACTGCAGTCCGAGCGCGGGCGTCGTACTCGGCGACGGCAGGCTCACGATCGCGCAGGCGCCCGACCACAGCTACGACCTGATCGTGCTCGATGCCTTCGGATCCGACGCGATCCCCGTGCACCTGCTGACCAGAGAGGCGCTGGAACTGTACCTGCAGAAGCTGAAGCCCGCAGGTGAGCTCCTCTTCAACGTCTCGAATCGCTACGTGGGGCTCGCACCCATCCTTGCCGGCGAGGCGGCGGCCCTCTCGATGGTGTCGTACGAGCGAATCGATCCGCAAGGCGTTGCCGCAATCAGGAAATTCCCCTCCGACTGGGTCGTGATGGCTCAGTCCAGCACCGGCCTGGGAGACCTGCCCTCACGACCCGGGTGGCGCGAGCTCGCGGCCGATCCACATTCGCCGCTCTGGACGGACGACTTCAACGACGTGCTGAGCGTCACAAGGCTCGGTTAACTTAGTTTTCCGATGCGCTGGCGGGTGGGGCTGGTTCTTCTCTTGATCCTGGTCGCCGCGGGGACCGTCAATTACCTGCGACCGATCCCGACCGCCATTGCGACATCACTGATTCCGGCCGCGGTGAACATCAAGGGCACACCGCCCAGCCTTCCCTGGCCGTCGCATGGCTCGGCCGCGGTCGGACTTCAGGGCCTGGGTTTCATCGCCAGCTCCGGCAACGAGCAGGCCATCCCCGCCGCCAGCATCACCAAAGTGATGACGGCCCTGGTCGTCCTCAAGGACAAGCCCCTGCAAAAAGGCGATACAGGCCCGACGGTCACGCTGACCGACGCCGACGTCCAGGCCTATCAAGCGGACCTGCAGAGCCAGCAGTCTGTGGTGAAGGTCGAGGCAGGTGAGCAGCTCACTGAGCTGCAGATGCTCGAGGGCATGCTCATCCCCTCAGCCAACAATCTCGCCGAGACCGCCGCGCGTTGGGATGCCGGATCCGGCACCGCCTTCGTCGCCAAGATGAACGCGCGCGCGACGGAGCTGCACCTGTCGCACACCAAATTCGCCGACACGAGCGGCGCGTCTGCCGGGAGCGTGAGCACCGCCTCCGACCTGCTGGCACTGGGTATGGCGGCAATGCAGAACGAGGTCTTCGCACAGATCGTGGCGATGGGACAGGTGACACTGCCGGTTGCCGGGGTCGTCTACAACGTCAACGCGGCGCTCACGCACACGGGGATCATCGGCATCAAAACCGGATCGGGCCTCGACACGGGCGCGAACTTCCTGTTCGCCGCGAACGCAAAGGTCGACAGCAGCACGATCGTGATCTACGGGTGCGTCATGGGGCAGCCGACGCTGGACGCGGCATTCACCGCGGCCGAGAACCTGATCACCACGATCTCCTCGGCCGTGCACGTGCAGCGCGTGCTGGAGCGAAACCAGACCGTCGCGATCTACAACACGCAGTGGGGGGAGCAGGCAGACGTGGTCTCCCTCTTCGACGTCGACCTGGTGGAGTGGCCGGGGATGGTTCTGCGACAGCGCATCGACTCGCCGCAGCTCGCGATGGACAAGCCCCTGCCGCCCGGGACCCGGGCGGGCAAAGTCCATCTGACACTGGGTGACTACGACTTCGACGTGTCGCTGGCCACGGCCAACCAGCTCTACCCGCCGGGCAGGTTCTGGCGGCTCACGCGCGTCGCGATCTAGCCGCGTCCTCTCGGTAGGCGGGAAGCACGCCGTCCCAACCTGCCTGGTTGGCGTCGCGCCAGGTCTGGCCGGTGTCGCCCAGCCGGTCCCAGCCGCCGTGCTCGATCTCCACACGCGTTGTTGAATTCGGCAGCTCGCGAAACACGATCTCGACGTCGGTGGCGTTGCGCGGCTCCGTCGCGATGCGCCAGAGGTAGCGCAGGCGGCGGGATGGATCCCACTCGACGATTGCGCCCCACTCGATCTCGTGGCCTCCTGAGGTGCGCTCGAAGATGCGACCGCCGGCGCGGGGCTCGAACACGATCTCTGCCCCCGGCTCGTGGGACACGGTGTGCTGCGGCGGCCACCATGCTGTGGCGCGACCCGTCCACGTCGCGAAGGCGTGGTCGGGCGAGCAGTCGAGGTCGAAGGCGATGCGGAGCGGCTGTATCACCTGGTGTTTTCGGCGAAGAGCTTGAAACGCGCCGCGATGTCGCTCCAGACCTCGGCCAGGTAGGGCCGCTCGAGGCGGTAGACACGTCGCGTACCCAGCTGCTGGTCGGAGATGAGGCCCGCGCCGTGAAGAACGCGAAGATGGCGCGACACGGCCGGTCGGCTGATGGGGAGCCGATCTGCTATCTCTTGCACGGACCGTGGCTTGCGCGCGAGAAGAGCAACGATGTCGCGGCGATAGGGATTGCCGAGGGCATCCAGTGGATCTCGCTTTTTGGCACGCGCCGGCATTTGGTTTATGGTAACGGCCACGTTACGTAACAGGACCGTTACGGAGGAAGGTCATCGCCAAAGTCAAAGGCATTGGGACCAAGGAGTCACCGTGGGAGCTGACGACACCGAGCGGGTCGTCTCAGTACGTGATGTACCGCGACCCCAGCGCGAATCCGCCGGCTCTCGTGTGCATCGTCGGCAAGACCGAGCTCCGCTATCAGCTGAGGGCGATTGACGACCTGCACGCCATGCTGAAGATGCGCGGCGACTGGATGCCGCTCGGGAGCGCTGACGAGCAAAAGCCCGCGGCGGAGGGCACGGTCGAAGCCTGGGGCCGTTCGCCCAAGAACCCGGTCGGCGGTTGGTACGGGTTGAAGAAGGGCCTGCGCGGGCGCTTCGGCATGTACATGCCGCCGCTCCTCGAGGCCCTCGGGATGGCCGAGGTCGAGCACAATCCGAAGAACAACCGGATGCGCGCCATTTAGTTAAGCTGGCCTCGGGATGGGGTTCGTCTCCCGCGGGTTCCGAGGCAAGCGGCGGGACACAGCGGCCGGCGGGCGGTTGCCGCCGGGTCAGTATCTCGTCGACGACTACCCGGTGCTGTCGGCCGGCCCGACACCGCGCCCTGACCTGGAAAAGTGGACCTTCAGCATCACGGGGGAGATCGATGTCCCCAAGACGTGGACGTGGAAGGAGTTCCTGGCTCTTCCCAGCGAGATGGTGACCAAGGACATCCACTGCGTCACCAAGTGGTCGAAGTTCGACACGCAGTGGAAGGGCGTGTCGGTGGACACGCTGATGCAAGGCGTTGAGACCGCAGCCGAGTACACGACGCAGCTCTCCGTCGGCGGGTACACCACCAACCTGCCGCTCGAGGACCTGCTCAATGGCAAGGCGTGGATCGTGTACGAGTACGACGGGGGGCCGTTGCCGGCCGAGCACGGTGGTCCGGCGCGAATGCTGGTGCCCCACCTTTACTTCTGGAAGAGCGCCAAGTGGATCAAGGAGATCCGCCTCGACAAAGAGCAGCAGCCGGGATTCTGGGAAACCAACGGCTACCACATCTATGGAGACCCTTGGCGCGAGCAGCGGTACTGGGGAGACTGAGTTGGATCCTCGGCACGCTCGCCGAGGTCGTCCAGGAAACTCCTCGCGTTTCGAGCCTTTACCTCGACATCCCTGACTGGCCCGGCCACCTCGCAGGCCAGCACGTCGACGTGCGCCTCACCGCCGACGACGGTTATGTAGCCGAGCGCAGCTACTCGATCGCGTCTCCTCCTGAGGACTCGCGCGTCGCCCTGACCGTGGAGCGCCTCGACGATGGCGAGGTATCGCCGTATCTCGTGGGCGAGCTACGGGTCGGCGACAAGCTCGAGCTGCGCGGGCCGATCGGCGGCTACTTCGTGTGGGAGGGTGACGACGCCCCCCTCTTCCTGGTGGCAGGTGGGTCCGGCGTGGTGCCGCTGATGGCCATGCTCCGCCACCGTGTAAAGGCGGGAAACATGACCCCGACGCGATTGCTGTTCTCATCGCGCACGGAGGCAGACATCATCTATCGCGACGAGCTGGACAGCCTCAGTGCTTTGGGCGATGGGCTGACCGTGTTCCACACGCTCACCCGGGAGAAGCCGGCGGGATGGCAGGGATTCACGCGGCGCGTCGACGAGGCGATGATGAAGGAAGTCGCGTGGCCTAAAGAGCAGTCGCCCGCGGTCTTCATCTGCGGCCCGACGCCGTTCGTCGAGGCTGCAGCCTCGCTCCTGGTGGCGATGGGATACCCCGCGCTGTCGATCAAGACCGAAAGATTCGGCGCAACAGGAGGAAACAAATGAGCGTTGACGAGCGGCGTCTCGACGGCAATGCGATCGGCGGCCTGCTGCGCGAGATCTTCGCGGTCGAGATGACGGCCGCGGTCGGGACATGCGCCAATTGCGGGGCGGTGAACGAGGTCGGGCGGGTTCACGTTTACGTCCATGCGCCCGGAACTGTGGTGCGCTGCCCGACGTGCGAGGCCGTGCTGATGCGCGTGGTACGCGGGAAGGGGCGCTACTGGATCGACATGCGCGGGGTCAGGACCCTGGAGTTCGCGGCGAGCTAGCTCCCGGGCCTCTTCATGGCCCATGGTCCGTAGCGGATCACCGCGATCAGCATCCAGACGAAAGTCGCAACGGCCGCGAGGCCGAGAACTTCGCTCACGACCTCGTAACCGAGCGGAAACGGTGTGTTGTTCGACCGGAAGAGTCCGACCACACCGAAAAGCGCGCTGAGCGAGCCAAGTCCGAAAAGAACCAGCACGTACCAGAACACCCAGCGCCAGCGCAGAAATGCGCCGAGCGCGCCGAACAGCTCGAGCACCGCAAGGAACACCGCGAAACCGATCGCGAAGCCGATCGTGATCGCGATGAGCTGGTCCTCCGTCGTGCCCGCGGGAATCTGCGTGCCCGCGGCCTCGATGGTCTTCTTCACGGCGTCATGGGTGTAGAAGATCACGGTGGCGGCGACGGTGAGCACCGCCTCCACCGCCAGCAGGGCGGCGGTGATCAGCTGCATCGGGCGCGTCCATAGGGTCGACTCGCGCTCGCCGCCGGGGATGGGGACCCACTGCTGCCCATCCCAGCGAAACTGTCCGTCCGCCGAGACCTGGCCGACAGCGACGGTTGGGCTCTGGCTCAACTTGGGATCAAGCCTATGCCAGACAAGACGGTGACGGGTCGCTAACATTTCGCCCCGGCTACCAGACGTAGCCTGCCGGACGGAGTCGGCCTTTGCTGCGGGCGACCGAGACCGGGCTTCCGACCGTTGAGCTAGTGGTCGTCTTGACATAGCGGATTGGAGCCGTCCAGGAGGAAAGGTCCCGGTGCCTGTACCCCCGCCAGTACAGTGGCAAATAAGGGAATGGATCGACGCGGTCGTCGCGCATGGCCTCAAGGCCAGGGACCGCGAAGCCCACGCCCACAACCTGCGCGTCGCGCGCCTTTGTGTCCGCATCGGTCGCCAGATGTCGATGAGCGCAACCGAGCTTCGTGTGCTGGCGTGCGCAGGTCTGCTGCACGACATCGGCAAGCTCGGGATACCGCAGCCGGTGCTCGCCAAGCACTCGCCGCTCGACGAGTCGGAATGGGTCCTGATGCGAACGCATCCGGAGATGGGCCTGAACATGCTTGACGGCGCGGGCCAGTCGAGCCGTGCGGCTCTCGCGGTGCTCTACCACCACGAGCGGCTGGACGGCAGCGGCTATCCCCGCGGCCTGAAGGCGGGTGCCATCCCGATCGAGGCGCGGATCGTCGCCGTCGCCGACACCTATGACGCGTTGACCTCCGATCGGCCCTACCGGCGGGCTTGCTCCGATGCAGAGGCGCGTCGTGTGCTCGACGCCGAGGCCGGCATGCGGCTGGACAAGCGCGCGGTGGCCGCGCTCTTCGGCGCGCTCAACCAAAAAGCCGGCGCGGAAGCTTTCCGGAGGCCGGCGCTGGCCTAGCTCCTGGCCACCCCTACGATGTGGGGGTGAAATTCGGGGTTGCGATCTTTCCGACCGACTACGCGATCTCGATGACCGAGCTCGCGCCCGCCGCGGAGGCGCTGGGTTTCGAGTCGCTGTGGGTCGCGGAGCATTCGCACATCCCGACGAGCCGGCAAACGCCATGGCCTGGCGGCGCCGAGCTACCGAAGCACTACTGGCACACGCTGGATCCGTTCATCGCGCTGACAGTGGCTGCGCTGGCGAGCAAGACGATCCGCCTGGGGACAGGGATCTGTTTGCTGGTCGAGCGAGATCCCATCCACACCGCGAGGGAGACGGCGAGCCTGGACCAGGTGTCCGGAGGACGGTTCATCTTCGGCATCGGCGGAGGCTGGAACCGCGAGGAGATGGCCGACCACGGCACCGATCCCGCCACGCGGTGGAAGCTCCTGCGCGAAAGGACAGAGGCGGTCAGGGCCATCTGGACGCAGGACGTTGCCGAATACCACGGTCAGATGGTCGACTTCGGTCCGATGTGGGCCTGGCCCAAGCCGGTGCAAAAACCGCACCCGCCGATCATCCTCGGCGGCAGCGGCCCAAAGATCCTCGAGCGTGTCGTCCGCTACGCCGACGGCTGGATGCCGAATCGCGGCGAGGTGCTGGAGCGCGTCGAGGACCTGCAGCGGGAGGCCAGAGCGGCCGGCCGCGAACCTATCCCCGTCACCTACTACCCGAAAGCGAACGCGGAAGAGATCGAGCGTTGTGAGAAAGCCGGCATCGATCGCGTGATCTGGTACGTACCCCCGGACGGCCGCGACGCGGCGCTCAAGAGGCTGGAAGAGCTCGGCGAGCTGATCCGACCCTATCTCCGGTAGGAGATCGGCTCAGCCGATCTTCGGACCGTTGACGGGAAGCGAGAAGTGGAAGTCCGCGCCTTCGCCCTGTTCGCTCGTGACCCACACCTTGCCGCCGTGCATCTCCACGATCTGCTTCGCGAGCGCGAGGCCGAGCCCTGTACCGATGATCTTCCCGCTCGTCTTCTCGTAGCGCTCGTACCGGCTGAAGAGCTTCTGCATGAACTCCGGGGCGATGCCGACCCCGTGGTCGCGAACGCTCACGTCGACTTCGTCGCCTCGCAGACGTGTCGTGATCACGATGTCGCCGCCCTCCGGTGAATACTTGACGGCGTTGCTCAGCAGATTGGCCGCCACCTGCGCGATGCGGTCCGGGTCGCAACGAATGACGGGGTCGCCGTCCAGGGTGCATGTCACCTTGTGGTTCTCGCTCGAGGCTCGCGTCCGCTCCGCGGCGCTTTCGAGCAGCATGTTGAGGTTCACCGACTCGATGTGCAGAGTCAGGCGGCCGGCCTCGATGCGGTCGAGGTCCAGCATGTCGTTGATCATGCGGTTGAGCCGCTCCGATTCCTTGTTGATGTCGCCGGCGTACGCCTTCGCCTCGTCGACGCTGACGTCCTCGTCGCGGATCATCTCGCTGAAACCCGAGATGCCCACGAGCGCGGTTCGGAACTCGTGGCTGACGAGTGAGACGAACTCGCTCTTGAGCTGATTCAGCCGCTCGAGCCCGGCGAGGTGGGCGGCGGCCGCCTCGTTGGCGGCGTGCTCGGCGTCTGTGTCCTCGTACATCACAAGGAAGTAGGCGATGCGGCCTGAGGAGTTGCGGACGCTGGTCGCGCTCCAGTGCAGCCACACTTCGGTGCCGTCGGCGCGAACCGCCCGGCTGTCCGACTCGATGGACGGGACGACCCCCTGCCAGAGGGGCTGGAACACCTCGAAGACCCGCGCGAACTCTTCGGGGTGAAGGTACTTCGCAACAGGCGTGCCGGCCAGCTTTTCAGGCGTGGTGCGCAGCAGCGCCGCCATGCGCGGGTTGGCGTCGATGATGTTCATGTCGGCGCCGGCGCGGGCGATGCCGAGCGGTGCGTGGTTCAGGATCTCGGTCAGCAGCTGGTTGCGCCGCTCGACCTGGCCTTCCTGCAAGCGGCTCCTGTGCAGGAGGTCGAGGGAGTCGCGGTGGGACAGGACGTGGCTCGCGACGAACAGGATCCCGAGCCCGCCGGCCAGCGACATGGCGAAGCGGTCCAGGTTCTGGTCCGTCATTGCCTTCACCACGACCGTGACGGCGCCGATGAGCACGGCTACCCAGGGGAGAACGAGCTGCCACAGCTGGATCGGCCCTTCCTCCGATTCGACCGGTCTGGGGCTCGCCGGCCACAACGGAGCAAGCGCGATGAGCAGATAGCCGATGACCCAGCCGGAGTCGAGCACCGAGCCCAGCGCTCCGTAGGTGCCGTTGGCGGTCAGGTAAGCGAAGGCGCTGTTGGACACAGCCGTGAAGGCCAAACCGCCGAGCAGCAACGCAATGCGGCCGATCTCTCCGCGCCGGGCACGCTGCAGCGCGACCACCAGCACGGTCCCCGTGACGATGTCGCCGATCGGGTAGGCAAGACCGATTGCCTGCGCCAGCGGTGTGGCCGGCGACGTCTCGTAGACCTTGGCCAGTCCGAGCTCCCACCCGATGAAGAGAAGTGAGATGGCCACGATCGCCCCGCTCAGCACGGTCTGTCCCTGGGTTGCGAGGCGCTTGGGGGCCGATGTGAACGCGAACACACCTGCGATGGCGAGCGGGACGGAGAGCAAAAAGCCGGCGTCGGCGGCCGAAGGAAACGGCACCGCGACTCCCAGGCCCACCTGGTAGACCGACCAGATCACCTCGCCGACGCCCCAGCTGAACGTCGAGGCGGCGAACAGGGTCCAGGCGGCGCGGGTGCGCCCGAGGTTGTGCGCCGCCGCCACGCTGCAGCTCAGGGCGGCGATGAACGCGGCGAGCGCCTCACCGACGTCGTCGACGTCGATGGTCGCCTGGTCGCTGAACCAGTGAAACGCGGTCCATCCGGTGAAAAGGACGGAACCGAGCGCCGCGGCGCTCGCGGCGATGGCAAACGGTTGCCAGCCGCTGATACCAAGGCCGCTGACCACGACCGGGCGGCGGAGGGGAACTGCGGCGGCCGGGTTCTGCACGGGTCGAGCGTATGCGGAGGTGCTCAATTCATTACCCGGTTAGGCGAATCTGGTTGGCTTGTGTTAAGTGGTGCCAAATTTGATTTAACATGGCCGGGCAGTTACTTGTAGCACAGCCGCGACGGTGTGGAGCACGGCTAAGTGGAGGACTGCGATCGCGGCACATTCGGTCGGCGGGGCGAAAGGCAACGCCGAGGTAGAGGAAGGGTTCGTCGAGGCTGGAGTGGCCCGGATTCTGGCCGTCCTCGCAGTCGTGGTGCTGGCCGTGGTGCTGGCTGTGCTGCCGGTGTTGATCGCCCTTCGGATTGAGGCGGCGACGCAGGCGTTCGGTCAGGTGGCTGTCGGTATAGCGAGCTTGGCGGTGTTCGTGGGTGGGGCTAAGTTGGCCGCGGCGATCCTGAGCGCGGCGCGGTTTGCGCTTCGTCCGCAGGAACGGATCTCCTCTGCCTCTGTCGACTGATCGCGGAGCCGGCACGGTCTGTGCGGCAAAGGAGGTGATTTCTTGATGCGCAAGCTGCTTCTGGCCGCCATTCTGGCGACCTCAGCCCTTCTGACATTGGCGATGACCGTGTCGGCCGACGGGATTCCTCCCTGCTGCTGATCTTCGGTTAACCCAAATGTAAGAGATCTGTCAATTCAACGCGCCTGCGTTAAGCTGGCGCTTGAAATGACACGCGCGCCCGAAACGGAGGCCGTAGGTCGCCGGCGCGGCAGGCGTCGCGGCGTCGAAATTCGGCCAGGCTCGGTCAAAGAAGCCCGTCAGAAGGCCGGCCTGAGCCTTGGCCAGATTGCACGAGGCGACATCAGCCGGACGGCGATCTACTTCGTCGAGACCGGTAAGGCAAAGCCTTCTCAGGAGACGCTCGAGCTCATCGCTGCTCGCACGGGCCATCCCCTCGACTTCTTTCTGACCGGAGCCAGTGGCACAGACCTCCACCCCGAGCTGCGCATCGCCGAGCTTGGGCGGCTGCTTGCCACCGGGGACAACGCGGGCGTGGTCGCCGCCGCCGAGGCGGCGCTTGCTCAGCGCCTCGACGGAACGAACATCGCTCGCATAAAGCTCATCATCTCCATGGCGCACCTCCGGCTTGCCCAGCCGATTCGCGGCCGAAGATTGGCCATCGAGGCACGCGACTTCTTCGAGAAGTCGGGTGACCTGGAAGGGGTCGCTGAAGCTCTCGGCCACGAGGCGCAAGCAGCAGGCTTGCTTCAGGACCCGGCTGCGGTGCAGATCGCCGAAGGCGCTCTGGCGACCTGCCGTTCTCTGAAGCCGGTGCCTGTCGCCCTGGAGGCGCGGCTGCTCCGCGTGCTTGGACACCAGCTGGTGATGAGCGAACGATGGCCGGAGGCGATCGAGTGCTATGACGAGGCAGTTGCCAAAGGTGGAGTCGTTCAAGACCTGCAGCAGCTGTCCCTTCTCTACAGCGGTATGAGCTACGCCCACCAGGAGATGGGCCAGATCAGCGAGGCGACGCGCTATGCGCAGAAGGCGCTGACCATCCACGAGACGCTGCACGACCGGCTCTCGCAGGCCCGATCGCTGAACAACCTGGGCTGGATGCTCACGAAGCTGGGCGAGCTGGCGGCAGCGCGCAGCCACATCGACCGTGCCGTCCGAATCTTTGAGGATGAGAAGGTCGAAGTCGGCAAGTCCGAGGTCTTGATGAGCCTCGCCGGGCTCGAGCTTCGGGAAGGTCGGTTGGAGACCGCGGCCGCCACGGCTCGCCGGTCACTCGCGCTTTCGACCCGACTGGGGGAGTCCTGGACGGCGTCAGAGGGGTACGCGCTGCTTGGTCGGGTTGCGGCTGAGCGTGGTCTTGACGGCGATGCGCACGAAGCCTACGCACAGGCGATAACCCACGCCGAGGCGATCGGCGGATCCCGCCTCTCCAGGGTTTATGAGTGGTACGCCGAATTCCTCGAGTCTCGTGGCGACCTGCCGAGCGCGAATCGGTATTTGAAGCTCGCGATCGCGTCGCACAAGCCTGCAGCCGCCGCCCTGGAGCGCCGCACCGCCATCGCCTGACCCGGGTTCCCCTTTACCCGGTGTTCTGTAGCCCGGCCGCCACGCCGTTGACCGTCAGCTGAAAGACCTTCTCGGCCCGGGCTCGCTCTGACCTCGAGACCTTCTTGTCGCGCATGGCCCGAAGCGCCCGCAGCTGGAGGTGCGACAGCGCGTCGACGTAAGGGTTTCGCAGCTCGATCGCCCAGGAGAGAACGCGCCGGTCTTCGAGCAGCCGGCGATGCCGCGTCACCGCCAGGACCTGCCGCATCGTCAGGTCGTACTCGTCGAGCACCGCGGCCGCAAGGTCATGCCGATGGCCGAGCGCGAGGTAGCGCTGCGCGATCCGGCGGTCGGTCTTGGCCAGGCTCATCTCGGCGTTGTCCAGCATCGCGTTGAACAGCGGCCATTCGGCGTAGGCGCGCTGCAGGTCGCGCAGGGGCGCGGCCGCCAGCCCGCTCCCAATGCCGTACCAGCCTGGGAGGTTGAGCCGCATCTGCGACCAGGCGAACACCCACGGGATGGCGCGCAGGTCATCCAGGCGACGACCGGGCGAGCGGCGAGGAGGCCGCGACGCGATGCGCAGACGCCCCAGCTCCTGGATCGGGCTGACCTGGAGGAACCAGGCGTCGAAATCGGTGGCCTCGACGAGCTTGCGGTAGGCCTCTCGGGCGGGAGCGTCGATAAGCTGCGCGAGCTCCCGAAACGCGAGGGCGGGATCGCTCCTCGGCGAGCGCGGCACGGACGCCTCGAGGACCGCCGATGTGACCTGCTCGAGGTGCCGTCGTGCGATGGCGCGGTTGCCGTAACGGGCGAAGATGACCTCGCCCTGCTCGGTGACCTTGAAGTGTCCGTTGACCGAGCCCGGCGCCTGCGCCCGGACGGCTCGGTTGGCCGGGCCGCCGCCCCGACCGAGCGCGCCCCCGCGTCCGTGGAAGATCGTCAGTGCGATCCTGTTGTTCTTCGCCCAGCGGGTCAACGCGGCTTGCGCGTCGTGGAGGGCGAGAGTCGCGGAGAGTGGCCCCGCCTCCTTGGCCGAGTCGGAATACCCGAGCATCACCTCGAGGCGCCGGCCGTTGGCGGCGATCCGCTCGCGCACCGGCCTGAGTTCGAGCATTTCGTCGAGCACCGTCGTGGCATGCGAGAGGTCATCCAGCGTCTCGAACAGGGGAATCACGTCGAGGACAGGTGCGGGCCTCGCCGTCGATGCCAGCCTGTAGACCGCCCCCACGTCATCGGCGCTGCGCGTGAAGCTCACGACATAGCGTCTGCAGGCGTCGATGCCTAATCGCGCCTGCAGGGACGCAATGGCGCGCATCGTGTCGAGAGCTTCGGGCGAAGCATCGCGGTGCATCTGGCTGTGCTGGCGGACCTCGAGCTCCGCGAAATGGAATCCGAAGGTCTCGACCTGCCAGATCAGGTGCTGAAGCTCACCGGACGCGATCCGTACCGCGCCGGCCCGGACGAGCGAGTCACGCACGACCTCGAGATCGTCGAGAAGCTCCTGCGGCGATCCATATGCGTCGAGCGCCTGCAGCCGCGTCGCCCGGATCCGCGCAGCGACGCGGAGCAATGCCTCGCGGTGCAGTTCGCGCGCCGATCCGCCTAGGCGTCGACGCAAAGCTCTTGAGGCGGGCGTGGTTTCGACGTCGAGCGTCAGTGACCGGCCGACCCGAGTGGCGACGGTCTCGAGCGCCAGCAGCACATGTTCGGATTGAATCGCCATCGCCTCAACCGTGACCGCGGCAGTCACGGCGGGGTTGCCGTCGCGGTCGCCGCCGATCCAGCTGCCGAAACGGAGGAAGGCCGGCGCGGGTCTGCCCAGCGCCGTGTCGAAAGAGCGCATCACCTCGGGCACCATGCGGAACAGCGTTTCGTCGAAGATCGCCATCAGGGACCGCACCTCGTCGAGGGGCGTCACGTGAGCGCTCCTCACCTGGGCCGTCCGCCACAGGGAGTCGACCTCTTCCACGAGTCTCCGTTCCGCCTCACGACGCTCGGGGTCGGAGATGCGCGCGTCATCGAGCTTCTCCATCTGGTCACCAACCCGCCGAATGGCGGTGATCACGGCGCGCCGGCGCGCCTCGGTCGGGTGGGCGGTGAAGACCGGATGCACGACAAGGCTCGAGAGCAGCTCGTCGAATCGATTTCGCCCCAGCTTCGTCCGCAGCTCCACGACCGTCGCCGCCAGCGACTCGGGCAGAGGCTTGGGTCCGCGGTCGCGCTCGCGGATCACGCGTGCGCGGTGGTTCTCCTCCGCAAGGTTCGCGAGGTGGAAATAGCAGGTGAAGGCCCGAGCGACCATCTCCGCGCGTTCCAGCGGCCAAGAAGCCACCAGCTTTTCCGCCTCGCGCTCGTACCGGTCATCGTCGCGCGCGCGGATGACCAGCCCGCGCAGCCTCTCGACGTCGCGCAACAGCGCCGCGCCTCCGCCTTCCGCGATGACCTGTCCAAGCACCGAACCGAGCGTGCGGACGTCGCGCCGCAGCGGTTCGGGGATCTCCTGGCGTGCGGTTTGCCTGTTGCTAGGCGAGGACCGCGTACTCCAGAGAATCGAGAAGCGCGAGCAGCGACGCCTCGATGATGTTGCTCGAGCATCCGACGGTGGTCCAGCGCTTCGTGCCCCGGCCCGACTCGACGAGCACGCGAGTCGTCGCCGCGGTACCGGCGTTTCCGTCGAGAATGCGCACCTTGTAATCGTGCAGGCTGACATCGTCGAGCGCAGGGAACCGCGGGCTGAGCGCCTTGCGGAGGGCCGCGTCAAGGGCGTTGACCGGACCGTTGCCCGACGCGGCGGTGTGATAGACGGAGCCGCCCACCTCGACCTTCACTGTCGCCTCGGCGTGGACGGAGCCGCCGTTCTTGCGTACCTGGGTCGTGAAGTCGGCCACGGTCCACGGCGCGACGTAGCCGGGCTGCAGGCGGCGGACCAGCATGAAGAACGATGCGTCTGCGGCCTCGTACGAGTAGCCCTGGTGCTCCAGCTCCTTGAGGTGGTTGACCAGCCAGCGTGTCTGCGGATCGTCGCGGTCGAGCTCTAGCCCAAACTCGCGCGCCTTGGCCAGGACGTTGCCCCGACCCGACAGCTCCGAGACGAGCACTCGCGCCTCGTTGCCGACCAGGGCCGGGTCCATGTGCTGGTACGCGTCCTTGTCGCGCAGCACCGCGGCGACATGCTGGCCGCCTTTGTGGGCGAACGCGCCGTGTCCGACGAAGGGCTGCTGGACGGGCAGGGCGAGGTTGGCGATCTCGGCCACGGTGCGCGAGAGCTCGCTGAACTGCTCGACCGACTCTCGAGGTAGGGCGTCGTAACCAAGCTTGAGGACGAGGTTCGCGACGACCGAGATGAGGTTTGCGTTTCCCGTCCTTTCGCCGTACCCGTTGATCGTCCCCTGCACCATCTCCGCTCCGGCCTCCACGGCCTCGAGGGTGTTGGCGACCGCGAGCTCGCAATCGTTGTGAGTGTGAATGCCGACCCGCGCGTGCAGGCCCGACCTGGCAAGCGCCTCGCGCATGGCCTCGACGCCCCTGCGGATCTCGGCCGGCTGACTTCCGCCGTTGGTGTCGCACAGCACGACCCACGAGGCCCCGGCGCGCGCGGCGGCGAGGCACACTTCGACCGCGTATTCCGCATCGCGCGAGTAGCCGTCGAAGAAGTGCTCCGCATCGAAGATCAGCTCGCGACCCTGACCGACGCCGTATGCAACCGACTCTTCGACCATCGCGAGGTTCTCGTTGTTGGTCGTCTGCAAGACGGTCGAAACCTGCCATGTGTCGCTCTTGCCGACGAGCGTCCAGACCGGCGCATCGCTGCCGGCCAACGCTCCAAGGTTGGCGTCGTCCTCGCAGGTGCCGCTCGCGCGACGCGTAGCTCCGAAGGCGGCCAGGCGGGCGTGCTCCAGCGGCTGCTTGGCGAGCCGTGAAAAGAGCTCCTCGTCTTTTGGGTTCGAACCCGGGAACCCACCCTCGACGTAGTCGAAGTCGAGCCGGTCGAGAAGTCGCGCGATGCGCTCCTTGTCGCCCGCGGAAAAGGAGACAGCCGGCCCCTGCGCCCCATCGCGCAGGGTGGTGTCGTACACCACGATCTTTCTTCTGGCGGACATAAAAAAACCTCCCGACCCTTTGCTGGGCGGGAGGTCCAACCGACTTCAGCTGCGCGCTAAGTCGCCAGACCTCCCTGGGTAATCTCGATCGCGATTCCGTGCTGGCCGCGCACTGTGCCGAGAAGCCTAGGGCATGCGCCTCGCCGGAGGCATGGCTTCGGCCACCAATTGCGAACCCGCCCGTTTATCGTTCTCGGCCAAATGCCTGAGGTCATAGGACTGCTCGTCGAATGCCGCGATGAGCCGGGTGTGCTGCACCGCATCACGGAGGTCATCCTCCGGCACAGCGCCAACATCACGTACGTAGCGGGCGGGGCGCGGGGTGGACCGACGGCGGAGA
The DNA here is from genome assembly GCA_035945895.1 of Candidatus Dormiibacterota bacterium. Classification (GTDB taxonomy): domain Bacteria; phylum Chloroflexota; class Dormibacteria; order Dormibacterales; family Dormibacteraceae; genus 40CM-4-65-16. The sequence continues at coordinate 5,301 of DASYZS010000019.1, read as the reverse complement.
TCCAGCTCGAGGTATCAGGTGCATCGGATGAGGCCAGATTGATGGCTGACGTTGGTGCGGTCGCGGGCGTGATGCACGTCGCCGCCGTGCCGACGTTCCAGGCCATCTACGGCAAGCGGGTCATCGTCATCGGTGGCGGAGCGCAGGTCGGCATGGTGGCGCAGGGCGCGATCTCCGAGGCCGACCGGCACAACATCCGCGGAGAGCGAATCTCGGTGGACACGATCCCACTCGTGGGCGAAGAGCAGCTTGCCGGCGCGGTGCGTGCAGTCGCGCGGCTGCATCGCGCGCGAGCGCTTGTGTTGGCGGGTGCGCTCATGGGCGGAGACATCACCAACGCGGTGCGCGAGATCCGCGAGGCCGGGATCGTGGTCCTGTGCACGAGCATGGCGGGGTCGGTGCCCGAAGCCGCTGATGTCGTGGTCAGCGATCCGGTGGAGGCCGGCGTGATGGCCGTGATGCTGATCGCCGACACGGCGAAGTTCTCCATCGACCACGTCCGCGGCAAGCGCTTCTAAAAGAACGCGATAGTCCGGACTAACAGCACTTTTCGGCGCCGAATTTGCGCGATAGTCCGGACTATCCGGGGATCAGCCCACCGCCCGGGTTTTCACGCTGATCGACATCGCGCTCGAGGCCGACCCTACGTAGACGCCGCGCGTCGGCGCCGCGTCCGTGTAGTCGCGACCGACCGCGAGGCGCACATGGTTCGGCGTGGTCCGCACGGGATGCGTCGCATCGAACCCAATCCATCCGCGGCCGGCGACCCACGCCTCCGCCCACGCGTGCGACGCCGACGCGACCTGCTCGCCGGGGGAGTGGATGTAGCCGCTGACGTAGCGGGCGGGCACGCCCATCGATCGCGCGACCGCAATGAACAGGTGCGCGAAGTCCTGGCACACACCGGCGCGAAGCTCGAGCACGTCGTCCACCGCGCTGTAGACGTTCGTCACGGTGCGGTCGTAGGTGAACTCCTGGCTGATCGTTCGAGTGAGCTCGTCCAGCGCGTGCTCGACCTCCGCCGAAGAGCTCGGATCCGCTATGGCGTGCCGGCGCGCGAGCTCGCGAATTCCCTCGACGTCCTTGATCGGCGAACGAAAGCGGAGGAAGTCCAGCACCAGCTCCTCACCCGGATCCTCGTCCGGCGCCAGACCGGTCTCGACGGTCGAGCGGCTTACCAGGCTCAACGCCGAGTGAGGCCGCACCAGGTTGAAGTAGTGGACCTGGTTGCCAAAGCCGTCGACGTAGGTCTTCGGTTTGACCCCGTGGCTCAGCTCGAGCTGGAAGTCGAGGCACCGCTGCCCGTTTCCGTCCATCGGCCGCAGCCGGACCTCCATCACCGTCTCGGCGATAGGGCCCGTGTAGTGATACCGCGTGCTGTGCACGATCTCCAGCTTCACTGCTGTTGTTGCTGCGGCATCCCACGGCCCTCCTCACCGGCCACGGCTGCGGGCACCTTGCTCGGATGGAAGTACGTCTCCCGCAGTGCGACCTCGAGCTGGCGCAGCAGCCCGCGGCATTCCGCATCGAAGTCGAGAGGACTGTCGAGGATGGATTGCGTGTTCGCCTGTCCATAAAGACCGTTCAGGCGGATCAAAAGACGCAGAGGCTTGGATCGCCGCGCCCTGCCCTCGATACGCGCTACAGCCTCGAGCGCATTGGTGCTGGAGAACCGAGCGGAACGAGGCAGCGAACCATCGAGCACGAGGAATTCGATGACGCGATCGGCGGTCACTCCGCCGCCGTACCGAGACTGGAATGACTCGAAGGCAAAGCAGCACTTCAGCACCGCGGTCCACTCGAGCGCGTCCTCGGGTGTTACGGCGAGCTCGGACGACTTGCGTGTGACCACCGTTGTGACGTTGCCGGCGCGTTCGACGAACTTCCCGAGCCGCACGAAATCGCGTGCCTCGTCGTGGAACATCGTGTCGTCGAGCAATCCGTCGACGAGCCGGATGCTCATCTGGACGTCCATGAGAAACGGATAGAGATCGGCCTGCTGCACGCCTCTCTGCACTCGCCAGTGCAGCGCGTTGACCTGCTCGTACAGCTCGGTGGGGAGGGACGGACGCACCGCCTGCGCCGCCTGCCGGGCGGCCGCGACGCTTGCCTGCACCGAGGGTCCGAGCGTCCCAGCGGTGACCATCGCTATGGCCTCGTCCCTTCGGCCGGTGTCACTGCCCCGCCAGCCGGCCAGCTCCATGAAGCGCACCCAGAACTGCGGACCCGGCTCTTCCGTGCGGTCGAGGGAAAGCGCGACGTGAACGCCCAGGATGCGGCCGAGATGGTCGGCGCGCTCGAGGTGCCGTCCCAGCAACGCCAGCGATGTGGCCGCGCTGCTAAGCATCCGCAGCTTCCTCGCCGAGGACCCAAGTGTCGCGGCTGCCACCGCCCTGCGAGCTGTTGACCACCAGCGAACCCGGCTTCAACGCGACCCGCGTGAGGCCGCCAGGCGTGACGTAGATGTCGGGCCCGGTCAGCACGAATGGGCGGAGGTCCTGGTGGCCAGGTCGCAGCGTTCGCCCGTCGAGCACCGGCTGGACCGAAAGCGCGACGACCGGCTGGGCGATGAAGGAGCGCGGCCTCTCGACGATGCGACGTCGAAATTCCTCGCGTTCCTCGCGCGTCGACTGGGGGCCGATGAGCATTCCGTAGCCACCCGATGCGTCGACTGTCTTCACCACCAGCTTCTCGAGATGATCGAGTACGTACGCGCGGTCGGCATCCATGGCGCAGAGGTACGTCTCGACGTTGGGCAGGATCGGGTCCTCGCCGAGGTAGTAGCGGATGATCTTCGGCACGAGCGCATAGACCGCCTTGTCGTCCGCGACGCCATTCCCCAGGCCGTTGGCGATGGCCACGTTCCCGGCCCGATAGGCATTCACGAGCCCGGCCACGCCGACCAGGGATTCCTGGCGGCCGAAAATCGGGTCCAGCCATTCGTCGTCGATGCGGCGATAGATCACGTGCACGGGCTGCAAACCTCGCGTCGTACGCATGAACACGTGGTCGTCGTCCACGACCAGGTCCGAGCCCTCGACCAGCTCGATGCCCATCTGCTTGGCGAGGTAGAGGTGCTCGTAGTAGGCGGAGTTGTTGATGCCGGGGGTGAGCAGCACCAGGGTCGGGTCGTCAACGCCTTCTGGCGCGAGCCAGCGCAGGTGCCGAAGCAGCTCGTGCACGTAGCCTTCCACCGGCCGCACGGGGTAGCCCGCGAAGAGGTCGGGCAGGATGCGCTTCATCACATAGCGGTTGGCCTGCACGTAGGACGCCCCCGACGGCGTGCGCAGGTTGTCCTCCAGGACGAAGAACTCGCCGCGATCGTCGCGCACGAGGTCGATGCCCGCTATGTGGCAGTGGATCCCGTGCGGCACCGGCAGGCCCTCGATCTCGCGCATGTACAGCGAGCTGCTGAGCACGATCTCCGCCGGGATGCCGCGCTGCCTGAGGATGAGCTTGCGACCGTACACGTCGTCCAGGAAGAGGTTTAGCGCGCGGATCCGCTGCTTCAGACCCTCTTCGAGCCGCCGCCAGGTCCACGCCTCGATGACCCGAGGGATGACGTCGAAGGGAAAAACCTTCTCGGTGCCCTGGGCATCGGGGTAGACGGCGAAGGTGATGCCGTGGTTGCGGAACATCTCCATCGCCAGGCCGTGCCGGCGCTCCAGCTCGTCGGAGCCGAGCCGGGTGAGCTGCTCGTAGAGTCGCCTGTATGCGGGTCTTGGGTTTCCAGGCGCTGCAAGCATCTCGTCGTAGAAGCCGTTGAGCTTGTAGTTGGAATCGAGAGCCGCCGAACCCACCGCTATAGTGTCTGCGCCATCCCGACATCTGCGAAGTCGATCAATCTCCGGGTCGGCTGCGAGTTCAAATACGGCGTGAGCGCTCCGACTGTCGCGACCGTCCAGGTGCGACCCCGGTCCGACGCCCGCCACCAGCTCGTCACCGAGACCTGGACGACCGAGCCGCCGATACCCATCGACGAGTACGCGGACTTCTACGGCAACCCGGTCAAGCGCCTGGTCATGCCCGAGGGTCAGCTGGTGCTGAGATACGACGCGACCGTCTCGGTTCCGGACGAGCCGGACCCCGACGCGACGGCCGCCCCCCAGCTGCCGGTGGCGGAAGTGCCGGGCGAGGTCCTTCACTTCACGCTGCCGAGCCGGTACTGCCTGTCGGACCAGCTGATGAGCATGGCCTGGGAGCTGTTCGGCCAGACCGAGCCAAGCGGCGCGCGAGTTCAGGCGGTCTGCGACTGGGTACAGGGCAACGTCAAGTTCCAGTACGGCTCGAGCAACCCGATGACGACCGCGGTCGACGTGCTCGAGCAGCGCACCGGGGTGTGTCGCGACTTCGCGCACCTCGCGATCACGTTCTGCCGCGCGCTCAACATCCCCGCCCGATACGCCTTCGGCTACCTTCCCGACCTGTACGTCGAGGCGCCGCCAGACCCGATGGATTTCGCGGCCTGGATGGAGGTCTACCTGGGCGACCGCTGGTGGACGTTCGATCCGCGGAACAACGCCCGTCGGGTCGGCCGCGTGCTGATCGGTCGCGGCCGGGACGCGCTGGACGTTGCGATGCTCACGACTTTCGGGCCTGCCGCGTTTCAGTCCATGACTGTGTGGGCGGAGGTCGCCTAGTGGTCGAGCTGCCGGCCGCCCGCCGAGTGTCTTACCTGGTCCGCCAGACGTTCCGCTACGAATACTCCGAGCCGATCCAGGATCTCAGCCACCGCCTGGTGGTCATCCCGCCGGAACGTTTCGGCGACCAGCGGCGCCTGTCGCACGAGGTGACCGTGGCGCCCGACCAGGCCCGCCTCGAGAACGGCAGCGACAGGTTCGGCAACGTGATCGTGGACGTTTTCGCGCCACGCGTCAGTGAGTCGATCGAGTTCGTCGCGGAGGTCTCGGTGACGCGACAGGCGGACGAGCCGCACCGATTGCGCGACGGCTGGCAGGCGGACCGCTACCTGCTCGATCCCTCGGCCCTGACCGAACCCGACGACGGCATCCTGCGCGCCGCGGACGAGCTGTCCGCTGAGACGGAGTGGGGCCTTCCTCTCGCCGACCGGATCAACGACTGGGTGTACCAGTCGATGACCTACCGGCACGAAGTGACCGGGGTTCGCACCACCGCCGCAGAGGCACTGGCGCTCGGCGCCGGCGTGTGTCAGGACTATGCGCACGTGATGCTCGCCGTCTGTCGCGCGTGCGGCCTCCCCTCGCGCTACGTGTCGGGACACCTCGTCGGGCAGGGCGGCACGCACGCGTGGGTGGAGGTGGTGCTGCCGACCGACGACGG
>DASYZS010000018.1:0-15750 GCA_035945895.1 Candidatus Dormiibacterota bacterium | reverse complement strand
TAGTTCCGGACATTGGGGTAGCCGAGCAGGTGGCGGAGCACGAACCAGGTGTGGCTCGAACGTTCCCCGATCCGGCAGTAGGTGATCACCGGGAAGTTGGGCGTGACGCCCTTCCCCGTGTAGAGCTTCTCCAGCTCCTCGCGACTCTTGAACGTCCCGTTGTCGTTGACCGCCTGCGCCCAGGGAATGTTGGCCGCCCCCGGGATGTGGCCCCCACGCTGGGCGTGCTCGGTCGGGTACTCCGGCGGCGCCGTGACCTCGCCGCTGAACTCCTTCGGTCCCCGCACATCGACGAGCTTGAGGGAGCCGGCCTTCACCTTGGGGAGGCTCGCGCGGACCTCGTCGTAGTAGACCCGGAGCTTCTCGTTGGGCTCGCCGGCCGTGAACGAACCGACCGGCGGGGTCACCGGCTCCTTGGGAAGGGGCCGATCCTCGTCGATCCACTTCTTCCGGCCGCCGTTCATGAGCCGCGCATCCTTGTGGCCGTAGTACTTGAGGTTCCACAAAAACCAGGCGGCGAACCAGTTGTTGTTGTCGCCGTAGACGACGATCGTCGTGTCAGGCGTGATGCCGCTCTTACCCAAGAGCTGCTCGAGGGCCTCCTTCGGCGCGATGTCGCGCGCCAGCTGGTCCTGAAGGTCCTTCTTCCAGTTCCAGCCGACGGCTCCGTCGATGTGCCCCTTCTCGTAGTTGGTCGGGTCGACGTCGACCTCGACCACCCGAAGACCTGAGTCCTTGGCGTGCTCTGCGATCCACTCCGTGGTGACCAGAGCCTTGATCTGTGTTTGAGAGCTCAATTCCAACTCCTTAAGAAATGCGAAATAGCAAACCGATTGGTCGGGAGACGAAATCCGGTCAGGTGGGCGCGGCCGTTCAGGCCGCGAGCAAACGACCGGGGCTAGCTACAGAAGCAGGCCGGGATGTGGGTCAGACGCTGGGCAGGCCAGGCAAGGTCCTGCATAGACGATCAATTGTAGGAAACACCCGGTCGGGTTGGTGAATTCCGGAGAATTGCGACTGTGTCGCAAGTGGCTCGGCGCCGAGGTCCGCAGCATATTCGCGGCATTCGCCGGGCGGAGCCAAGGAACCGACGAGCACGCGAGGGAGCGCATCGTGTGTGCATGACCGAGCGCGCGCAGGAGGTGACGCAGGCTTCAGCGCCGGAGGCGCCCGGCCGGCGAGGCCAGCGAAGATGCAAGGAGATTCGGTGCCCAGCCACTCGGTAAAGCTGTTCAAGTACCAGGCGCTGGGCAACGACTACCTCGTCCTCGACCTGCCGGGTCCGCTGGAGGAGCTCGTTGCGCTGCTCCCCACGCTGTGCGACCGGCACCTCGGGCTGGGGTCGGATGGACTGCTCGCCTTCGACCCAGAGGCCATGACCGTCCGCATCTTCAACCCCGACCGTTCGGAGGCGCAGAAGAGCGGCAACGGCCTGCGGATTGTCGCGGCGCACGCGGTGCTGGAGCACGGCGCCGGCAACGAGTTCACGCTGCGAACCACAGACCGCGCCAACGCCGTGCGCGTGCTGGAACGGAACGCTGCCGAGATCGTCACCGAGCTCGACATCGGCCGTCCGTCGTTTCGCGCCGCCGACCTGCCGGCGAGCTTTGAGGACGAGCCCGACCACGTCGACCTCGACACGCCGGTCGGCCGTGTTGAAGCGGTGCTGGTCTCGGTCGGCAACCCACACTGCGTGGTGTTCGGCCAGCCGGTCACGCGCGAGCGATGCCTCGAGCTCGGTCCGCACCTCGAGGTGCACCCCGCGTTTCCCGAGCGCACCAACGTGCAGCTCTGCGAACCCGTAGATCGCGCGCACGTGCACGCGCAGATCTGGGAGCGGGGCGCAGGCTACACGCTGGCGTCGGGTACGAGCGCAAGCGCGGTCGCTGCGGCGTGCATGCGGCGCGACCTGGTGGACGGCAGCGTCACCGTGGTCATGCCTGGCGGCGAGCTGGCGGTTCGTCGCGAGGCCGGCGGCAACCTGGTGCAGTCAGGTCCGGCGCGGCGTGTCTACCGCGCGACAGTCGAGCTGTCGGACTTCACCGCGTAACGTTTCATAAGCTCGGCGACCGACATCCAGATCTCGACTGGCCACCGGCGCCTCGCGTGCTGGCGCAGGCCGCGCGGGTGATAGATCGCGTCGAGGCCGACCTGGAAGTACTGCTGGAACGCGTTCGCGAGGTTCCGCGGCGCGACCCGGGTGTGAAAACCCAGCCCTTTGGCCCCTTCGCCCATCAGCGTCTTGGCGCGAATCTCGGCGACGCCGTCGAAATCACCCCTGCGCAATCGCGCCGCGAGGAACGCCAGGTCCTCGCGCATCACGTGCAAGGCCTTGAAGGTCGAATAGCCTGACTCGCCGCGCATTCGGCTCAGCTGCCTGCTCAGGAGGTGCAGCTCGAGGGCGCCGCGGTTTCTGCTCACCGCGAAGAGGGCTCCCTCCCGGATGGGCTGGATAGGATGCAGACGCAGGTAGAACCGTTCCCAACCGGACCAGACCCACGGCACCCGCCGGAACGCGCGCCATCGGAGCTCCATCAGGCGAGCCTGATGCGCCTCACGACCACTACCCCGAGCAGCAGCGAGATGGCGGCAAGCGAAAACACGAGGCGATACGCGAGCGGTCCAAAACCGCCGGCGTTGGCGAGCAGGATCACCACTCCACCGAGAGCCGGGGCGATGAGGCTCGGCAGGTTGATCGACACAGTGAAGATGCCGAGATCGCGTGCTGAGGTCGAGCCGCCTGGCAGGGAGTCGATCGCCAGCGCCCAGTCGACGCTGAGGTAGGCGCCGTAGCCCAACCCGAACAGGATGCCCAGCGGCGCAAGCGGGAACTGCGACGGCGCGAAGACGAAGATCCAGGCCGCGGCGGCCATCGCAAGGTTGGCGGCGATCACGATGCGGACGCGCGGGATCCGATCGGACGCTATGCCCAGAACCAGCGAGCTCGCCAGCGCCCCAAAAAGCGCTAGCAAGCCGATCGCCACGGTTGCTCCGACGAACGTGGTCGCGCCATTGGTCGACGCGAAGTAGTACTCGATGTAGGTGAGGAACAGGGTCAGTCCGATCATCACCAACGCCCGTGCCGCGAACACGACGCGAAAGGGTTGGTGCCGGAACAGCTGAGTCCAGGGACGGGTAGGAGCGTCGACTGGCGCCTTCTCCTCGACACCGAGGACGGTCACCGCGGCGGAGATCGCAAGCACGGCCGCGGCCACCGCATAAAACAACAGGGAGCCGCGCTCGACCGCGGCCATGAGATGCGGTCCCTTGGAGACGCTGCCGAGCAAGAGACCGGCGGTCGCGAGGCTGCCGACGCTGCCGATCAACGTCATGAAGCCGAGCCATCCCGAGGCGGCGCCGCGCTGAGAGAACTGGACAAGGTCTGGCAGCAGCCCCTGGTACGCGGCCGTCACAACGTTGGTGCCTATGGCGACGATGACCAGGCCCAGCGCGAACAGGACCAGCGGAGTGGTGGCCGCCAGCGCGGCCTGTCCCACCAGGGCGAAGACGATCCCCGCGACGATGAGCTGGCGGCGGCGACCGAAGCGCGACTTCATCCGGTCCGACGCGACGCCGGCAAGCGGCGTCACCACGATCGCTATCAACGCGCCACCCAGGGAGATCGCGCTCACGGCCAGCGCCTGGTTTGAGCTTCCCACCGTGCCTCTGTCGATCAGGAGCAAGACCTGCGCCGGAACAACGATGGGGAGCAGCGCCGATGACTGGAAGTTGAGACCGAGCCAGAGCGCGCTGAGGGTGGCCTGGTGCGTGACCGAGAGTCTTTCGGGCGCGGCGGCGGAGACCGCCGCGGTCGGCTCCATCAGGCTCCGACCAGGTTCCTCACCGCGGCGGGCAGCTCACCGAGCCCGGAGATCACGGCGTCGGCAAGCGACGGGTCGTCCTTCTCTCCCTGCCGGTTGACCCAGATGCGCCTGATGCCCAGGTCGTGCGTGGGCCGGATGTCGTGGAAGTAGCTCTGGGCGACGTGAATCCACGCGCCGGCCGACGACCCGAACGTCGACTGGAAGCGTCGAAAGTGCGCGGGGTCTGGCTTGTAGGCCGAGACGTCTTCGGCCGTCACGACCGCCTCGAACGGCACCGGCAGGCGGCGTTGCGTCAGGGCGATGAGGTCGCGGTCGCAGTTCGTCAAGAGGGCGAGCTTCCAGCCTTCGTCGTGCAGCGCGCCGAGCGCCGGCCCGACGTCGGCAAAAACCGGCCAATACGGGATCGTCGAGGCGAGCGCGGTGGCGTCGTCCGGCTTCAGGTCGAGCTCGAGCAGACGCGCGGCGCGGCGGGTGGTTTCCGCGAGCACCGTGCGGTAGGGCTTGAACGGTCCTTCGTTTTCGACCTCGGCCTCGAGCCCGTTGTAGGCGTCGAGAAACCGCGACCCGTTACCGGCAAAGAGCAGCTCGCCGGTGGTGCCGATGCCGTGGCGCCAATCGACCAAGGTTCCAAAGCAGTCGAAAGTTAGCCACTTATCCGCCAACGGAGCGCTAGCCGGGCTTGGGCAAGTACTCCTGGATCGCGTGCGCGAGGTGCTGCATGCTCATCGACTGCAGCCATACGCGGCCAGGACCGGTGAGCGCGGCGAGGAACAACCCGGAGCCGCCAAAGAACATGTTCTGGATCCCTGGCACCGTGACCACGTTGAACTGGACCGTGTCCTGAAACATCCCGACCTGGCTCGGGTGCACGCGCAACGTGTTGCCGGCCTGAAGGTCGTAGACCACGACCTCCCCGTTGAGCGCGACCCAGGCCTGCCCCTGCCCGGTCAAGCGCTGGAGCCGAAATCCCGTGCCGCCGAAAACGCCGGCGCCAAGCCGCTGCTGGAAGCCGATCGAGAACTGCACGCCCAGCGTGGCGCAGAGAAACCCGTGGCGGTGCACCATGTAGCCCTGGCCGGGAGTGATCTCCATCGGCAGAATCTGGCCAGGCAGCTTGGCGGCAAATGCCAGCAGCCCCGGACCCCCTACCGCCGTGTACTCGGTCATGAAGAACGTGCCGCCGGCGAACGCCCTACCGAGTGCGCCCATGAACCCGCCCTGCTGCCCACCCACCGAGGTGCCGGTCTGCATCTGGATCGCCATCGACATCCACGAGAGCTCGCCCGACTCGGCGAAGACCTTGTCGTTGGGCTGCATGTTGAGCTCGAGCACCGGCATCGTCGTGCCCACGATCTTTGATTCCATCCGGCGCTCTCCTCTCCTTACTGACGGTGGTGCGGGTCGATCATCCTCCGGCGCGATCCGTGGGGCGCCGGGTTGCGCGAGCAATCGTCGCAGACTCCGACCACCAGCACTTCGGTCCGGACGGGCTTGAAACCATGGCCTTCTTCGAGGTGGTCCTCGAGCTCGCTGACCAGCTCCTCCTGGATGTGCATCACGCCGCCGCACACCTGGCACACGGCGTGGTGGTGGTCACCCGAGGCCAGCTCGTAGTGCGTCGGCCCGTCGCCGAGGTGCGCCGCGTAGACGGACCCGGAAGCGGTCAACGCCTCGAGCGCGCGATACACGGTGCTGCGCGGAAATCCAGGCTGGGACTTGTGCAGCTCGGCGCTGATCTCCTCGGCGGTGCAGTGTCCACCGATGTGGACGATCGCGTTGTACACCATCGTCCTCTGCGCGGTGCGCCGCATTCCAGGCGCGAGCATTCAGTAAGTCACAACCTGGTCGAGCTTGCTCGCCACCTTATGAATCCTTTATCTCGCGGAGCGCCCGGTCCGATTTGGTCAACACGCGACAGCCGCGCTCTTCGACCAACACGTCGTCTTCGATGCGCACACCGCCGAACCCAGGGACGTAGACACCCGGCTCGATGGTGAACACCATGCCCGCTTCGAGGACGGTGCTCGACCCGGGATCGAGGCTCGGGTCCTCGTGCACCTCGATGCCGAGGCCGTGGCCGACGCGATGGAAGAACTGGGGGCCGTAACCTGCCGCCTCGATCACGCGCCGCGCCGCCGCATCGACGTCGCCCGTGGTCGCGCCGGCACGCACCGAATCGATCGCGGCGTCGTGCCCACGCAAAACGACATCGTGAATCTCGCGGTGCTTTGCGCTGGCCTTTCCAACCACACCCATGCGCGTGGTGTCGGCGTTGTAACCGTCCAGCGCCGCGCCGAAGTCCAGCAGGACGAAGTCGCCTTCCGCGAGCTTTCGATTCGACGGCTGGAGATGCGGCATCGAGGAGTTCGGGCCTGACTGCACGAGGCTCGGGAAGGCAAGCGTCCCCCCAAGCTCTCCGATAGTGGAGCCGATCAACAGCGCCACCTCGGCCTCGGTGTCACCCGCCCGCATCTTCTCGAAGACCGAATCGCCAGCCTCGTCGGTGATGTGTGCAGCGCGCTGGATCTTCTCGATCTCGTCGGGCCGCTTGATGAGTCGCATGTGCCGGATCTCTCGACCCGCGTCGACCAGCTCGCTCGCGCCGGTCCGCGAGGTGATCATCTCCGCGGCGAAAAGAGTGATGTGCTCTTTCTCGACGGCGATCTCGCTCAGCCGGCCGAGCGCAGTGGCGACTAGCTCGTAAGGATCTTCGCCATCTCGCCAGCCGAGCACCGAGACGTCGCGAGCGATCCGTGTCGCCTTCTCGTGTTCGAGGGCGGGCACGATGAGAGTTGCGTCGCCGGGACGCACCGCAAGCGCCATCAGGCGCTCGTGCGGATTCGCGAAGAACCCGGTGAGGTAGGCGATCGAAACAGGATTGGTGACATACAGGGTTCCCAGCTGACGGCCCGCCATCCACTGCCTGAGATCGCTCAGCGCGCCGGCGGCCGCCACCGGCTTACTCAATCGCGTTGATGCGCACGCTGTAGGCGCCGCTCGGCGTCCTGATCTCGACCTGGTCCCCTACCCGGTGCCCGATCAGCGCCTTGCCCAGCGCGGACTCATAGCTGACCCGGCCGGACTTGGGATCGGCCTCGGCCGGCCCCACGATTCGATACATCTCCTCGTCGGCCCCGTCTTCCGCGAAACGCACCGTGCTTCCCATGCCGACGACGCCCCCCGGGGACTTCGCTTCGATCAGCACGTGGTTCTTGATGATCACCTCGAGCTCGCGGATGCGTGCCTCCATCATCCCCTGCTCGTTCTTGGCGGCGTGGTACTCGAAGTTCTCGGAAAGGTCGCCCAGCTCTCGCGCCGCCTTGATCTTGGCCACGATCGCCGGCCGCTTGACGGTCGTCAGCTCGTCGTGCTCACGGCGAACCGCCTCGAGGCCCTCGGGAGTGATGTGAACGTCCTCTGCCATCGTTTCCGAGTCTAAACCGTGATCGTGCACGGGCCGCCCGTATACAGTCTCCGGCGATGAGACGGACGATCCTGACGGTCGGGATGCTCCTGATGGGAATGGGGCTCGTGGGCGGCGCCGCGGCCGCGCTGGTTCCGACCTCGCTTCTGCCGCTGGACCAGGAGGTTGGCACCCACACCTCCGCCGCCGGAGCCGTGCTGGGCATCGGGCTGATGGCCGCCGCGGTCAACCCTTCCGCCAACGTCGGGTGGGTGCGGGCCGGGATCCTCTACGGGTTCGTCGTGCTGGCCTTCGAGGGCGGCGCCTACTTCCTGTGGCGGGCGCCGTTCCACCTAGGCCCGGTCATCTTCGGCCTCGCCTTCAGCCTGCTGCTGATCGCGACCTACCCCCAGCGGAGGAAGCTCATCCCGCCCATCGTCGAACCTCGCCCCGAGCCCGAGTCCGCGCCCACCGAAAAAAAGGAGCCGGAGAAGGCCGCGACCTAGGTCTTGGGGACGAGCGCCTGGACCTCCGCCATCCAGCGCCTCTGCAAGAGATACGAGACGCCATAGACGCCGGCGGCCAGGACTGCGCCGGCCAGCACCGCCAGCGTTGCGTGAAGCGGCGGAAACGGAATCGGGCTGAGCGCGACCGCATCGTCCCCGATCACGGCCGCGACCGCGAGCGCCAAGGGGGTGATGACCGGGATCAGCTGCAGTCGACTCATCACCGGCGGGACCGGCGGCTCCACCCGCCCGACCATACGCTGGCCCATGACGCCGACCGACTTCACGTGGTGTAGGCCCGGTGTCACCGTGAGGACGACGTTGACCTGGTTGCCGGGCACCTGCTTCAGCCGAGCAGGCGGAACGAGGAACTGCTCGCTGCCGCTTCGGGTCTGAACCATCAGCATGCCCAGGCCGATGGACGTGCTCACGGCGCTCGCGCCGACGAGCTGTCCCTGGACAATGCGCGGCTCGGCCTTGCGGTCCCTCAGCGCGAGACGGAAGCCGGGACCGATGAAGCTCGCGAGGAGCGCTATCGGAAAGACCCAGGCGACCGCGGCGGCGGCCGCGACCGGCCACCCGTATGGGTCGTGGAGGAAGTACAGAAGGGCGGCGATGACGATCACGCACAGCGCTGCGATGCCCACCGCAATGTATCCCCAGCGCACCACCTGGTCGGGCGCGTAGCCCTGGAGCATTCCGCCCGCCTGGACGAAGCGTTCGCGCTGCCTCCGGGTCGCCCCCTGCGCGTTGGATGCGGTGCTCTTGGGCTGGACCCGCCGCATCTGCATCCGAACCTGCTTTTTGCCCATCCTCCCCTCAGATTGGAAGTGTATCTGGGGCGGGATACGTCACCCTACCGTCTTCCACCTTCGCGAAAGATGTGAGCTGGTGCCGAGCCGGCTCGCCAGTGCCGGTGATGTTCCTCACCTCCACGCCCCGCGAGAGCAAGGCGTCGGCGATCAACGAGCGATGGCAGCGCCACGGCACCGCCTCCGCGCACATGATCGCGACCCGTTGTCGCGCCGCGAGCTCGACCAGCTCGTCCAGCGCGTGTGAGAACTCGTCCGTCTGCATGTAGTCGGCATAGCCGCGAAAGGAAACGTTGCGCCAGGCAGTGTTGGTCGAGTTGGGTTTCGGTTTGCGCAATCCGCCCAGCTCGGGCATGTGCCGGTAGGCGATACCGGAAGCCGGCAGCGAGCGTTCCAGCGCAGCTTTGGCGAAGTGCGGCATCCGTCGCGATGCCGGCAGGGTGCGGACGTCGACCAGCAGCTCGATGCCGTGGTGACGAAGCAGCCCGATGAACTCCTCGAGCGACCGGGTGGAGTGCCCGATCGTGTAGACGGTTATGTCCGTTGCGAGGCTTGGATCGCGGAGATGAGCACGTGCCTTGTATACGACTGGCCACCGACCTGCTGCGTGCCGGTGAACAGGTACGCCGGCTCGTAGAAGCTGTGGTCGCCCGCGGGCACGAGAACGTAGACGAGCTCGGCCTGGGTGAGCTGGACCACCGCTGCTGCAGGAGACGGGGGCGGTGAAGCCGATCCGGTCACAGCGCGAATCGCATCGGACGAGCTGATCAGGTTGTAGTTCGCGACGTCCATGCTCACGGGAAGGAGGCCGGTCGCGATCACCGGACGGTTGTCGCTTATGTCCACTTCGAGGCCGTAGTGACCTGCGTTGTAGTCGACGAGGTACGCGGGTCCGGACCCCGGAACGTCGAACTGCCGCTCGTACAAGACTTTCTGCGGATCACTCGCGACATCAACGCTCACCGTGTACTCCCACTGCGGCTGAAGGCTGTGCTGCGCCAGGAACACGTCCGCGATCGCCTGTGGGCCACCGGCGGCGTCGATCGCTGGAAGGTTCAGCCCGGAAAAGATGAAGTAAGCAGGGCTCGACGCTGGCGACGCGACTGTGCCCCGGACCTTCAGCGTGTAGTCCGAGGCGCTGTACATACCGAGGAAGCCAGAGGGCCGCGATCGCAGCACCGCGCCCAGCGCCGAAGCGAACTGATCGGCGTCTGTAGCCGACGGCTCGTGGTATCGAAAGACGGGAGCGGTGGTGGTCTTGAGGTCGAAGGTCCCCGCCCACGTGTACTGGACCGGAGCGCTGAGGTCGGCCGCGCTTGGCCCTGCAGCACCGGGTCCAGGAGTCGCAGTCTTGACCCCGCTGGCAAACCGTGGTGAGGGCACACGCCCGAAGGTGCCGGCCAGGTACTGCCCCGCGGCCGGCGCGGACAGGCGTGTTTCTGCCGTCGAGCCGCCGCCCGCCCCGCCGCGTCCGTTCACCGCGATGATCCCGACTCCGATGGCGACGACCAGTACCAGGGCGGTCGCGGCCGCCGGGACCGCCGGGACCTCGCGGAGGGCATTCCAGAAACCACCAAGCGCATCGCGCAGACGGCGCGGCGCCGGCCGGCTCTCCTGCACCTTGAGCCAGAGCTCGTCCTCGAATGCCGGTCGAGGCCGCGTCGTTTCGAAGGCGTCATCGAGCTGGCGCTCCAGCGCCCGCAGCTCGAGGTCTTCGTCGTCCTGGCTCACGCCTCCTCCTTGACGGCTTCGCGAAGTGCTTTCAACGCGCGGTGATACAGCATCTTGGCCGCGTCCTCGCTGCAGCCCAATAGACGTCCCACCTCGTCGAAGCTGAGTCCCGAATGGCGAAGCGAGATCGCATCCCGCTGTCGCTCGGGGAGCGCTGACACCCTCGCCAGCAGGGCGGTGTACTGGATGCGCTCCTCCGCCTGACCCGCCGGGTCCTCCTCCGGCTGCGGCTCACGCTCGATCGTGCGACGCAGCCGGTCGCGGCGGCCCTGGGCGCGGAAATGGTCGAGCGTGGCGTTGCGCGCGATGCGAAACAGCCACGCCGCCGGCGTCGCGTTGCGGGTCTCGAACCGCGGGTACGCCTGGTAAGCGTTCATGAACACCTGCGCGGTGACGTCCTCGGCGTCCGCGGCCGAGCCCACCTGCGCCCGCACGTAGGCGTAGATGCGCCCGAGAAACTCCCGGTAAAGGTCTTCGAACGGTGGCCGGTCGACCACGGCCGGTTCATGTTGAGGCAACGACCGCCAGAGCGGCGCTGTAACGCTAAGCGGTCGCCCACTCCTTGAGCGCGGCGCCGATCTCGCGAGGGCGATTGGAAAAGATCGAGTCGGGCTTCGCATACCTGCACCAGGCGAGCGCGGTCTCGTCGTCGACCGGCCACACTCCCACCGCTCCGCCTGCGGCGTGCACCTCTTTCACGACCTGGGGATCCGTCGCGCCCCAGTGCGGCGAGTAAACGTCAGCCCCGACCTCGCGCAGCATCTGGGCGGGGTGCAGCGGTCGCGCTCCTTCGAGGATGCCCAGCTGGAGGGTCGGCTCCATCTTGCGAAGCTCATGGATTGCCGCGTGGTTGAAGGAGATGACGGCGCACTCGGGCACCGCGCCCAGCTGCCGCAGCATGTTGATGAGCTTTTCCTCGAGTCCCGGATACATCGGCGGCAGCTGCTTGAGCTCGATCACCAGGCCGACCTTGCCGATGGCGAGCTCGATTACCTCCTGCAGGAGCGGGATCTTCTCGCCGTCGCCGGCGTCGAGCTTCCGCAGCTCAGCCGCCGTGTGGTCTTTCACCATCCCAGCGCCGTTGGTGGTGCGCTCGAGGGTGTGGTCGTGGATCACGACGAGCCTCGCGTCCGAGGAGAGGTGCACATCGCATTCGATGAGGTCGCAGCCCACGGCGATGGCGGACCGAAAAGAACGCATGGTGTTCTCCGGATGCTCCGCCGGATTGCCTCTGTGGCCTCCTAAAAGCGGCCTTCCCTCATCGTGCGCAGCCTCGTAGCGATCCCGGATCGATAGCGTCAAGTCGCTCGGGTCAGTCTAACCGCGGCACCGGACCAAACCTGTGTTGAGTCTTTGCTTCACGCGTCGAGAGTTGGCGAATGCTTCTCTATAGTGCAGGGGTGACTTCCAGCCAGCCTCGAACCATCGGCGAGCTGCGCGCGAGCGGACATCGTCGCGAGACGGTGAAACAGGAGATGCGCCGCAATTTGCTGGCGCGGCTGCGCGCCGGCGAGCCTTTGCTGGCGGGCATCGTCGGTTATGACGAGACCGTCCTGCCCCAACTCGCCAACGCAATCATCTCCGGCCACGACGTCATCCTCCTGGGCGAGCGCGGCCAGGCGAAGAGCCGGATCATGCGTTCCCTCGTGAGCTTGCTCGACGAGACGACGCCCGTGATCGCGGGCTGCGAGGTCAACGATCATCCCTTCGATCCGATCTGTCGCCGGTGCCTCGACCTCGTGGCGGCCAAGGGCGACGCTGTCGAAATCACTTGGATCGGCCGCGGTCGGCGCTACGGTGAAAAGCTCGCGACCCCGGACATCTCGATCGCGGACCTAATTGGCGAGGTCGACCCGATCAAGGTGGCCGAGGGCCGCTACCTGGCCGACGAGCTGACGATCCACTACGGCCTTCTGCCGCGGACCAATCGCGGAATCTTCGGCATCAACGAGCTTCCCGACCTGGCGGAGCGCATCCAGGTCGGGCTGCTGAACATCATGGAAGAGAAAGACGTGCAGATCCGCGGCTATCGCGTGCGACTGCCGCTCGACCTCTTCGTCATCGCCAGCGCGAACCCCGAGGACTACACCTCGCGCGGCCGAATCATCACACCGCTCAAGGACCGGTTCGGTTCGCAAGTGCGCACGCATTACCCGCTGTCGATCAGCGAGGAGATGCAGATCATGGAGTCCGAACGGCACCCGGTGCCGGAGGACTTCGAGCTGATCATCCCCGCCTTCATGAAGGAGATCGTCGCCGAGCTCACCCATCTTGCCCGGCGCAGCCCCCACATCTCTCAGTCGTCCGGCGTGTCGGTGCGAATGTCGATCGCCAACGTCGAGAATCTCGCGAGCAACGCTGTGCGCCGCGCGGCGCGGCTGGGCGAGACGCTCGCGGTGCCGCGGATCACAGACCTCGCCTTTCTCACCTCATCGACCTCCGGCCGCGTGGAGATCGAGGCGCTGGACGAAGGCAAGGAAGAGCAGGTCCTCGCGCGACTGGAGCGCGGCGCGATCAGCTCAGTGTTCAGCCGGCACTTCTCCGCCTCACAGTTCGAAGGCGTGGTCACACGTTTCGATGACGGCGGGATGCTCGAGGTTGGCGAAGGGATCCCGGCGCGTACGTACCTGCGTGCGTTGGGCGAGGCGCCCGAGATCGCAACCGCGCTGAAGCGTCTGTCGCTGCCGGACCGTCCCGAGGTCCGCGCGTCAGTCATCGAGTTCATCCTCGAAGGGCTGCACCTGAACAAGCGGCTGAACAAGGACGAGGTCGAAGGGCGCGCCATTTACCGCCGCTGACGAGCTATCTCTGGGCGGCGTAGATCCAGGTAAACCCGATCACCATCAGGACCACCAGCAGGAAGAAAACCAGCTCAACGCGGATCGCGAGGCCAACCAGCCGGCGAGCCCTGCGCGTGCGCGCGCCGCACCTCTCGCAGTAAGCCGCATTCGGGATTAGCTGCGCGCCGCAGTTGTCGCACGCGGCCTGGACGTTCTGCACGCTCACGAGTATGCGACGACGCCAGCTTTAAGCTGGAATCCATGGAACTCCAGGAGGAGATGTCCACGGCGGACGTGGTCCTGTTGCTCAGCTCGGTGCCCGAGCGGACGAGCGACCTCGTGTACTGGCTGGACGAGGCACGCCTTCGCTACCGCCACGGGCCTGCCTTCCCCACGCTCGGCGGCCTGATCGCCCACCTCGTCGAGGCGGCGCCGAAGGTCGACGCGCTCCTGCGCCACGCCCACCTCGACGGCCAGACCACTGCGGACGTTCGTGCGGCCATCGATCCGGGGCACGACCAGGAGTTAACAGTCCCCTTGCAGGAGGCGCTCGAAGACTTCGCTCGGGTTCGGCGCAGGACGGTCGACCTGCTGCACGGCTGGGGCAAGGCGGAGTGGGAGCGGCCGATCAGCGATCCCCGAGGTGCCGACCTGACGCTGCTGGAGGTCTGCCGGTTGGTGGTCAGGCACGAGATGGGGCACCTGGCTCAGATCCGAAACCTGAGCGCGCTGGTCCCGGAACCTCGCGACCTCGGACCCCTTCGGCCGTCCTCGAACGGCCAGTAATCTTCGGTTGGTGACGGACAACGAAGCAGAGCCCCAGGCAGCCGAGCAGCCGCGCAAGTCGGGCCGCTCCAAGCGCAAGCGCAAGTCCGGCGGCGGTGGGCGGGCCGCTCAGTACTGGATGGTGGTCAGCTCGCCCGACAACTTTCGCAAGACGCGTGAACACGGCTTCTCGATTCAGGGTCTGAAGGTCCGCCACCGGCGCCGGGTGGAAACGATGCGTGCCGGCGACCGATTGCTCTACTACGTGACCGGACGGATGGGTTTCGCGGCGACGGTCACCATCGCGTCGCCGATGTACGAGGACCACACGCCGATCTGGCGCTCGTCACGCCGCGACGAGGATTATCCGTGGCGCGTCCACATACGCCCCGACATCGTCCTCGAGGAATCGGACTGGGTCCCCGCGAAGGAGCTCGCCTACCGCCTCGACTATGTCCGTAAGTGGCCGCCCGAGCACTGGACGCTGGCCTTCCAGGGGCACATCCATGCCCTCCCGCGCGCCGACTTCACGATCATCGAGGACGAGATCGCGCGCAGCTCGCGACGCCGCAAAGCGGGCTAGATGATTCGCAAGCTTTATCGATTTCATTTCCGTTCCGAACGTCGCGAGAGGCTCTTCCTCGCATGGCTTGGATTCACAGTCACGGTCGGTGTCGTGCGCGGGATCACAGCGATGATCCACGCCGGCGTCGGCCCTTTCCACAACGTGACGACCGCCGGTGGTCTACACATTCACCACCTCGTGTGGGGCATCCTGCTCCTGCTCGTCGTTGGCCTGGTCTGGCTGCAGGAGCTCGCCGTAGGCTCGAGTTGGGTGGCGAGCCTGACGGCCATCGCCTTCGGCGTGGCCGCAGCTTTGACGCTGGACGAGTTCGCCCTCTGGCTCAACCTGAGCGACGTCTACTGGGCCCGCCAGGGACGGGAAAGCATCGAGGCGCTCGCTTTCTTCTCCGGGCTGCTGTTCGCCGGGTGGGCCGGCTGGCCGTTCCTCCGCGACCTGGCCCTGCTCCTGGTGCGCCACAAACCCGACCTTGGCGGTGCTTATGAGTGGCAGTGAGCGTCGAAGCACGCCGGATGTCATCGGTCCGCTCTGACGAGGAGGCCTTCGCGGCGTTGTTCACGACCGAGTATTCGCGGGTCGTGGGCATCGCCAACCGCGTCCTGGCGGACCCGCATGAAGCCGAGGACGTGGCGCAAGAGGTTTTCATCGACTTCCACCGCCTGCACTCCGCGACGGCCCAGTACGCGCCGGCGTGGCTTCACCGGGCCGCTGCGCACGCATCGCTGAACCGCCTGCGCGGTGCGCGTCGCCGGCAGAAACGCGAGGTGGCTCAGGCGATGGAGGAAGGCGACAAGACGGTAGATCCACAGAAGCAGCTCGAGGTCAACGAGGACCGACGCCTCGTCCGCGCGGCCCTAGGCAGGCTGGCGCCGAAACCCGCCGCCGCGCTGGCGATGCGAGCGAGTGGGCTGAGCTACGCCGAGGTCGCGGAGGCGCTGGGCGTCGGCATTGGGCAGGTTGGAACTTTATTGAGACGTGCGGAGGAATCGCTTCGCAGGGAGGTCACCCGTGGCACATCTAACTGACGGAACACTGCGCCGGATGGCGGACGATCCCGATGCGCGCACGGGCGCGGATGCCGCTCATCTCGAGGGCTGCGCCGAGTGCAAGGCGCGATTAGAGAGCATCTCGAGCGACGCTCGCTCGATTGCGACTCTGCTCGCCGTCCCCGACGTGCGCGTGGACGTGGCGCGCGCCCTCGGCCGTGTTCGCCAGGCGCCAGACGCGCGGCCAAGCTTGGGTTTCCGCCTGCCCGTCTTCCGGCCCACGACTCGGCCGGTGAGGCTTGCGTTCGCCGCCGCGCTGGCTGCGGTCGCCCTGGTCGTGGTGGCTTTCGCCGCCAACGG
>DASYZS010000017.1:0-6646 GCA_035945895.1 Candidatus Dormiibacterota bacterium | reverse complement strand
TCGCGGGAGATGGCCCAGCCGCTCGAGCGCATCGATCACCCTGGCCAGCGACCCCTCGAGGGTCTCTTGGGACGTATCACAAACGACCTCGGGGTTCAGGGGCTCTTCGTAGGGGTCGCTGACGCCGGTGAAGTTCGCGATTTCGCCCGCGAAGGCCTTGCGGTACAGGCCCTTGGTGTCACGCTCGACGAGGGTTTCGAGCGGGGCGCGGACGAAGACCTCGACGAATCCAGGCGACTGCGCGCGCACCTCGTTCCTGATTTCGCGATACGGAGAGATGGCAGCCGTGATGGCGATGCCGCCACTGCGCGCGACCAGCCGTGCGACGTAGCCGATGCGGCGGATGTTGGTGTCGCGGTCCTCCTTGGAGAAGCCGAGACCCTCCGAGAGATGCGTCCGAACCTCGTCGCCGTCGAGCAGCTCCGAGTGACGGCCGCGACGGGTGAGCTCGTCTCGCAGCGCGTTCGCGATCGTCGACTTGCCGGCACCCGACAAGCCGGTGAACCAAACCACGAAGCCTTTGCTCATTCCTGCCTCCAGTGCAGCCCGCATTCTTTGACCCCGCCCAGCTCCCACCACCATCGGCCCGCGCGCTCGTCCTCGCCCTCTTGTGTGGCACGGGTGCACGGCTCGCAGCCGATCGATGTGTAGCCTCGGTCGTACAGCGCGTGGTATGGGAGCTCGTGCTCCCGGATGTAGTCCCAGACCCGTGCCTTCGACCACGTCGCGAGCGGCGCGACCTTGGTAATGCCGCCATGATCGACATCGATGGCGACGACCGGCGTGTCTGCGCGCGTCACGGCCTGCTCGCGGCGCAGGCCGGTGATCCATGCGTCGTACCCGCGCAGGGCGCGGTCGAGCGGACGCGATTTGCGCACGCCACAGCAGAGGCGGCGCAGCTCGACCGATTCGTAGAAGAGTTCGGCGCCGTGCGCCGCGACCATCTGGTCGGTTTCGACTCGGGCGGGAGTGATGACCTGGATATCGATCGCATAGCGCGAGCGGACGCGCGCGATCATGTCGTGGGTCTCGGCGGGCAGCCGGCCGGTGTCGAGGGTCAGCACGTTTAGGTCCGGACGAATCCGCGACGCGAGGTCGATGATCACCGAGGACTCGGCCTGCAAGCTCGCCACCACGGCAACGCGCTCGAATCTGTCGTAGGTCCAGCGCAGCACGGACTCGGGATCACGCTCGTTCACGCGGGCTGGGCCACCCTTTCCCGGAGCGACTCGAGCCCGACTCGATCCACCCAGTCGCCGAAGCCCTCGCCAGTCGCGCGATTCGAACGGAACTCGACGAACATCGGCCCCAGCAGACCGGGGATTTCGCCGATCGGCACATTGGCCGCGTAGAGACGATTGAGTCGCGTGCCGTCGAAGTCGCCGGCCAGCATTACGTCGTACTTGCCCAGCGTGGTGCCGACGAAACCGACGTCGCCCAGGTACGGCCGCGAGCAGCCGTTGGGGCATCCGCTCATCCGGAAGCTGATGCGCTCCTCGGCGAGACCGAGATCCTCGAGCAGCGTCGCGATCTCTCGCACCAGACCAGGCATCGCCCGCTCGGCCTCCGCGACGGCGAGGCCGCAAGTCGGAATGGCCGGACACGCCATCGCGTGCCGGAGCGCGCGCGGGATCGAGTCGACCGACGCGATCCCGTTCTCGACCATCAATTCCTCGACGCGAGCCCGTAGCGCGGGCTCGATGCGAGCGAGGATCACGTTCTGCTGCGCGGTCAGGCGGACCTCAGGTCGAATCTCCTCCACGATCTGGCGCAGCCCGGTGCGGTATCGCGCACCGCCCACGTCCGCTATGCGCCCGTTCTCGACGTAGATGCCGACGTAAAGCCTTCCGTCGCCCTGGTCATGCCAGCCGAGGTGGTCGTCGACGGGCTGCCAGCGCAAGATCTCCGGCGGCCGCATCCGAAACGACAGCCGGGCCTGCACCTCGGTGCGAAACCAGTCGAGGCCGCGGTCGGCGATCGTGTACTTCAGACGTGCGTGCTTGCGGTTGGTGCGATCGCCGTAGTCGCGCTGCACCTCGACCACCGCGCGCGCGACGTCCACCGCTTGCGACGGCTCCACAAAGGCGAGTGGTTGGGCTACCGCGACGAATGTCTCGGGCTTGTGGTGCGTGCGGCCGAGACCGCCACCGACGAGGACGTTGAAGCCGCGTAAGGCACCGCTGGGGGCGCGCATGGCGACGAGCGCAAGGTCGTGGGCATAGACGTCGACGCAGTTGTCGCCCTCGAGAGCGACCGTCGTCTTGAACTTGCGCGGGAGGTACTGCTCGCCGTAAAGCGGCTCGGTCTCCGGCTCCGAAGAGTCCACGACCTCGCCGTCCAGCCAGATCTCGAGATAGGCGCCGGTGCGCGGCGCGAGCGCCGCGACGAGTGCGGCGATGGTCCGCTGGACCTCGGAGTGGAAGCCATCGGTCCGCGGCTCAGGGCAGCACATGATGTTCCGCTCGACGTCGCCGCATCCGCCGAGGGTCGTGAGCAGTTCCTGGTTGATGGCCGCGATCGAGCTCTTAAGGTCGCCCTTCAACACGCCGTGCAGTTGGAAGTCCTGCCGCGTCGTGACGCGCAATGTCCCGTTGCCCCACCGCCGGCTGACCTCGTCGTGGGCGATGTAGGCGTCGGGCGAAACCACGCCGCCCGGAATCCGTGTCCGGATCATCAGCTGGTGGTGTTTGTCGAGCCCCCTGGCGCGCGCCTCCTTGCGCTTGTCGCGGTCGTCCTGCTGGTAGACGCCGTGGAACTTCAGGAGCTGCTCAGACTCTTCGCCGAACGCAGGAGAGTCCTCGACGAGCTCGTCCGCGATGTGGCCGCGCAGGTGGTTGCTGCCGGCCTTGATCGACTCGTTCTTCGAAAGGGCGTCGAGAGAAACGCCGTCGGATAGGTTCGCCAAGAGTGAATGCGCCTCCGCCTTTTGATTGCCGCGAAAACGAAGCCACGCCGGGGCGGCGTGGTCGGGTCAGAAGGGCGGCTAGCTACAGAAGCAGCTGGCGCAGCGCACGTAGTCGATCGCTCGACGCCGGGTCAGGACGCGGGCGCGAGTCATCGTTCTACGCATCGGTGCCGCGAACGTTACCGCAAAAAATTGGTCCGCGCATGTGGAAATTGCACTAGTACGGACAGTTGGGATTGTCGCCCGGCGCCGATTAGACTGCGACCCAGTCTCATGTTCACCGGAGCGCGCTACGCCCGAAGTGGGGACGTCAACATCGCCTACCAGGTCGTCGGCGACGGCCCCATCGACCTCGTCCTGACGTTTGGATGGGTGTCGCACCTGGCTTACGTCTGGGAAGAGCCCTCGATCGCGCGTTTCCTCGAGCGGCTGGCTTCCTTCACCCGGTTGATCCTGTACGACAAGCGCGGCACGGGCATGTCGGACCGCGTCTATCCGCTGCCCACGCTCGAGCAGCGCATGGACGATGTGCGCGCCGTCATGGACGCCGCCCACTCGCAGCGCGCGGCAGTGATGGGCATCTCGGAAGGTGGCGTCATGTCGACGCTGTTCGCGGCCACCTATCCCGAACGGACACTGGCCTTGATCATCAACGGGAGCTACCCGTCCGGGCTGCGCCGGCCCGGCTACCCGTGGGGCAGGACCATGGAGCAGCGCAACGAGGCGATCGCCCGGGTGCCGACAGTCTGGGGTTCGGGATTCGGCATGGACAACTACGCGCCCAGCCAGCTCGACAATCCCGCCGTGGCGGCCTGGTGGGGGAAGTTCACGCAGATCTCCGCGAGCCCGGCCGACGCCCAGAACCTGCTCGCCATGAACAACCTGATCGACATCCGAGATGCGCTGCCCACCATTCGGGTTCCCACGCTCATCATCCACGCCAAGGGCGACAAGGTGGCGCCGATCGAAGCCGGGCACTACTTCGCCGAGCACATTCCCGGTGCACGCCTGGTCGAGCTCGACTCCATCGACCACTGGTTCTATTTCCTCGATGCTGACCTCGTGCTCGGTGAGATCCAGGAGTTCCTGACCGGCGCCCGCACCAGCCGAGCGCCTGACACCGTGCTTGCCACCGTGCTGTGCACACAGGTGGCGCAGGCCGGCGCCCACGCGGTGTGGCTGGGCGGACGTCAGTGGCACGACCTCGTCGACCGCCACCACGCAGCGGTGCGCAAAGCGCTCGACCGCTACGCGGGTCGCGAGATCGAAGCCGGCGAGCGGGGCATCACCGCCGTCTTCGACGGCACGGCGCGCGCCATCCGCTGCGCCTTGGAGATTCGGGACGAGCTGCTCGAGCTCGGCCTTCGCATCCGTGCCGGGGTTCACGCGGGCGAATGCGAGCTGGCCGGCGGGCATCCTCGAGGAGTGGCGCTGCACGTGGCCTCGGGCGTGATGGCCGCGGCCCAGCCGGGAGAGGTCCTGGTCTCGGCCACGGTCAAAGACCTTGTGGTGGGTTCAGGCCTCGAGTTTGCGGAGCGCGGCACACGCGAGTTCACCGGCGTGCCGGGATCGTGGAGCCTCTTCGCGGCGGGTCGGGACCAGCCTGCGCCCATCACCGGGGAAGCTTCGGTTGCGCCGTCGGGTCTCAGCAGGCGCGAGAACGAGGTGGCGAAGCTCCTCGCCCAGGGCCTCAGCAACCGCGAGATCGCGGAGCGGCTCTACCTGTCGGAGCGGACCGTCGACAACCATGTCAGCCACATCCTGACCAAGCTGGGCTTCGACTCGAGGGTCCAGGTGGCGACGTGGGTATCGCGCAAATGAGCACACGAATTGAGCACTGCGATGAGCCTTCTCCCGGATGGCGGCACGCTGAACCAAACCTAGCCTGACCGCGATGCGGCCTCCCTGGCCGCGATACCGCGCAGGAGGTTGCGATGGCTCGTTTCATGGTCGAGCGCATATTTCCGGACGGGCTCGAGATCCCGATGACCGACAAGGGCGCGAGCGCGTGCCTTTCGGTCGTCGGCACGAACGCGGAGCTCGGTGTCACGTGGGTCCATTCCTACGTCAGCGAAGACCACAAGAAGACGTTCTGCATCTACGACGCCCCGAATCCCGACGCCATCCGGCAGGCGGCCAAGCTGAACCAACTGCCGGCGGACAAGATCACGCCCGTTCGCGTCCTGGACCCCTACTTCTACCTCGCCGCGGAGGGTCGCTGACATGCTGCGCTGGATTACGCGAGTCGCCGCTCTGGGAATGGCCGCTTTCTTCGTCGCCACGCCTGCGGTGCAAGCTTCGAACGGAACCGACGAGAGCGCCCTCGCCGGCGTGCGACAGGCGACGGCCGCATTCCATGACCTGAACGCGGCCACGGCCGCGGGCTACCAGAAGCTGCTCCCGTGCTTCGACCTGCCTGGCGTGGGCGGCATGGGCCAGCACTACGTGAACACCTCGCTGCTGGACGCGACGGTCGATGCCAATCACCCGGAGGCGCTCGTGTACGAGGTTGACGGCAGCCGCCTGCAGCTCGTCGCCGTGGAGTACATCGTTCCCTGGCAGGCGTGGGTCTCGCTCACACCGCCGCAGCTGTACGGCCGGTCCTTCTTCCGGGTCGACTCGCTCCACCTGTGGGCGCTGCATGCCTGGATCTGGCGCCCGAATCCGCTCGGAATGTTTGCCAACTACAACCCCAACGTGGAGCTCTGCCCCGGACACTAGACGGGGCCACGAGGAGGACGGCGCCGCCGTCCTCCTCCCTGACCGTGTCGCGAGTCGACGTCGAGGGTGCGCCGCCTCTCAGGGTGCGAGCTTCAGGGTCAGGATCTTGAATGGCGTGAAGTCGAGCTCCAGACCGGTCTCGGCAAGGTCCCGCTCGAGCAGGTCGCACAGGCTCGCACGCCGCGCTGGGAGACTGGTTGTGATCCGCGCACTACACGGCCTTCCCCACGCCTCGTACAGCCGCACGATCACCGCGTCCGAATCTTCAGCGCGCTTGATCGCCTCGATGATCACCTGGGGAGTGTCGACAGCGATCAATGACCGCGAGGCGCCGATGGGTAGGTTGGTCGCCGACTGACGTAGCGGCGAGTTGAGATCCTCTGCGGCCTGGATCACGCCTGCTTCTCGCCAATCGCCCGGATGCGGCATCAACGCATAGGCGAAGCTGTGCCTGCCCTGGTCAGCAGACGGGTCCGGATGCGTTGGCGCGCGCAGGAGAGACAGACGCATGACCGACCCGTGGATGTCGTAGCCGTGCTTGCAGTCGTTCAACAACGCCACGCCGTAGTCGCCGTCACCAAGGTCGGCCCAGCGCTGGGCGGGCACCTCGAACATCGCGCGGGCGCGGCTGTCGTCGAAATGCGTCGGTCGCCTGACGTGGCCGAACTGGATCTCGTACGTCGCCTCGTGCGCAGCGACCGTCACGGGAAACGCGATTTTGAGGATCTTGTGCCGCTCGTGCCAATCGACCTCGGTCTCGAAGCGCAGCACGCGTCCGTCGAGCACGATGCGCTGAGCGATTGCAGAGTTTCCAAACCGCCTGGTGACCACGACAAATGAATCGCGATGCTCGATGTCGAGGTCCCACGCATCCCACCGGCGCGGATTGTCGTCGTGCAGCTCGAACACGTTCCCGGGACCGGATAAGACCTCGCGGTTCGCCTCCTTGTCCCAGATCGAAGTCACTACTCCGTCATCGCCCAGCTCGACTCGAAGCTGCTCGCTCTCCAGCGGCGTTCC
>DASYZS010000016.1:0-2106 GCA_035945895.1 Candidatus Dormiibacterota bacterium | reverse complement strand
GTCTTTGATGAGGTCGAGCGCCTCGGCCAC
Source organism: Candidatus Dormiibacterota bacterium (assembly GCA_035945895.1). Lineage (GTDB taxonomy): Bacteria > Chloroflexota > Dormibacteria > Dormibacterales > Dormibacteraceae > 40CM-4-65-16. Next base: position 2,076 of record DASYZS010000016.1, on the reverse strand, counting down.
GACCGAAAGCGTGCGCAGGCCGAGCATGTCCATCTTGATCAGCCCAAGGTCTTCGACGTCGTCCTTGTTGAACTGGACGACGCGCCGGCCTTCCATCGTCGCCGGCTCGACGGGGGCGATGTCGACGAGCGGCTCGCCGGTGACGAGCATGCCTCCGTTGTGGATCGAGAGGTGACGCGGAAACTCGATGACCTCGCGGCACAGCTCGAGGAACTGCTGCCAGCTCTGTGGCCGCATGTCAGGCGGGGGGACCGCCCACTGCATCGAGTCCCCGACGTCCTCGGTGAACCAGCGATCAACGCCTTTGGCCAGCCGATCGAGCAGCTCGGCCGAGAACCCGAGCGCCTTGCCGACCTGCCGGATCGCCATGCGAGGCTGAAACGTGACGACGTTGCAGACCATCCCGGTCCGTTCCCAGCCGTACTTTTCGTAGATGTACTGGATGACCTGCTCGCGATGGGCCGTTGAGAAGTCGATGTCGATGTCGGGAGTGCTCGTCATTTCTTCGTGCAGGAACCGTTCGAAGAGGAGGTTGTGCTCGATCGGGTCGACGCGCGTGATGCCCAGCACGTAGGCGACGATCGAGTCGGCGGCCGAGCCTCGTCCTTGACCGGGCACGCCCCGCTCGCGCGCAAAACGCATCAGGTCCCAGTTGATGAGGAAGAACTCGGCAAGTCCGGTCTTCTCGATCACCTCGAGCTCGTGCTGGAGGCGGCGCGTCACGGCTGACGTGATCGGGCGGTAGCGCTCCCGCAGGCCTTCGAAGCACAGCTTGTAGAGGAACGAGAAGGGCGTTTCGCCCTGCGGGACCGGGTAGCCCGGGAATCGAACGCGGCGGAAGTCGAGGTCGAGATCGCACTGCTGGGCGATCTCCCACGGTGTCGCTAGCGCCTCCTCGTGGCTTTTGAAGAGCGGACGGATTTGATCGCCGCCCTTGAGGTGATGCTCGGAGTTGGGGAAGAGTTGCTGCCTGACTTCGTCGAGAGTCGCGCGGTGGCGGATCGCGACGAGCACGTCGTGCAGCCTTCGTCGCTCGGCGAGGTGGTAGTGGACCTGGTTGGTGGCCACTGTTGGCGCTGCGCATCGCTTCGCCATTGCGGCGCGGCCCTCGAGCACCCACTGGTCTTCAGGCCGGAGGTGGTGATGAAGCTCGCTGAACACGTTTTCTCGCCCGAGTGCCTCCTGGAGGTCGCGAAGCCGTCGCTCGCTGTCGGTCGCGCTGAGGTAGAAGAGCTCGCCTTTGTTCTCGGCGACCGTCGCCAGCTTGGTGCGCGCCTCGCCTTTTGGCTGGTCGGCATGGGCGAGGGTGAGCAGGCGGCACAGATGCGTGTAACCCGTCAGGTTGCGCGCGATGAGGATCAGCTCCTCACCGTCGACCTCCAGCGCGCTGCCGATGATCGGCCTGACGCCGAGCTTGCGACATGCCTGGAGGTGCTTTACCGCGCCGTAGACGCCACCGTGGTCGGTGATGGCGAGGGCGGGCATCTCCAGCTCGGCCGCGCGCATCGCCAGCTCATAGGGGTGCGATCCACTGTCGAGGAACGAGTAGTTGGAGTGCGAGTGGAGCTCGACATACGGGTTCACCGCTCAGGACGCCGGCACAGTGTGCTTAATCAGGCACTTTTGGGCGCTGAAAGGGCCCTGAAGGGCCGTTTTCAGCACACTGTGGGAGTCTCGGGGGGTCATGTCAGTCATAGACCCTCTCCACGAACCACTCGCCACTGATCGCGTCGCGATAGAGCTCACACAGCATGCTGTTGTTGAGGACTGCCTTCCAGTACTCGCGCGAGACCGGTTGGTCCCACCACGATCCTTCGACCTTCCACCGCGCAATCGGCTCGATCGAGCCGTTGAAAGCGCCCGAGATCGCGATGGGTGCCCGGCCGTGGTCGAGCGTGACATCGACGGCGGTGGGAGGGCGGAGCAGTCGTGTCATCTTGTGCGGGTGCCGGCGGTGACGGTGTTGAACGGCGCTCCGCTGCGCCGGATCGAGGTGGACAAGGGCAGGGTTCGAATGGCCGAGTGGCCGTACACGATCCCGGCAGTTCGCGACCTGGTGGAGAAAGGCTTCGAGCC
>DASYZS010000015.1:0-43099 GCA_035945895.1 Candidatus Dormiibacterota bacterium | reverse complement strand
GGCGGAGTTACCATAGAAACCGGGGGAGGTTAAGCATTCTGCCGGACCCTGCAGTACAGAAAACCGGACCCGCAACTCCCTACGCCGACCTTCAACCAGCGGAGCGAATGGCTCGGCGACGACCGCGGGTCGTAATCGTCGGGGCGGGCTGGGGCGGTCTAACCTTGGCGCGGCGCCTGCGGTCAGTCCCTGTCGATGTGGAGCTGATCGACCGCAACAACTATCGAGTGTTCAGTCCCTTCGTCTATCAAGTCGCGGCGGGCATGCTCTCTCCGGCCGACGTTGCCCCATCAGTACGCCAGCTGATTCGTTCCGTCAGCAACGCAAGCTTCCTCAAGGCGGAGGTCACCGGCATCGACGCCCAGAACTCTCGAGTCCTGACCGACCATGGCTCGATTCCTTACGACTACCTCGTCTTGGCACCGGGCAGCGTGACCAACGATTTCGGTAACGCCACGGTTAGGGAACGCGCTTACAGCCTCAAAACCCTTCCTGACGCGCTTGGTATTCGCAACGCCGTGATCGATGCCCTCGAGCGCGCGCGCTGGGCGGAGGACCCACAGCAGAGGTTGGTCCTTACCACGGTTGTCATCGTGGGCGGAGGGCCCGTGGGCGTCGAGTATGCGGGCGCTGTAATTGATCTAGTGCGCGCAGTGCTGCCGAAGCAATATCGAAGCGCGGGGCAAAAGGCTAAGGTCGTTCTGTTGGAGGCCGGTCCTCGGATCTTGCCGCTATTCGATGAGCCACTCGCTTCTTCAGCGGCGCAATCGCTGCAGAAGATGGGTGTGGATGTCCGAACCGGAACCGCACTGAAGTCCATCGACCAGAACATGGTCGAACTCGCGGACGGCAGCAGGATCGCGGCGGGGACAGTGATCTGGGCGGCGGGAGTCAAGGCGTCACCCTTGGGCGGCACGCTTGGTGTACAGCTTACGAGTCAGGGGAGGGTGCCGGTCACACCCACCCTCCGGGTCAAATCACTCCCGAATGTATTCGTCATAGGCGACCTGGCCGCGAATGCAGATCTGCCGATGCTGGCCCGGCCTGCAATCGAGGAAGGCGAGTACGTTGCGAAAGCCATCCACAGCCTAATGGTGGATCGGGAGCCTGAACCATTTGTCTATAAGGACCCCGGCATCATGGCGATCGTCGGGCGCGGCTCAGGGATCGCTCAAATCGGACCTTTTCGGTTGCGCGGATTCATTGGCTGGTTGTTCTGGCTGACATATCACATCCTGATTCTCGACACGATTCGGGCGCGCTTCACCGCGCTGATCAACTGGGCGGCGCTGTTCCTGTTTCGTGAGCCGCCGCTGAGGCTCGACGTCAGCGCCGACCACCGACAGGCACCGAAGTAGCACCGGTGGGATTGCAAACCGCCATCGTCGATTGGCTCGACACACGCTTCGAGCTTGCCGATGCGGTCGACACAGAGCTCTACCGACAGGTTCCGAACTACGCCGCCGCCGCCTATCGCTATCTCGGCGGTGTGGCAGTGATTCTCGTCGCGATCGAGTTCATCACTGGCTTTCTCCTCGGCCTGTATTACGTTCCGGACGGTGCGGGCAACCCTGCTCCCGCCTACACCAGCGTGGTCTTCATTCAGCACGTCGCGTATCTCGGATGGCTCATACGCGGAATACATTTCTGGGGCGCCAACCTTCTGATCGCGGTTGTATTCCTGCACATGACGTTCGTCTTCTGGAACGGGGGTTATCGACCCCCGCGCGAGCTGAACTGGATGGTCGGAGTGCTTGTATTCCTGATCGTCCTTCTCTTCAGCTTTACGGGGTCATTGCTGCCGTGGGACGCCAACTCGTACCTGGCGCGCGCTCGTGAGATGTCGATCATCTCGGGCCGCGGAGTGCTTCCCGATGGGGTAAGCGAGTTCATTAAATACGTTGTCCAGGGTGGTCCTGTCGTGGGGCCGACGACCTTACTGCGCTTCTTCATGGCCCATGTTTTCCTGCTGCCCGGGTTGATGGCGTTGCTCCTGTATATCCACATCCGGCTTGTACGCAAACAGGGTCCGGCGGAACCAGCGTGATCGAGCCGCGGCCAACCTCAAGCCGGCTGCCAATCACGCGTCGACACCCCCTCTATCCAATGCTGGTCTTCCTCGCGCTGGTCGGCCTCATTTTTGGCCCCATCGGCCATCAGGTCAGTGAGGACATGCCGGAAAGCAAGACTCATCCCTACTTTCCTGATCACATCTGGCCTTACCCGGTTCTCGCGATGGCGGTCTTGGTCGGACTCGGTTTGATGGCGCTGGTCGGGCAACCCCTGCTTCAGCCCGGACAACCCGCCGATCCTCGCGCCGCGATAACTCCGCTACCCGAGTGGTACTTCCTCGCGCTGTTTCAGTTCGCCAAGCTCGGCCCCGCACTCATCACGAAGATGCTTGTCCCGGCGGTGCTGGTCCTCGGGCTGATCTTTTGGCCTCTCCTCGACAGCGGCCTCGGTCCGCGCGTCGCACGACGGCTTGGCTGGCGTGCGTGGCCCGCTCCGAAGCGAAACGTCATCACGGGCACGATCTGGATTGCCGGCCTCGTGATCATCGCGGCGCTGACGCTGTGGTCTGCGCTTGCACCCCAGCTCTGCATCCCTTGGCCGTACAGTGGGCCCGTCTGCGGCGCCTGAAGCACAGCGATCATATGGGCCGCCGCTGCTGATCGGGAGGAGGTTTGATCGTGGATGTTCGTCGTGTCGTGACTGGTCGCACGCCGGAAGGCAAATCAGTTTTTGTCAGTGACTCGCAGGTTTCGCCCATCACCCTGGATCTGCTGCCAGGGGCCGAGTTTCACCGGCTCTGGGGCAGTGACGGGCCGGTGCAACTGCCTTCCGATGGTTCGCCGCTACCGATACCGCACTACTTCCCACCGCTTGGCGGCTTTCGCTTCGGTCTGTTCACGGTGGGGCCTGACGAAGTGACAACTCCTCCTGATCTGGACATCGCGACGGCCTTTGCGGAGATTCAGCACAAGCTGCCCGGCGTGGCCGAGGTGCTTGAGCTCGACCATCCCGGCATGCACACCACGGACACCATCGACTACGAGATCGTCATCTCAGGCGAGGTCTGGTTGGAGCTCGACGATGGGCAGGAGGTCCACCTTGAGCCCGGCGACACTGTCATCCAGAACGGCACTCGCCACGCGTGGCGAAACAAGTCGAACAAGCCTTGCGTCTTGGCCGTGACCCTCATAGGCGCCAGCGGGGCGCAGACATGACCCGATGCTTCCGATCTAGCGCAGCGCTTGGTAGAAAGCTCTGATGTCGCCGATCAGAAGATCTGGCTGCTCCATCGCCGCAAAGTGCCCGCCGCGATCGAACTCCGACCAGTGCACGATGTTGTTCGAACGCTCGGCGAATCGCCGGATCGGAGGGAAGATCTCGTAGGGGAACTGCGCCACGCCGGCGGGGACGGTCGAAGGCTCGACCTTGCCCCAGGCGCTGCCTGAGCGCGCGAATTCCGCGTAGAGCCGTGCCGCCGAATTTGCCGTCTGGGTGAACCAGTAGACCGAGACGTTGGTAAGAAGCTGGTCGCGGTCGATCTTGCTTGATGGATCAGTCCACTCGACGAACTTCTCAGCGATCCAGGCCAATAGTCCCGTGGGGGAGTCCGTGAGGCCGTACGCCAGAGTTTGGGGGCGGCTCGACTGGATCATGTAATAGCCCGAGCCCTGTTGCTGGAAACGCTGGCCGCGCTCCAGGAACGACCTCTCCCTCTCCGTCAGCAGCTTCATATCGTCGGGGTCACCTGAAGGAGAGGTGGCCAGCGAATTGAAGTGCGAGCCGATGATGTGTTCCGAGTCGATCAAGCCCAGCTGCCGTGAGATCACAGAGCCCCAGTCACCGCCCTGCGTGCCGTAGCGGGAATATCCGAGGCGCCTCATCAACTCGGCGAACGCACCCGCGATGCGCTTGACGTCCCAGCCAGACTCGGTCGTCGGCCCGGAAAAACCATAGCCGGGGATCGAAGGTGCGATCACGTGGAATGCATCGCCCGGATTGCCGCCGTGCCGGCGAGGGTTGGCCAGCGGCTCTAGCACCTTCATCAGCTCGACGATTGAACCCGGCCAGCCATGCGTGATCAGGAGCGGAACGGCATTTGGCTCCTCAGAGCGGAGGTGGACGAAATGGATCTGCTGACCGTCGATGAGGGTCGTGAACTGCGGGAGGGTGTTGAGAAGCGCCTCGTTCTTTCGCCAGTCGTATTCGTTTCGCCAGTAACCCGCCAGTTCCTTGACGTAAGCAAGCGGAACGCCATAGCTCCCGGCCGCACCTGGTATCTCATCAGGCCATCGGGTCATCGCGAGTCGCTGATGGAGGTCGTCGACCTCCGCCTGAGGGACGTTCACCCGGAAGGTATTGATTTCGGTGGTAGAAGCTGCACGAGGCTGCATTCCTCACTCCTCTTGAATATGACAGAATGTTGTCATGTCGAGAGTATCAAATCGACAGCATGCTGTCAAGTCGAAGAGTGCCGCATCACACACCCCGGCGGGAGCGATCCTGACCGACCTGATCATTCCTGTCATCCGGCTCGAGGCGCACTTCAGCCGGGCGGGGGAGGCGATTGCGGCGGCTGCCGGCCAGACCCTCGCTCGTTGGCTGACGCTCGAAATGGTGTCGGACGAACCTACCACGGTCGCTCAAGTCGCACGAAAGCTCGACCTCACCCGTCAGAGCGTGCAGCGGGTCGCCGACCTGCTGGCGCAGGACGGCCTGACTGAGTTCGTGGATAACCCTGCCCACCAGACGTCAAAGCTTGTCCGGCTCACTGCCCGTGGCCGCAACACGCTCCGCACGATCCAGGCAGCGCAGCGAGCGTGGGCGAACCAGGTCGGGGCGAGAATCGGCGAGGTCAACCTGCGCCACGCCAGCCGTGTGGTCGAGCAGCTGACGCGAGAGTTGAGCGACCAATCCGATGGTTGAGCCTGGGATTGATCTCTCAGCAGGGCCGATCTAGGCTCTTCGCGAGCCGCCTGGGCGGGGGCTGCTCCCCCAAGTGACGCCGCCCGCAATTTGCGGAGGAATGCAATGAGACCACTCAGAAACTTCGTCGCACCTGCCGTCGGGCTGGGCGCGCTCGCCGTAGGCATCTTCGTCGGGAGCTCGGGTCCGGCGATCGCCGACACCGTCAAGGAAGTTCTCGTCGTGAACAGCACCTCCCAGCCGGTCCCGGTCGCGCTACAGGGCACCGCCGCGATCGCGGGCACCGTGGCGGCGCAGCAGAGCGGCCCCTGGACTGTCGGGATTTCAGGCACGCCCGGCGTTGTCGTCACAAACCCGATCAAGATCGATCCGGCGGGGAATACAGTCACCGTCGGCAATCTGCCCACCGACTCCCAGGGGCGCCTCAAGACGGTCCGGCTGGGCACGCTCACCCAGGTCTCCGGGCCGTTCACCGTCCTGGCTGATTCCGGAGCTGCGATTGGTCCGAAGGTGGACACCACGAGCTGCCACAGCGTCCTGGCGTTGGTCAGCATCGACACCTCGGGCGCGTTGCCGCCGCTGAATCCACTCGATCTCCGGCTTGAAATGTTCGAACCCGGGGGCCACATCGTCGGCAGGGTCACCGGAACGATCGTCAACGACACTGTCTTCCAAGGAACAGCCGCGGAGTTCGTCGTCAACGGCGTGCCCGTGGTGCCGCCCGTGTCTCAGCTCGAATACCAGAACCACAACACCGTGAACATCAAGGTCAACGGAGTGTGGCTCTACTGCGGGACCTAGCTGACGCCGTTTCAGCAACCAAGGCGCCTGGCCGGCGATCGACCGGCCAGGCACGCCTGACAGTCGACGCTCCAAGCGGTCCTCAGCTCAGGACTTTTGCCTGAGCTCCGGCGGCGACAGTAGGATCGGGCGGCGGCCGACAGTATTCGAGACTGACCGCTTGCTCATTCGGCTCCCGGCGGGACCTCTTTCAAGATGTCGTTCTCGAGTTGGCGGAACCGTAGGGCAAAGTCATCGTCTCGTGGCACGAGGTCAGACGATGGAACAATGCCGCGCCGTTTTCTGCGACGAATCGCATCTATGACCACCCAAGCGATGAGCGCCAGAATGAGGCCTACCGGCCCGGCCAGACACACAGCGACGAGGAAGGTTCCAACGATGGCTCCTGATGCCGGGTCCGCGCGAAGTGGCAGGGAGGTTTCGAGCGGTGACTCGGTTTCATCTTCCTGGTCGTCTGCGGAACGATCGGTAATGACTAGTCGCCTCCCACCACCAGGAACGGCCAACTGGGTGTCCAAGAAGCCGGGGCGCGAATAGTTTCCTCTATATTTCTGCCGGCATGGCGACCCGGTGAGCTTGGTCTCGGGGCACCTCAAGTGGGCCGGGCTACCGGTTTTCGTCGCCGCACTTGCTCTGGCCGCCGCCATGTCGGCCGTGGCGGCGACGGCGACGCTGACAGTCTCCCCGACGCACGGCCTGGCCAGCGCGAAGTTCAGCGCGACCTATACCTTGAGTCCACTCACTGCCTGCAACCCGCAGAGCACCGTGGGGTTCACCTGGGATGGGCAGGCCCTTGGGTCGATGCCGCCGACGCCCGATCCAAACAATGGCCGGTGCTACGCGACGCTCAGCGGTGTGACCGGTCTGCCGGGTCACCTCGCGGCCGGGCAACACGCGGTCTGTGGCTCGATTCCGCCCAACACCCCGGCCACGCAAGCTTGTGCGAGCTACACGATCGATGCGCCACCGCCACCGCCACCGCCCACACCGCCGCCTCCGCCCCCGCCGCCGCCATCACCGGTTCCACCGCCTCCGCAACCCTCGCCTTCGCCGTCTCCTTCTCCGTCACCACAACCTTCGCCGTCGCCTTCCCCACCTCCGCCCCCGGCCGGCCCACCGGGAGGCGGTGCATTGGGAACTCCTCCCGTCCTGCCCGCGGGAAGCGCCGGGCTGGGCGTGATCACGTTTGCCTTCATCGGGCTCGCGCTCGGCGCCCTCGTGGGTGGCTTGACCGCGGGAGCTGTCTCCGGTTTGCGACCCGCACTGGCCGGCGTGATGGCGGTTCTGGTCGCCGGCGGCAGCATCGGCGCGGCGGTCTCCGCCGGTTTGATCGCTGGAGACCGGGCGACGGTAGAAGTCACCGCAGCTCGTCTGACCCAGGGTCTCGACGTCGACGTTGGCGATGGCGCGCTGACCACTTACGACCTGATTGCGGGCAAAGACACGCTGGCTCGTCTCGAGCTCACCGTGGAGAACCTCGGCGCCCACTCGATGACCGTTAGCTGCCATGAGCTGGCGATGGCCTCTTCGTACGGCGGCACCCCGCCGGGCGTCGAATCGGATGCGGCGGGCGAAGTGATCCCGCTGGCCTCGCTGCCGACCGTCGGTGGCCGCGGCGACGTTCGCACGATGGAAACCAACTGCTGGATCCCGGGTTATGACCTCGCGCTCGAGGCCAACTGGGATGTCAGCATGCGGATTCACATAACGGGCCAGCCCGACACCATCTATGACTTCGGGGGCCGGCCCTTCAAAGCAACAGGGGACATCCGGTTGCTGGTGGTCCCCATGACCTGGCCGAACAGCACGGTGAGTGCCTCGGAGCTCCATCCGTGGAGTTACTGCGGGGGGATGACCGGCGAGAAGCTGAAGACCGACTGCCCCGGCGTCGAGCCCAGGCCGCTCTACACCCCATGGACGGATGCGCATTCCGCAACCGCTTTCGAGACTCTCACCGAGTTGCAGCGGGCATGGCCGATCAGAAGTGGTGTCGGTGGCTTCGACCTCACCGGCTCCACCACACCAGGCCCCGGGACACCCGGGCTGCGCTATTTCTTCACGCCCGTGACGTCGCCGTGCACAGGACCCACCCTGGATGCCGCCAGCGGCTTGCAGCAGGTGGTCTGCGATCCCGATCCACGAGCCACCGCCACTCTGCTCGCCGCCTCCATGAATGCGGAGCTGGCGGCGAAAGATGCAAGCGACGGCGGGCATCGCGACCGCTTTGACGGCAGCGTCGTGCTGCAGGCCACGAACCCGTCCATGACGGGGGGGCAGTGGCAGGCCGGCACCGGGACCTGGTCCGAGATCGACACCAACACCTACGGCCCGTCATCGTTGGTGCTCGCCCAGGAGATGAGCCACTCCTTCGGCGAGGTGGAAGCCATCAGCCCACACTCCGACACCACCCGTCATTCGAAGGACAAGTACATCCCCTTATGGGATGGCCTTCCGATGATCGACATGACAGACCACGTCAACGAGACATCGGTTCGCTCGATCATGTATCCGTTCTTCGACCCCGGCGATTCCGCCGCCGAGGACGCCCTCGAGGGCGTCGAGTGGAATCACCTTCGGGACGGCTTCGTCGTTTACGGCGGTCCGAACGTCACCACCACGGGCCTCCGCCTCGTGGCCTCGACGTCCGCCGGGCCGCAGCTCATCGTCGAAGGATTGGTCGACGGCTCCGGCTCGGTGTCGATTCAGTATGTCGCGCGCGACAGCACGGGACTTCGGCTTACGGTACCCGGGCCTTCCGACTCTCCACTCAGTTTCGTGTTCCGTGACGCGAGCGGCAATGAGCTGTCACGTATTCCGTTTGGAAGCGCCGCCCAACCGGGCCACCCCGGATCCACTGCTCAGGGTTTCCTGCTCGTGATGGCCCTGCCGACGGCCGCCGCGAGGTACGAGGTCGTTCGCGGGCAGTCCGTCGTGGCCACCGGTGCGCTGATCAATCGCGTGCTGACGGCGCCTCAGGTCAGCGTGCAGATGGGCAGTGGCGATAGCGCGCGAGTTACGTGGCCCGCTGCATCGGGCACCTCCGCGCTGCTGTTCTGGGACCCTGGTCCGGGCCGCTCTCGCATCCCCCTCGGGGTGTTTCCGGGCGGTGCGGCAAACCTGACCGGCGAATTCCTTCAACAAACAGACAGCGGCCATTTCGTGGTGCGGCTCAGCGACGGGTTCAACACGGTAGAAGGCGTGAGTCCGGCGGTACACGTGTCGGCCCATGCGCCCCACGTCGCGATCACTTCTCCCGTCCCCGCCATCGCCTATCGCGCGTCGGAGCCAATCCGGCTGACCGCGCTGGGGTACGACGACACGGACGGATCACTCAACGGATCGGCTCTGACCTGGACCATCGACGGAACCCAAGCGGGGCATGGCCAGCTGATCACCAGGCAGCTCAGGCCGGGGACTCACCGGCTCATGGTCACCGCAGTCGACTCCCATGGCCTCAAAGCTTCGGCCGATGTCTCCGTCTCCGTCGTGGGTGATCCGCTGTCGGCGGGCGCTCCTGCGGGCACTGATCACCCGCTCGCCTCAGTGTCGCTGGTCGATATGGGGAGCTGCCCCTCGCCTCTGCAACCCCAGGTCAAGTTGACGACCGCTGGACCGGACCTGCAGCTCGCCGTCGACGCGTCCTGGCTGCAGGCTTCGGTGGTTGCGGGAGCCGTACATCTGAAGGTGGATTGCGGGCGCGTTCCCGGAGGTGGGCACCCGGGTGTCGCGCAGCTGTTTTTGCGCCAGGGCTCTTCTGTGCAGCGCGTCTCGGTGGTCGTAGACCGTCCCGGCCCGGATTACTTGCCCTGGATCGTGACCGCGATCGGGGGCCTGGGCATCGGTGCGCTGGCGGGACTCATCCGGCCCGGTTCGCCGAGGTGGGGACTACTGGGCTGGCGTCGGCGTGTCTTCTAGACTGACCGCGTGGCGACCGCTGGCCTCGAGGCGGAAGCGATCGATCAAAAGGACATCGCCGAAGCGCGCGCATTCAACACTCAGCTCGAAGCCCTCATCGCCACCGTGCCGCCGGTGACCTCTGTCCCAGTGGCCGAAACTCGCCGGCTGAGGCGCGAGGGCAAGGGCATACTCCCGGCTCCGGTCTACCTGGAGGAGGCCAGGGACATCGAGGTCGGCGGCCGAGGCGGTCCGATCCCGATTCGCGTCATGCGCCCCGCGGGCAAGCCGACCGGGATTTACCTCCATATCCATGGGGGAGGTTGGACGCTCGGCGCGCACGACATGCAGGACGTGGCGCTGAAGACGTTCGCCGACGGGACCGGACTGTGCGCGGCGAGCATCGGCTACCGGCTGGGTCCGGAGCACCCCTACCCCGCGGGGCCAGACGACTGCGAAGACGCGGTACTCCATCTGCTCCAACACGGGAGTGAGCTGCTCGATGCTCCGGCCCGATTCGCCATCGGCGGCGAATCCGCCGGCGCGCACCTCGCCCTTGTCACGTTGCTGCGCTTGCGGGACAGGCACGGCATCACAGGCGCGGTCTCCGCGGCCAATCTCGTCTACGGCGGTTACGACCTCAATGGGACGCCGAGCCAGAGACTGTGGGGCGACCGCAACCTCGTGCTTTCGTGGCCGATCGTGCAATGGTTCACGAACAACTTCGTTCCCGGCCTCAGCTTTGAACAGCGGCGCGAGCCGGACATCTCTCCGCTCTATGCCCGGCTGGATCACATGCCGCGGGCTTTGTTCACGGTGGGAACGATGGATCCGCTGCTCGACGATTCACTCTTCATGTACGAGAGGTGGCGCGCCGCGGGTAACGAGGCGGAGATCGCCATCTTTCCGGAGGGAGTGCACGCGTTCAACGCATATCCCACGACCTTGGGACGCAAGGGGAACGAGAGGCAGCTGGACTTTCTGCGCCGTGCGATGAGCTAGACGCCGAATTTCAACCCTTCGAACGTGCCGTTCGACCTCCAGTCTTCGATGTACTGGAAGTACGCGCTAGGCCCAAGCGGATAACCGACGAAGAAACGGATCCGCGGGTCCTCGGGATGACCCTCGTTGTTGTAGTAGCCGGGGGTGCAGTCGCGGCCCTGGAGGAGGCTCTCGCCGGAAAGGATCAGCTGCATCCACGCCTCCTCGGCATCCTGTGTTACCTCCACCCGCGTCGACCCGGTTGCAGAGGCTCGCTCGACTACGCCGGCCACCGTGCGCGCCGCGTCGTAGAGGTTGTGCGGAACGTTGGAGATCAGGTTTCCGCCCTGGAAAGCCTGGACGATGAAGAGATTGGGGAACCCGTGCACGTGCACGCCATGCATGGTCCGCATGCCGTCGCGCCAATGGTCAGCCAGTGTTCGGCCATCACGGCCGATCACCTCGAAACCGGCGCGACGCGTGAAGTCCGTGCCGACTTCGAAGCCGGACGCGTAGACGATGCACTCGAGTTCGTACTCTTGCCCGGCCGCCATGATTCCCTTCGGCGTAATGCGGTCCACGCCCTTGCCGCCCGTGTCGACGAGGTGCACCGTGGGCAGGTTGAACGTCTGAAGGTACTCGTCATGGAAGCAAGGGCGCTTGCACAGCTGCCGGTACCAGGCCTTCAGCTTCTCCGCCGTCCGCGGATCGCGAACGATGGTGTCCACGCGCGCGCGGATCTCTTCCATCTTTTCGAAGTCCGACTGCTCGAATGCGCCGAGGATGGTCTCGCGCGTCAACTCGGTGAGCCCTGATTCCAGCACTCGGCCGCGGATACGGCGGCCGATGTCCGTCCAGCCGTCCATGACCAGGTCCTCTTCCGGGAACGCGAACGACTGGTTCTCGGCGAAATTCTCCAGCCAACGCGCTTGCCAGCCCGGAGTTGCCATATCCGCGAACCACTCAGGGTCAGTCGCGCGGTTGCCGCGCACGTCAACCGACGATGGCGTGCGCTGAAATACGTAGAGCTGCCAGGCGGCCTGAGCAAGTTCGGGGACACACTGGACGGCCGTGGCGCCGGTTCCGACGACGCCCACCCGCTTGTCCCTCAGGTTCGTCATCGGAGCTCCCGACGGGTCGCCGCCTGTGTAGGCGTAGTCCCATCGGCTCGTGTGGAAGGAATGTCCCCGGAATGAGTCGATGCCTGGGATTCCCGGCAGCTTGGGGACGTTCAGCGGCCCGATGCCGAAGCCGACGTACTGAGCGGTGAATCGGTCCGCCCGCGACGTTTTGATCACCCACAGTGACCGCACGTCGTCCCACTCCAGTCCGGTGACTTCGGTGTGGAAGAGGGCGTTGTCGTACAGCGCGTACCGCTCGCCAATGCGCCGGCAGTGCTGGAGGATCTCGGGCGCGTGGGCATATTTCTCGGTCGGCATGTGCCCCGTCTCCTCGAGCAGCGGCATGTACACGAACGAGGCCGTGTCGCACTGCGCGCCGGGGTAACGGTTCCAGTACCAGGTCCCGCCGAAATCACCCGCCTTGTCGATGATCCGGACGTTCGCGACTCCGGCTTCCTTCAATCGGGCGGCAGTCAGCAAGCCGGCGAAGCCCCCGCCTACAAACGCAAACGCGACGTGGTCGGTCTTGGGCTGGCGAGGGACGACCGGCATGTACGGGTCGTCGAGGTATTCGGGGAATTGGTCGGCGATCCGGATGTACTGGTCGACGCCGTCGGGGCGAATCCGCTTATCGCGCTCCTCGCGGTATTTCTGGCGCAGCGCATCGGTGTCGATCACGGCGCTCATCGGGCCGGTTGCCCGGTCGGCGGCTGCGCGACGTGTTGCATCGTCTCGAGCTCTGACTTGTAGATGTGGGCCGATTTCACCGTCATCGTCAGCGTGCCGAGCGGCACGCCGAGCTCGTCGGCCACTTGAGCTTGCAGTGCCGCGAGCTCGATGAGGTTCGCGTAGCCCTTCGTACCGAAGTCGATGCCGTGGGCGTAGACCCCGAGCTGAAGCGAACCCCGCAGGAGCCAGAAGTCGAGCAGGCTGATGCACGGAACGTAGGTGCTGTCGGTCAGCGGTTGAAAGGTCGTGATCGTGGCGTCACGCGTCGAGGGATTGGCCGCGATCCGATCGATCACCCAGCGGATCTGATCACGGCCGCTGTGCGCGTAGTCGTACAGGCGCGTGGCGTAGCTGTCTGCACCCCCCAGCTCGGCGACGCGCGAGCGATCTATGAAGTTAGAGCGCATCCACGCGAGGCGTTCGGGATCACCGTAGCGGGTGATGATCGGATCCTCGACTGCTGGTGATTGAACCTGGAGAGTCGCGCGGAAAATCTCGACGATAGGCAGTCCGTCCCAGTCGCCTGCGACGCCCGTTTTCGAGATCGCCGAGACGATCTTCATCCACGCTTCGCCGAGCGTTGTCGCTTCGATCCACGGTGCCTGATCGGGATGAGTCACGGGTGAGGTTCAACTATTGTCCATGGGGACGTGGGGCGGGCAACGGTTCTCTACGACGGCCGCGAGACTTCACTCGAGGCCGTGTCGAAGACGGACGTCAAGGACTTATGGCTCAGGCTCGACGACCTGCCTCGCGCGACCGGTTGGGAGCTCAAGCCCGAAGGCGTTTGCAAGGGCGAGGTCTGCGTCCCGGTAGGTGAAGCGCGACGTGTGGAGCTGCTTGGACCAGGCGGCGATAACTTCAACTTGAGCGAGTTCGCGCGCAGGATCGAGCAGCCATTCGCCCATGACGAAGGCAGCGGCGTGTGGTTGTTTGGGCCGCCGGGCTGGGAGTGGCGGGCCGGACGTCCTGCTTTGCACCAAGCGCCCGACTTCGTCCTCCCCGACCTCGAAGGAAAGCCTCTCGCGCTGAGCGACCTACGTGGCAAGAAAGTCTTCCTTTTGTTCTGGGCCACGTGGTGAAGCTGCCGCTTTGACCTGCCGGTCTGGCAGGAGCTGCGGGAGGAGCTGAAGGACCGGGGATTCGAGGTGGTAACGGTCGCCGCGGACGCAAAGGGCCGCGCGTCGGCCGAGCCATTCGTGACGGCCGCCGGCCAGCGCCACCCATCACTGCTCGACCAGGAACTGCGCGTCGCCGATCTCTATGGAGTGCGCAACGTGCCCGCGGCTTTCTGGATCGACGAGAAGGGCGCGATGGTGCGGGCCAACGACCCGATTTACGCGCAGCGCCGGAATCGCGAGACCGGCGAGGTCACCCGAAACGAGGCGTATCTCGATGCGGTGCGCGATTGGGTTGCGAACGGTGCGTCCAGCCGCTATCTGATGGACGAGAAGCACCTCGACGGTCGCCTGCCCGAAGTCGAGGCAATTGACGTGGAGGCTTCGGCCGAGTTCCACCTCGGCGTCTACCTGAGCACCCACGGCCAGTCTGATGCGGCCGTCGCCCATTTCAAGCAAGCTCATTCGCTTCGACCGGCCAACTGGACCTACAAGCGCCAGGCCTGGAGCCTGGGCGATATCGAGCGCGACTACGGGACGAACTTCATGGAGGCGATACAGGATCCGGCCGCAGGCCCCTTCTACCCGCCGCTCGATCTGCCGAAGACGAAAACGTGACACACACGTGATCCGAGCCAAACTTCTGACCGAATTCGTAGGGACATTCGGTTTCTTCTCCATCATCGCGCTGTCACATGAAGCCGGCCAGTTGGCTCCCGTGGCCATTGGCTTTGGATTGGCGGCGATGGTCTACATGGGCGGTCACATCTCGGGCGCCCACTACAACCCGGCGGTCTCGTTCGGCCTGTTCCTACGCGGGGTCATGACCCCGCTCGAGCTCGGGCTCTATTGGTTCACCCAGCTCCTAGCCGGCAGCCTGGCGTTTGTGCTGGCCGATCAGCTTTCGGGCATAACCCCAGGAATTCATCCCGGCCATGGGGTGCTCTGGTACTGGGCTCTGACCGCTGAGGTTTTGTTTTCAGCGTCGTTGGTGCTGGTTGTTCTGAATGTTGCAGCGACCAAGGAGACGGCGGGCAACTCGTATTACGGCATCGCGATTGGGTTCACCGTCGGCGCAGGTGTCCTTGTGGTTGGTCCGATCTCGGGTGCGGCGTTCAATCCAGCGGTCGGATTCGCAGCCACTCTCGGCGCAGCAATGTTTGCTCATGGAACCTGGTCTGATCTGTGGATTTACATCGTTGGTCCTCTCGTTGGAGCCGCGATTGCGACGGTCATCCACCGTCAGCAGTCGCGACCCCAACCAATTCCACCTGAGCGATCGGAACGCTTGGAGTAGCGACTAGGCGCTGCCTCAGCGAGCTGACAGAAAGCCCCAAGCCGCAACCAAGGCATCGCGTCGAACATCTCCAACGTGATCACAAGCACATCCCAGATCAGCAAGGAGATAGACGCATGACACCCAAAATGAAGGCACTGCTGCTCGGCGGCTTTGCTGCTTCGGCGCTGGCGGGCGGAATCGGAGGCGCGGTCGCGTCGACAGCGGCACTCGCGGCGTCGCCCAGCCCAACCCCGAGCGCCGGCTCCTCAGCGGCGCCGGCCATGCCCGCGCACGGCACGCCGGCGCACGAAAACGCCGAGACGGCGGTCACCGGAGCGAATGCCGCCAAGGCGCAGGCGGCCGCGGTCAAGGCAGTCGGGGGCACCCCCGGCGCCGTGACCACCGACTTCAACAAGACCGGATACGAGGTCACGGTCACCAAGTCGGATGGGACCACGACAGAGGTTCACCTGGACAGCTCGTTCAACGTGATCCAGGGCGGGCCCGGGCCGGCCAGATAGCTTTCGAAATGTGGTCGGGGCGAGAACCTGTTCCTCGCTCCGACCAACGTCGCAGATCTAGCGGAGCGACTTGCTCATGATCACGCTGCGATAGGTCTTGCCGTTCCACTGGACGGTGTCGACCTGTCGAAAGCCGCGGCGCGAGTAGTAGTCGATGAGCTGGGTCGCAGGCTCGGCAGTGTCGAGGGCCAGTTCGGCAGCGCCGGCGAGCTTCGCGAGATGCTCGACCTCGGTCATAAGCGCGAGGCCGAGTCCGTGTCCTTGCTCTCGTGGGCGGACGGCAAACTGCCCAAAGGCCGCAACGTCCGACCGCTGATACCACGAACTGCCCACTCCGACCGTGCCCGGTGCATACCAGGTGATCGTGCCGACTATGTGACCGTCGAGCACCGCAACCAGACATTGGCCGCGCTTGACTCTTTTGGCGGTGGTCGCTGAGTCTTGATCGACGGCCGTGTAGTTGAGACCCATCGCGCCGAGCGGTCGGTAGGCTTCATTAAGAAGCTCCGTCAGGTCGTCAATCGAGTCCGTCGCCTCAAGCTCGCGAATAACGACGCGCACGGATCTCGTCAGGATATGTGAGTGGCCAGAAACGAGATCGATGCCAGGATTGATTCGTGGGGTGGCTGGCGAGGCAAGAGGCTTTCACAGTTGCGCGGAGTCATCAAGAGGGCCGACGCTAGCGTGGTCGAAGAGCTCAAGTGGAAGAAGCCCAGCAACCCGATGGGAGTTCTCGTCTGGTCTCACGACGGAATCGTCTGCATCGGGGAGGCGCTCAAGAATGCGGTAAGGCTCACCTTCCCCAAGGGCGCTTTGATCAGAGATCCAAAGAAGGTGTTCAACGCGAGGCTCGACAGCAACTCGGTCCGCGCCGTGGACTTCACGGAAAAGGAAACCGTCGATGAGGCCGCGTTGACGGCACTCATCCTCGAAGCCGTGCGACTCAACAAATCGAAGCCGGCCAAGCGCTGATGCGCGTGAACCGAGCGATGATCGAGGAGCTGTTCGCGTTCACCGACTACAGCTGGAACGCGTACGAAGAACTCATCCGCCCCTTGGGCGACGAGCTGCTTACAAGACATGCACCCGGCTCGGGGTGGCCCGCGCTGCGCGACGCTCTATCCCACATCAACTGGGCCTACGTCCGTTGGCTGGCGAGTCCATCCGCAACGACCGACGAACGAGTCGAGTTGGCGGAGTCGTGGGAGGAGCTCGACGATTACCGGCGCCGCGTGAGGAGTCACGCTGTTGAATACCTGGGCTCGCTGAATGACCAGGAGCTTGTGTCCGGTCGCGAGATGAACGTCGATGGCGACACGATGCGGTACAGCCCGGCCGAGATCTTCGTCCACGTTCTCCTCCACGAGCGTCAGCACCATGGGGACCTGAACACGCTGCTGTACCAGCTGGGCGTCGAGGTCCCGGTCGTGGAGTACAGGTTCTCGCTGGAGGACCGTTAGCGCTTCAAGGACGGCCGGCGTGCGCCACCGCTGTGCGGATCGTTTGGATCTTGCCCGTGGTCGAGCGAAACAGCTCACCCATGCGCTCGACGCCGAGCCAGTCGGCGTTCATCAGGAACAGGGTCTTCCCGTCCTCGCCGCCGAGCATGCAGGCGAAGCAGGCGGAGTCCAGCTCGACTCGCTCGAGCACCTCGCCTTCGCGGACGCGCAGGCACTCCGGCTTGCCTCCGGAGACACCCGAGCACCAGATGGCGCCTGCGGCGTCGAGACAGATCCCGTCGCCATCGACCTCCGCCCAGACGCGCCGGTTCACGAGCGAGCCATCGTCTTCGATGTCGAACGCGGTGAGCCGATGGGCCCAGGATTCGGCGACCACGAGCGTGGAGTTGTCCGGTGTGATAACCATGCCGTTGGGGAACATGACGCTGTCGGCAACCTGGCGCGAGCTCCCGTCCGGCGCGACCAGCGCGATCGTTCCAGGGCGGAAGTCTTCCTGTCCGAAGTTGAAGCCGACGCTGTTCAC
The DNA here is from genome assembly GCA_035945895.1 of Candidatus Dormiibacterota bacterium. Classification (GTDB taxonomy): domain Bacteria; phylum Chloroflexota; class Dormibacteria; order Dormibacterales; family Dormibacteraceae; genus 40CM-4-65-16. The sequence continues at coordinate 25,737 of DASYZS010000015.1, read as the reverse complement.
ATAGACATAGCCGCGACCGTCGACTGTGACCTCGTTCCAGCTCTTGCCCAGGGCGCCGAGGTCCGCATGGGTGACAAACGATCCGTCGGGCTCACGACGCAGGAGCCCGTCCTCGCCGGTCACGAGCAGCCGGCCGTCGGGTAGGAAGTCGATGCAAAAGCCCGCCGGTTTTGGTCCTCGCGCGATGACTTCGCCAATGCCGCTCTCGTCGATCGTCCGGATCTCCTGGGCGCCCCAGTTGCAGTACCAGAGTCGCCCGTTTCGCCACCGCGGCGACTCCCCGACCACGAGTCCAGTGATCAAGGTTTTCATCTCTGCCATCACCATCAAGACTCCAGTGACCCTCGAAACTAATCGAAGGCGGCTACCAGCCTTCCTTGATGATCGCGACACCGCGAGGCTCGAGCCGCATCAGTCCTCGGTGCACCTCGTTGCCGTCGATCAGGTTGGTCCCCGCCTCTTCGACTGGAACGTCCACCGCGACGTCGCGGTGGTTGAGCACGAACAGCATCGACTTTCCACCCTCGTAACGCCGCACGGTTTCGACCGCCTGCGGCGTGCGTGCTGCGGGTTTCACGTCCGCGACCCAGCATGCTCCCGAGAGCACGCGCGCCAGCGCAACCTGGTCGGGCATGGTTCCCACGTAGAACGCGGTTCCATCGCCGAAGCGATGACGCGTGATGGCGGGCGATCCGTTGGACGTCGCCATCGCCTCCGCGCCGTCGAGCTCGATGAGCTCGCTCCAGATTTCACCCCGGGCTTGGAAGCCGTCGTGAAAGCGCAGGTCGATGCCGTGCCCAAGCGGCAGCGGATCGAAGTCGAGGACTTTCAGACCCAACAGCCTTCGAAACGGCCGTGGATAGCCGCCGAGGTACACGTGGTCGAACTGGTCGACGATGCCGCTGAAGAACGTCATCAGGAGCGTACCGCCGCCGCGCACGAACTCCTCCAGGTTGAGCGCCGCGCGTTCGTCCACGAGGTAGAGGCACGGAGCTATCACCAGCCGGTACGCGGAGAGATCGTCCGCGGGCCGGGCGAAATCGACCGTGATGTTGGACTCGTACAGCGGGCGATACAGGCGCTCGAGCTGCTCGATTTGCTGGATGCGGTTCGATGGTTTGGAAGGCAGCTCCAGCGCCCACCACGACTCCCAGTCGAGCAGCATCGCCACGTCTGCCCGGCCGCGTGTGCCGGCCACCTCGTCGAGGCGGCGCAGCTCCGCGCCGAGGCGCACCACCCCGTGCCAGGTCGGAGACTCCTCGACCGGACCATGCGGCACCATCGCGCTGTGGAACTTCTCGGCGCCGGCTCGTGACTGCCGCCACTGGAAGAACAGGATCCCATCGGCGCCGCGCGCCAGGGCCTGGTAGCTCCACAGGCGCATCAAACCGGGCGACTTCGCAACGTTGACGTCACGCCAGTTGACGCGATTGGGGCTCTGCTCCATCAGGATCCACGGCTGCCCGCGGCCGAGCGAGCGCATCAGGTCGCCGGCCATCGCCGCGCGCATCGGGGATCCGGGATCGGACGGATCGGGATACGAATCGTTGCTGACAACGTCCTCACTCGCGGCCCACGACCAGTAATCGAGCGGCTTGAAGAAGCTCATGAAGTTGGTGGTGATGGGGACCTCGGGCGTTGCGCTTTTCAGCAGCTCGCGCTCGAGCATGTAGCACTCGAGCAGCTCATCCGAGGAGAAGCGATGGAAGTCGAGCTGCTGCGAGGGATTGGGCCAGGTCGGCGTGCGGCGCGGCGGGATGATCTCGGCCCAGTCCGAGTAGCGCTGCGACCAGAACGACGTGCCCCAGGCGCGGTTGAGGTCTTCAAGCGATTCGTATCGCGCTTGCAGCCAGCGGCGAAATGCCGCGGCCGAGACATCGCAGTAGCAAGCGGGCACGTGGCAGCCGTACTCGTTGCCGACATGCCACATGGCCAGCGCGGGATGCGAGCCATACCGCTCGGCCATCTTCTCCACCAGTTGCCCCGCCGCCTCGCGGTAGACCGGGCTGCTCGGGCAGTAGTGCTGGCGCGAACCATGCCACAGGCGGGTGCCGTCCGCGAGCGTGGGAAGCATCTCTGGGTGCGCGTGGGAGAGCCACGGCGGCGGCGATGCCGTGGCGGTGGCGAGGTTCACGCTGATGCCGCTCTCGTACAGCATCGCCATCACGCGGTCGAGCCAATCGAAGTCCCAGGTCAGCGAGGTCGGCTGGATGCGTGACCACGAGAACACGCCGAGGCTCACGACGTTGACTCCCGCCTCATGCATGAGGCGAACGTCTTCTTTCAGTATGTCCTCAGGCCACTGGTCAGGGTTGTAGTCGCCGCCGTAGAGGATGTGCGGCAGCACCCCGGTCATGTCAGGTGCTGATGATGACGTGGAGGCAGAGAGAGATGGTTGAGAAAGTCAACGTCGCGGACAAGCTCGCCCGGTTCGATGACTACTGGTCGCCGAAGATCATCGGCGAGATGAACGACTTCTACGTCAAAGCCGCGAAGTTCAAAGGCGAGTTCGTCTGGCACCACCACGAGACCGAGGACGAGCTCTTCTATGTGCTCAAAGGTCGCCTCGTGATCAAGCTGCGCGACGGCGACATCGTGCTCGACCCCGGCGAGTTTGCCGTGATCCCGCACATGGTCGAGCACATGCCAGTGGCCGAAGAAGAGGTGCACGCGCTGTTGCTCGAACCCAAGAGCACGCTCAACACCGGCACGACGACCAACGAACGCACGCTGCGAGACCTGGAACGGGTCTAGAAGCGGAGGGCGATCCAGGCGATGAGGTTGGATACATCCGGCGTGCCGAGGCCGGAGTTCTTATCCCAGCCTTCGCCCCCCATGCTGTGGAACCGGCCTGCCGCGTCGTCGCTTTTGGCCGCATGGTACAGAGCCTCGTTGATCGCTCCCAGGCGATGACCGGCATCCTGGTCGGCCAGGGCCACGACCCCGGCCCATTCCGCCGTGGCGACACTGGTTCCCGCAAACGGTCCCAAGCTACCGTGGAACAGGATCACGGTCGGGTGGAACTGGCTTGCGCTCCAGGCCACGTCAGGCACTCCCCGCGCCTCGTGGTTCTTCTGGAACGGAGCCTGATAGGCGGGTCGTGGATATAAGGCGCTGAAGCCCCCTCCGCTTGGCCGCCAGGCGACTTCTGACTGACCGCCGGTGCTCGAGTCGATTGTCAGGTCGGTACCGCCCACGGCCGTGACGAGGGGGTCGGATGCCGGGGTGCCGACAGCCTCAACCAACGCTCCATTGCAGTCGTGCTGCATGGGACCGTTGTTGCCCGAGGCTGCCACCAGCGTGATTCCCTGCGCAACCGCGCGTTCGAAAGCGGCGTGCTCGTCTGCGAGGAAGTCCGCGGTCGGGCAGCTCTCGGCCTCGCTAAAGCTCATGGAGATCACATCGCCGAGGTTGTTGTCGATGGCGAACTTGGTTGCGCTGAGGATGTCCGCGTCATCCCCCGTCTTGGCTTCCACCAGGACCAGGTTGGCGTCAGGCGCGATCGCGTGCGCCCACTCGACGTCGGTCGACTCCTCGACGGCCCACCCGAGCTGCACCGGACTGGTGTGATCGAAAGGTGTCGTGCCGTCGGGGGCCATGATCTGGAGATTGGCCGCCGGCAGACCGAGCGCCGCGTCGAACTGGGAAAGGTCGTGCCTGACCCCCGGGTACTGGTAGCCATCGATGATGACGATCGTCTGACCGGCGCCGGTGGTGTCGGAAGGAACGTCATATGCCGCGCGCAGCTGTGCCGGGCCGTAGCAGGATGGCACCGGGCCGCACGGGGCGATTGCTCCATCGGCGTGCGCGGAAAGCGGGCCGGTCAGCAGGAGGATGCCGGAGCCAAACACGCCGGCGAAAAGGCGCGTGAAAAAGCCAGCTTGCGCAAACCGCAACCAACCCAAGCCCAATTTCTCCTTGGCCCGGCACACCCTCCGGGCAGGCCGTATTAAGGCCTGAAATGGTAGTGGCGCCAAGGTCCAAAAACACGAAATTAAGGAAAAAAAGCCCCGTTATTTAACGATCTTTCTTGCGCCGATCTCGCTCCGTACGCGTGGCCACCGCCAGCAGCCCGGAAAGAACGCCACCCTCGAACACGCCGTAGAAGATCGAACGTCCCAGGGGTTGGAAAAAAGGGCCAATGTTGAGGAGGAAAGTGATCACGGCGAACACCGGGAAGGAGATCGCCAGCTGGACCCAGGTGTCGAGCGATTCCCACCAGGCGAGGGCTCGAGGCGGCGGTTTCGGGTCCATGGCGATGCTCCCATTCTTGCTTGCTGCGCTCTTCCTTGCCGCCTGCGACCCGATCACGGGCACCGGGTCCGGGACGCCGCCCGACCCGAGCAAGTACCTGAAGGTGGACGACCAGGCCAGGACGGCTGTGGTGACGCTCATCGCCGGTTACCCGGCGAGCGACTTTCAGTTCAACTACAACGGCTACCCGAACGGACAGCTGCAGCTCAAGGTCGCCGTCGGCTGGCAGATCACGGTGCAGTGCGCCAACCGCTCGACGGTCAACCAGTCATGCGCGGTGGTAGCGGACGGCCACGCCACCGAACCCCTGCAACCCGATTGGTCGACGCCGGATCCGAAGCGCGGCCTCAACCCGGGAGAGTCGGCGTCCTTCGTCTTCACCCCCCAGAACACCGGGGATTACCGGATTGCGTCGCTCGTACCGGGCAGCGAGGCAAGCGGGATGTGGCTGGACCTGGTTGTCGCGTCGAGCGGCCGGCCGGCTTTCGTGGTCAGCGGCTGACTTCGCATGGTGACCATCGCCGACGTGCGCTCCCTCGCGCAGAAGCTCCCTCGCAGCTACGAGGTCCTCGTCGGCGGGCGGGTGAAGTTCAGGGTGGGACGGATCGTCTACCTGTCGTTCTCGCGTGACGAGACGGTGATGGGTTTCGCCTTTCCGAAAGAAGAGCGCGATTGGCTGATCGGCGGTTCGCCTGACAAGTTTCTGCAGCCCAGCCGCGGCGACCTTCGCTATCACTGGGTGCTCGCGCGCCTCGACGCGCTGGAGATGCGCGAGATGCAGGAGCTGGTGCTCGATGCGTGGCGTATGGTCGTGCCCAAACGTCTTGGTGAATCCATCGTCCTTCCAATCTGACCCGAAACTGGAAAAGCGCGCGCTCAACTGGTCGTACGTGCTGGTCGGCGTGGCCGACGGGACCTTGCTTCCTTTCGTTCCGCTTTTTCTTCTAAAGCAGGGGATGAGCGCCCCGCTGATCGGCGCGGTGCTGGCAGCGGCCGCCCTCGCCTCGTTGGCCGCCGGCATGAGCTGGGCCTATCTGGCCGATCGGCGCCTGCGGGCGGAGCGGATCATCCCAGTCGCGACGATTGCGGCCGCGCTGACGGCCCTTCTTCTGGCAGTGACGAATGGAGCCGTTTTGCTGACGGCGGTGATCGTCGTGCTGTGGCTCGCCCGCGCGCCCTTCATGCTCCTCGACCCGATCGCCCTGCGTCGCCTGATCAACAGCCGGCGCACCGACTACGCCCGGATCCGGCTGCGCATGAGCGCGGGGTGGGCAGCCTCGGTGACCGTCATCGGCGGCGTCTACCAGCTGCTCAGTCTGCGGTTGATGCCATTCGTGTACGCGCCGCTGACGCTGCTCTTCGGTTTCTGGGTTTGGCGCGCCGTCAAGCCGGCACCGTCGGCGGAGAAAACTGCCGCGCCGGTGGCGAGCGGGCCAAGGCGCCTGGGCAAATTGCCGCTGGCGCTGCTCGGATTCCTTGCCAGCACATTCCTTCTCGGCGTCTCGCTGGCTGCGACGCAAAACTTCCTGGTGCTCCAGATCTCGGCCCTCGGCGGCGGAGCATTCCTGGTCGGCGCCGCGGCGGCGTTCCAGGCGGTGGCGGAGATCCCGACCATGGGCTACACCCACGTCCTCACGCGGTACGTGAGCCACCGCACGCTTTTCGCGCTTGGCTGCGGCATCTACCTGGTGACCTTCATCGCCTGGGCTTTCGTGACGAGCGCGTTTGTCGCGGCGGCATTGAAGCTCGCGGTCGGCGTCGGGTTCGCCCTGACCTACGTGGCTTCGGTGATGCTCGCCGACGAGCTGTCGCCTGTGCGGCTGCGCGCAACCGGGCAGGCGTTGTTCAAGTCGGTGGCCTTCGGGCTAGCGCCCATCGCCGGCACCTTCGCCGGGGGCCTGGTTTACGGGACGCTCGGCGCGCGCGCAATGTTTCTCGGCTCGACAGTCCTCGTCGCCGGCGCCGGGCTGGTAGCCGTGCTCGCGCTGCCGTCACCCGCGCGCCGCACTGTCGAAGAGCCAGGACCGACGGCGCCGGAGCCGAGCCCGGTCATTCCCTGACTCAGGTCTGGACCGGAATCCAGAACTCGATCCGGGTTCCGGCGCCTGGCTTGCTTTCGATCTTGTAGCGCCCGCCGGCCATCAAGGCGCGCTCGCGCAGCGCAAGAAGACCGAGGTGACCCGGCAGGTTGCTGCGTTGCGCTACGTCGAATCCCTGACCGTCGTCCTGAACCACTCCCGTGACGCCGCCTCCGGAAAGAGTCAGCGAGACTTTCACGTGCTTCGCATTGGCGTGGCGCTCTACGTTCGCGATCGACTCTGCGACCTCGCGAAAGATCATGGCGCGGTCGTCCGCGCCCAGGTCGGATGGCAGATCGATCTTCAAGTCGTGGCTGACGCCGTTCGCGGACAGCATCGAGAGGCGGTCGCGGATCGACTGGGCGAGACCGTCGTGACCCTCGAGCGCGGGCGGACGTACGTCGAACACGAGGCGTCGCAACGCGGCCTCCGTTTCCTCGAGGAGGCTCTGCAGGCCGGCGAGGGCCTCGGGGTCGACTTTCTTGCCCGGCGCAAGACGCGCCACCTGCAGCTCGGCGGCGGTCAGCTTCTGCAGCGCGTCGTCGTGAAGCTCGCTGACGAAACGCTTGCGCTCCCTCTCCACGACCGTGGTGAGGTTTTTGAGCAGCAGCTGGCGCGCGGCGTCGACCTTCACCAGGCGGTCGAGTGACCTGTTCAGATCCTCCTGGGAGTGCCACAGGCGCGTGACCAGGCCTGCGGCGAGCCCCGCCCTCTCGAGCACCCATCTGTCGTCGCGAGAGAAACCTTCCCGACCCAGCGGTTCGTATGCCGCGAGAAGGCCGATGCGCTCGTCGCCAGCGCGCCAAGGGACGCTGACCGCGTCCGACACGCCCAGTGCGTCGAGCACGGGTGCGAACTGCGTCCCGTCGTCCTTGCGCGACCGGAGGACGAGGTCGTGGTACACCACCTGGCTGGCCAGGTCCACGCCATCGGGGGTGCAGTGCTCCGGTTGCAGCCGCGCAAGGGAGGCGGCGTCCAGGCCGTAGCTTCCGTTCGCGACGGGCGCCAGCATTCCGTCGCCCAGCCTCCAGAACAAGACCTTGCGGGCGTCGACCAGCTCGCCGACAGTTCGCGCCAGCCGGCGGTAGAAATCGGATTGGTCCTCGCCGGAGAAAGCGTGAGACGAGACGGCAAGTAGGGTCTCCACCGCCAGCTCGTGGGCGCGCTCGGCACGCTCGCTGCTGCGCCGGCGGTGCGCGCTGTCGATCACGCTGGCGGCTTGCGAAGCGAAGATCGCGAGAGCCTGGCGCTCGTAGTCCGAGTACGGCGCGGCCCTGAGGACCTTGATGGCGCCGAGTACCTGCCCGCCCGCGACAAGCTCGGCTGTGGTGACGTTCTCGTCAAGGCCTGGCGAGTCTGTCGACCGGGTGAACACGTGATCTCCGACGGTCAGCTCTACCTGGGCCGACCCGGTCAGCCGCAGCGCCAGGGCCGCCGCCTCCTCGGCCACCGCGTCCGGCTCGCCGGATGCGTCGAGGTCGGAGCTCGCCGCCTGAAGCCTGTCGAGAACGTCATGCAGCGCCGCGTCAAACGCCCTGGCCGCCGCCAATATGTCTCCCCCGGTGATATCGAACTAACAAAACTTTACGAACCCCGCCGGACCGCAGGCGATCCGTGCGGAACCGAACATTATGATCACCCGTGGGTGGCCAACGCGACTGGTGCAGCGGGCTCCACGTGGCGTTTTGACGCGCCCACCCACTGGTTTCCGGCGTCGGGCTGGACGCCGGCGCCGCCTCCGTTGGGACGGCCGGTCCTCTACCGGAAACTGCTCGCGGGCGGGGCGGCTCCGCTCCATGTCCTGATGATCGAAGACGACCCTTCCATTGCCGACATGTACCGACTGCAGCTGGAGCACGACGGCTACCGAGTGACCAACGCGACCACCGGCGAGGTCGCGTTCACGTCCATCTCGGACGACGCCCCTGACCTCGTCCTGCTCGACCTGCTGCTCCCCGACCGCAGCGGCTTCGAGGTCCTTTCCGCCCTCAACGACCGGCTGCCGAATCATCCGCCGGTGGTGATCCTGTCCAACTACGGGGAGCCCGAGATGATCGACCGGGGCCGCTCCCTCGGCGCCATCGAATACCTCGTCAAGTCGCGGGTCACCCCCGCCGACATCTCGCGTCAGATCCCTATCTGGGTCGCTCAGGGCCGGGGAGGCGAGCACACCGACTCTTGACCCAGGTGGTCGTCGTCGCGCAGGACCTAACCGCGGCGGGGTTCGTCGTTCTCGGTCTCGCGGTGGCGTACCGCTGGTTGCGAGGCCGCGGTCGCGCCGAGGGCCGGCTCACGCTCGCGCTCCTCGCCCTGGGTGCCGTGGCTCTGCTCGGCCGTTTCCCGCAGTCGGGGCTCCTGGCCGTGGTCGAGATCGTCGCGTTGATGCTGTGCGCGTACTTCGTCCTCCTGTTCAGGGACGAGTTCCTGCCCCTGAGCCGGCGGGCGCACCGGGCCGCTCAGATCCTGCTGGGGCTTGCGATTCTCGACGGAATCCTCCTGGTCACCGTGTTCCCGCGCGCGGGCGCCGACGTCGTGTCCGCGTTCTCGCTGTTCTATGTGTTGGCCTGGGGCGTGCTCATCGGCGAACCGGTCCTTCGTTTTTGGCTCGCCAGCATTCGGCTGCCCGCGGTGCAGAAGGCGCGCCTCAGGTTTTTCAGCCTCGGCTTCGGTCTCCTGGTCTTGATCCTTCTTTTCGATGTCATCGGGGCGTCGCTGCTGCGCTCCCCGACGGCGATCGTCATCACTCAGCTCCTGGCGCTCGCCTCGGTGCCCTTGATCTACTGGAGCTTCGCTCCGCCTGCGCTGCTGCGGCGCCTATGGCGTTTGGGCGTCGAGAGTGCCGTCCGCGACTCGATGCAGGACCTCCTGATCTTCAGCGCGACGCGTCAAGAGCTGGCCGAGCGTGCGGTGTTCTGGGCCGCCCGCATGCTTGGCGGGAAGGGCGGCTACATCCTCGACCCGAATGGCAAATTGATCGCGGGCAAGCGCGACGAGTCGTCCGATGTGATTCGAGCGCCTCTGCACCTGCCGGAGGGTGAGGGCACCCTCGCGGTCGTCGCGGGAACCTTCACCCCGGTGTTCGGCTCCGACGAGATATCCCAGCTCCGCGCTTACGCCAACTCAGTTTCCGCGGGACTACAGCGCGTCAGCGTGACGGAGCGCATGGCCGCGATCGAGAAGAACAAATCTCAGTTCTTGAACCTCGCCTCGCACGAGCTGCGCGGCCCGGTCACCGTGATCCGCGGATACGTTTCCATGCTCGAGGGCGGAATGCTCGGCCACCTCAACGAGCGCGGGCGCAAGGCCGCCGGGGTGATGGCGTCCAAGGTGTCGGAGATGAACGAGCTCATCGAGGAGATGATCGAGGCGGCCCGCCTCGAGGAGGGCGGCGTGACGCTGCGCTCCATCGAGACGGACCTGCGCGATGTCGTCCGAGCCGCGGCAGCCGGGGTTGAGCCGCTGGTCGATGCTAAGCACACGCTCGAGCTGGACTTGCCGGAGCGTCGGGTGCGGGTCAGGGTCGACCCCGACCGAACCAAGACGATCATCACCAACCTGCTGACCAACGCGATCAAGTACTCGCCCAACGGGGGAGTGGTCACGTGCCAGGTGAGGGCGAAGGGCGGCGTGGCCCGCGTCGCGGTCACCGATCGCGGCCTTGGCATCGCCCATGAGAGCCTCGGCATTTTGTTCACCCGCTTCGGAAGGGTGATCACACCGCAGACCGAGCATCTGCGAGGAACCGGGCTTGGTCTTTTCCTGGCCCGCCAGCTGGCCCGGCTGCAGGGCGGTGACATCACCGTCGCTTCGGTCGTGGGCAAGGGGAGCACGTTCACGCTCCAGCTCCCTCTGGCGACTCAAGACGGATCCACCGAAGGAGCCGGGCGCCGCGAAAAGACGGCTGATCCGGCGATGAGTTTTACTGTTTCCCGCGGTCTGAACATCGATGACCATCCACCCAGCTCTGAACATGGGGTAAGCAGATGAGCAAGGTTCGAGTCCTGGTAGGGACGCGGAAGGGAGCATTCATCCTGAGCTCCGACGCCGCCCGGAAGAAGTGGGCGGTCGATGGACCGCACTTCGCCGGTTGGGAGATTTACCACCTCAAGGGTTCGCCGGCGGACCCCGACCGCATCTACGCTTCCCAGACGTCCGGCTGGTTCGGCCAGGTCCTCCAGCGCTCTGACGACGGCGGCAAGACCTGGGCGGCGGCCGGCAACCAGTTCCTTTACGACGGACCGACAAGCCCGCACAAGTGGTACGACGGCTCCGACCATCCCTGGGAGTTCAAGCGCGTGTGGCACCTCGAGCCTTCGCTGGACGACCCCGACAAGATCTACGCCGGTGTCGAGGATGCGGCGATGTTCGTATCCGACGACGGGGCCAAGACCTGGACTGAGCTGCCGGGGCTCCGCACCCACCCGTCCGCCGGCGAATGGGCGCCAGGCGCGGGTGGACTCTGCCTGCACACCATCGTCATCGACCCCAGCAACCATGACCGCATGTACATCGCCATCTCGGCTGCGGGCGTCTTCCGCTCCGACGACCGCGGCCAAACGTGGCGGCCTGCCAACAAGGGCCTGCGTTCGAACACGATGCCCGAAGAGGAAGCCGAGGTCGGTCACTGCGTGCACCGCATCGCGATGCACCCTTCGCGGCCCAACACGCTCTTCATGCAGAAGCACTGGCACGTGATGCGCACCGATGACGGCGCGGAATCGTGGCGGAAGATCAGCGGCAACCTCCCGACCGATTTCGGATTTGTCATCGACGTCAACGCCAATGAGCCCGACACGATCTACGTCGTGCCCATCACCAGCGACTCCCATCACTTCGTCATGGACGGCAAGCTGCGCGTCTATCGCAGCAAGACCGGCGGTGACGATTGGGAGGCGCTGACCAAGGGTTTGCCGCAAGAGAACTGCTATGTCAACGTGCTGCGCGACGCGATGACGGTCGACGACCTCGACCCATCGGGCGTGTATTTCGGCACTAGCGGCGGCCAGGTGTATGCGTCGCCCGATGGCGGCGACTCGTGGAGCGCTATCGTGCACGACCTTCCTGCGGTGCTGTCGGTCGAAGTCCAGACGCTGAAGTGATCCAGGTCGTCCTGCCTCGAAACCTCCAGATCCTCGCGGGCGTCGGCAAGGTCGTCGAGGTACAGGTCGAGGGGCCGGCCACCCAGCGCGCCGTCCTCGATCAGCTCGAGTCGGCTTACCCCGCGTTGCTGGGGACGGTGCGGGATGTGCAGACCAAGAGGCGCCGGCCGATGATCCGTTTCTTCGCATGTGAGGAAGACCATTCGGACGACTCGCCCGACGAGCCGCTTCCACCCGAGGTTGCTTCAGGTAAAGAACCCTTGCTGATAATCGGAGCCATCGCCGGCGGATGAACGAAACGCCGAGGCGGACGCGTCGGGAGTGGCGCGGCGGATGCGGCGGCTACGGCTGCGCCAGTTTTTTTGTCGTGATCACCCTCGGACTGCTGCTCGCCCTGTTCAACACCGCCATCGGCATCGGCGCCTCAGTCCGCGTGCCTTTCACTTCCAGCACCAACATCACCCTCGCCGGGTCCGTGGGCAAGAAGGACAAAGCGCCTGACGCGCTGCCGGGCTATGTGCACGGCAAGCTGGGCGGCAACGAGAACTTCATCAACGGGTCGCAGACGCTGACCATCTGGGTCGCTGAGGGAACCGTGATCTTCGTGGTCGGTCAGCAGGAAGGCGCACCCCTCATCGACCTACACCTCGAGGCGCGCTAGGGGACGATGGTGAGCAGCCAGTTAAGCGAGTCTTCGACCCTTCTCAGCGTCTGACGCAGCTCATCCAGGCGCACCGCCTGGTGGTTGGATTCGGTTTCTCTGCGGATCATCTCGAGCTGGAGCTCCGCACCGGTGAGCAGTTGCAGCGAGTCGTCACGCCGCGCCGCGGCGAAGCGCCGGCGTGCCTCGTCGCCTCCAGCTGCCACATTCTTCAGGAGGCGGCTCAGAGCCAGGGCCTCATCGAGCCGCGCAGCGGTGCGGCTCAGCTCGTCCTCGGACTCGCGATACTCCCAGACCACACCCGCCGCCATTCCCACCAGCCGAAGAACCCATAGGTCCCGCGGCGCGAAACCGGCCGGGGAGTCGTACAGGACGATTGCGCCGAGGCGTCGCTCGCCCGCCAGCCACGCGGCTCCGATCGAGTTTCGTACGTGAGGGAGTCCCACGCTTCGCCAGGTTTCGTCGAGCGCGGTCGACGTGCCGTTCCTCAGCTCGAGCTCGTCGGCGAACACCATTCGCTCTACCGCACCGTTCCCGCTCGCGCCGAGCTGGAGTCGTGCGCTGTAGATCGGCGAGCTTTCGGGGAATCCGTGAGGTTCGATCTGCACCGCGAGCGTCCCACGCGCACCGAGTCGCCAAAAGGCCACCCGACTCGCACCGGTGATCGCGGCGATGGTCTCGCTGAGCTTGCCGACCAAAGTGGGCAGGTCGTCCTCGCTGTCCAAAAAAGACGAGACCCTCGCGACCGCCTCCAGGGCATTACCACCCCTGACAGGCAAGACAGTGATCTTCCCCATGCTCCCTTTTGCGCGAACCCCCGGCTCAATCAAACCTGACGGGCCGAGCAAACGCGCCGTACAAGTGAGGTAGGAACCGCCGCACCGGTGCCGAGTAACCCGATTTGACCGGGCGTTCTTTACTGCGAAGCGCTCGAGATCGGCGCCATCAGCTCTTGGAGGAGGAAGCACGAAGGGTGGGTATGCGAAAGGCCGCAAATGGCGGCCAGCCTTCATTCCTCGCGCGTCCCCTCGCGTGGCTCTGGATGAAACGGGTCTGGATCGCGACCGCCCTCGGAATCCTGATGGTCGCCTCGACCGTCTATGTGCTGTGGGCGATCAGGGACCTTCCTGACCCGAGCCAGAACGTGCTCGCGGCGGGCGACGTGATCGTGCTCGACCGCAACGGCAAGCTGATCGAGGACTGGAGCCCGGCCGGCCACTACCACGTGAACCTCGCACTCGACCAGATGGGGCCGTACATGCCGAAGGCGGTGCTCGCGGCGGAAGACCGCACCTTCTACAAGCACGGCGCGATCGACTTTGGATCCACGGCCCGAGCCGCGTGGGTCGATGTCACCTCTCGCGCCGCCACCCAGGGCGGCAGCACCATCACACAGCAGCTCGTGAAGATCCAGCTCCTCACGCCGGAGAAATCCGTGTCACGCAAGGTCCAGGAGCTCGTGCTCGCGGTAGCGCTGGAACAGCGCTTCTCCAAAGACCAGATCCTCACCATGTATCTCAATCGCGTCTACTTTGGCCACGGCGCCTACGGTGCCGGCGCGGCTGCACACACCTACTTCAACAAAGACGCGAAGGACCTCACTCCCGCTCAGGCGGCGTTCCTGGCAGGCCTGATCCAGGCGCCGTCGCTGTACGACCCAGTCGTGCGCTACGAGCTCGCCCGCGAGCGAGAGACCTATGTGCTCAACGGCATGGTCGAAACCGGCGCGCTACGCCCCGACCTCGCCGACAAAGCCGCGAGCGAAGACATCAAGTCCGAGCTGCAGATCCAGCCCAGCGCGCGGCAGAGCGTCGCACCGCATTTCGTCGACTACGTGCTCTCACGACTCGAGACAACCTTCGGGTCGGCCGCGGTGCAGCAGGGCGGCATCGTCGTGCATACCACGCTCGACCTCAACATCCAGAAGATCGCCCAGGACGCGATCACCAATGGCGTGCATGACCTGAGGGGCTACAACGTCAACAACGCTTCACTGCTCGCCGCGAATCCCAAGAACGGAGAGATACTCGCGTGGATCGGATCCGCCGACTACACCAACGATGCGATCGGCGGGCAGTTCGACGTCATCCTCTCGCCGCGCCAGCCGGGGTCGTCTTTCAAGCCATACGTCTATGAGGCCGCGCTTCGCGACCACAGGATCACGTGGGCGACCGTCCTCCACGACCAGCTCACGAACTTCAGCGGCTACACACCGCACGACTTCGACAACGGGGGAATGGGGGACATACCCGCGAGCCAGGCCATCCTTTACTCCCGCAACATTCCGGCGGTCCAGGTCGGCCAGATGGAGGGCATCACCAACGTGATCGACTTGGCCCACCAGATGGGGATCAAGAGCACCTTGCAGCCCTACCTGTCGACCGCCATCGGGGCATCGGACGTGACGATGTTCGAGCACGTCCAGGGTTATGCGACGTTCGCCAGCATGGGCCAGCGCGTCGACCTGCATGCCTTCACCGAGGTCGATGACTCGGCCGGCAACGCGCTGTTCAAGTACGAAAACCCCAACAAGACGCAGGTGCTGACCTCCGCCGAGGCATACGTCATGACCGACGTGCTGCGGCGCTACCAGACGACGTGGGGTTTCGGATGGAATCGCCAGATGGCCAGCAAGACCGGCACGAGCGACAACGGAAAGGGCGGCATCCCGGACTCCTGGATCCTGGCCTACAACCCGGACATCGTCGTGGGAGTGTGGGTCGGCAACACTGCGCCGAACGGTGGCGGTGGATTGATCTACGCCTTCGGCGAGAACGTTGGGCTGACCATAATGAGGCGGTTCATCAACCCGCTCCCCACCAGCATGCGCGACTGGTACGCGCAGCCGTCCGGCGTGATGTCGTGTCCAGCCGATTCGCGGGACCCGTTTCTCGCCGGCGCGTGCCCAACCCCGTCGCCGTCGCCGAGCCCCTCGCCTTCGCCGAGCCCCTCGCCTTCGCCTTCGCTATTGCCCTCGCCGCCCACTCCGCTGCCGACGCCAAAAGTGCAGCCGAGCTGATTCTCAAAAGAGACCCTCTCCCGGAGAACGAACGGGAGAGGGTTTTTAGAAGAGCCGAGAAACTAAAGCTCCGGGGGTTTCAGTAGCCCCGAGGGCGAAGTCCGCCGGTACGGCGCGCCACCGTGATGTTGCGGTAGAAGACGATGGCCACCAAACGCCCGATCGCCCAGCCCAGCAACGCGTAGACGAGTATCGCCAGCACCACCGACATCTCGAGCATCGACGTCTCAGTGCCAATGGTCGGCAGGATGTTCTTGAACGGCGTCAGGAAGAAAGCGGTCACGTTGTAGTCCCAGTTGGAGAAACCCGCTGTCGGGTTGGCGCCGAGCAGCTTGAGGACGAGCCTGATCACGAGCAGGCCGCCGATCACGCCGAAGATCAAGTAGACGAGCTGAACGGCTCGCCAACCGGGGTTGAAGGTGCTGACCACCTCGGACTCCGCAGGCGGCATCGGTCCTTCGGTGACCGTGCGCTGCTGCTCATATACGTGGCCCATCTCGGGTTCGCGTTCGACGTTCGTATCCCTTCGTTCCATTTCGTGTTTTCCCTCCGCGGTTAAAACGTATTAATCAGGGCTGCCACGCGGCTAGCTCTCGACTGCGAAACGCCTCTCCTCGTACGCGGCAGCCTGCGGTCCGTACGTGTGCTGGAGCATGGCGCGAAGCCGCTCTTTGGCGACGGCGAGCCGCGAGGCCACCGTGCGCTCGGGGACACCGAGAGCCTGGGCGATGGCTCGATTGGTATAGCCGTGGTAGTGCCGCAGCACGATCGCGGCCGCCTGCTTGGGTGGCAGCTTCGCCAACGCGATCGCGAGGTCGCGGTGCTCAACGATCTCCTGCGGGTCGGGAGCCAGGCCCGGCCGACCTAACCGGCGAATCACCTCGCCGACCTCGCGCAGTCGCATCTTGCGCTGGTGAGAGACCGCGGCATTGATGGCGATCCGGTGCACCCACGCCTCGGCGGGTGCGATCGGTTGCCATGTCGCCCATTTCTTGTACGCGCGCTCGAACGCGTCCTGGGCGCAGTCCTCGGCCGCCGCCCGATCACCGAGCATCGCGGTCAGGGTTCCCAGGATCTTTCCGTACGACGTCTGGTAGAGACGCTCGAAGTCCGCCTCGTTGCCGGCTTCGTAGGTCGGCGTCGGCGCTCGCGTGTCTCCGGCATTCGGAGCATGGATTGGCTCCGTCATATTCCGTTCCTTACCCCCTCTGAGTTCGGGGTGACCTCAAATCACCTCGCTTCACTCTCGCTCAGGAGGGCTCGCCGAGTCGCCGTACGGATGGGCGGATTTTGCCTCGCACATTTGCAGTAGCAGGTGCCGGCGCGCCCAGCGACGTTGTCCAGTTGAGGATGAATCCAGCCGCAGATTCCGGTAGCCGCTACGCCGTCGACCTGCTTGCCACCCTCGCGAGCGGACTTGGAGTCGACGCGCGCGAGAGCGGGCGGCGAGCGCTTGAAGTCGTGCGTGCCCGCTCGCCCGACCTGGTGGCCATCTCCGAGCAGACCGGCGAAGACCTCGTCGCGACCTCGACCGGTTTCATCGAGATGCTGCTCGCTTCGCTGCGCAGCGACACGGAGCTGCCCTGGGCCGAGTATGAGCAGCGGGCGCGTGACTACGGGGGGTCCCGTGCTGCGCAAGGTTTGCCGCTCGAATCGCTCATCGACGTACTTGCCGTCTACAGGCGCGCGACCATCGAGCTGCTGTCGCGTCCCACCTACGGAAAGCCGTACTACGACGAGATCATCGCCCTCGCCCAGGGCCGGCTCGACGATATGACCGAGCGCCTTACCACGGCGATCGCGCGGGGTTTTCTCGACCACGTCGACGAAGAACGCCGCGCGCGAGAGAGTGAGATCTACGGGCTCGCCGCCGTCGTCATTGCAATGGGACGCTCACTCGACCTCACCGAGACGGCCGAGATGGCGCTGGTCGAAGCCGTCGCGGCGCTCCGCCTCAGCACCGGTGCGATGTGGCTCCGCGAGCGGTCGACGTACAAGCTCATCCACACGGTCGGGCTGGACAAAGATCAGATCGACGAATTCGGTCGCCAGGTCGGACCGCAGGTGAAGGCATACGCGACGGTGTTCGGACGTTCGGAGTCGCACGTCGACCGCATCAGCGGTCCCGAGTGGAACGCCGTCCGTGCCCAGCTTCGCGCTCACGGCCGGACCGTCGGTGTGATCAGCGTGGGCACGAGCGTCGACCGCGTTTTCAGCGCGTCGGACCTTTTCTTCATGGCGTCGGTCGGCGACCAGGTCGCGATCGCGATCGACCGCGCACGCCAGTTTGCAAGCGAGGCGCGCACGGATCACCTCACCGGTCTCGCCAACCGCCGCGAGTTCGAACGGGTCATAGAGCGCGAGGTCGCGCTGGCCGAGCGCCACAGACGCCGGCTCTCCGTGCTGATGATCGACCTCGACAACCTGAAGCGCATCAACGACAGGCTGGGCCACAACGCCGGCGACGAAGCTCTCAAGCTCGTGGCGCTGCAGCTACAGCGGGTGGTGAGAGCGTCCGATGTTTGCGCGCGGGTTGGGGGCGACGAGTTCGCGGTCGCGATGCCCGAGACCGACCTCGCGCGGGCGCGGGACGTGGCCATGCGCTTGCGTCGCGCGGTCGATCACGCCGCGCTGGGCATGCGCGCAACGGAGCAGGTCGTGGTCAGCGTCGGCATCGCATCGTGGGGGCAGGGGCAGGACTGGCAGTCGCTCTACCAGGCCGCGGACGGAAACCTGTACGAGGACAAGCGCCGGCGCAAGAAGGAGACTCGGACGGTTGGCCGGGCCCGCCGGCGCCCGGCTACTCGACCAGGGCCAGCTCGCGAGCTTTGACTATCGCCTCGAGCTTCGAGTGCACGCCGAGCTTGCTCCCGAGGCTGCGGATGTGGGTTCGCACCGTCGTGTAGCTGATCCCCAGCCTGGTCGCGATCTCACGGCTGGGAATGCCCTCGGCCATCAGGCGCAGCACCTCCTTCTCCCGTGGCGTGAGCCGCTCGAGCTGCGCCTCGACCTCGCGCCGGCTGTTGAGCAGCGAGGCGATGGTGCGCGGCGTGAACAGCGAACCGCCACGCGCGACGACCCGGATCGCTTCCACGACGTCCTGCGCCGCGCGCGACTTGTGAATGAAAGCGCTCGCGCCGGACTCGAGGGCGGCGAAACGAGCGGCCTCCGTGTCTTCACGCGTAAGGAAGATGAGCTTCGTCTCCGGTCGTGCCTGGCGAATCCCCACGGCCGCGTCGGCGCCCGTACCGTCGGTGAGCCGAAAATCGATGAGCGCAAGGTCAGGTTTCAGCTCCGCGGTGCGCGCGATCGACTCAGCTACCGAACCGGCGTGTCCGACGACCTTCATGTCGTCCTGGTCGTTGATCAGTGCGGCCAGGCCCTCGGCCACCACCTGGTGATCCTCGACGATCATCACCCGCGTCTTGGCGCTGCTCACGCTTCTCCGTGGATTTTCTCAGCAACTCCGCTCGGGTGCCGGGTAGTCCGGTTGTGGGAGGCGTTTCTCATGCAGATGAACGACTTCGAGCGGTTCCTGGAGTTGCAGCTCCGGCACATGCTCGGCCCGGTCGTCGCAACTCAGGCGCCTCCACGAAGGTTCCTGTCGCGGGCGTTTGGCGTCAAAAGTCCGAGAAACTCAGCCGCAGCTGGGACATTTGGATCCAAACGTCCCGGAGACGGGGTCCACTAAGCCAGAACCCCTTCCTTCCTCTCGCGAGGCCGGGTCGCAAGACCCGGCCTCCGTATGCAACCGCCGGGCAGGATTGCGTGTTCTTGGGGCAGGATGCGTGGTGTGAACGCTGTGGCCCCCGCCGCGGCGTCATCACGGCCTGATGTCTCCGCGCTCGTGGCAGGCGTGTTCACGGTCACGCTCTGGGGGTCGGCGTTCGTCGGCATCCGCGCCGCCGGTGTTGCATTCGCACCAGGCGCTCTAGCCCTCGCCCGGCTGCTGGTCAGCGTCGTGCTGCTGAGCGTGGTCGCCCTGGTGCGCCGCGATCCTCTTCCAGCGCGACGGGACCTGATCGCGATCGCCGTCTACGGCGTGCTGTGGCTGGCCATCTACAGCACGGCGCTGAACGCCGCGGAGCGGATCGTCGACGCGGGCACGGCGGCGCTGCTGGTCAACGTCGGGCCGGTCGTGGTCGCAATCCTGGCCGGAGTCTTTCTGCAGGAAGGCTTTCCGCGGCGACTGTTTGCCGGCTGCGCGATCGCGTTTGTGGGCTGCGCGCTCATCGGGTTCGCCACCGCGCAGACCAGGAGCGGGGCCGCCATCGGCATCGTGCTGCTGGCGGTGGCCGTGCTGGCGTACTCGACGGCGATCGTGGTGCAAAAACCAGTGCTGGCTCGGGTACCGGCGTTTCAGGTGACCTGGATCGGCGTCGTCGCCGCCACCGTCGCCTGCCTTCCATTCACGCCGGCGCTGGTTGCCGAGGTGCCGAAGGCCGGCGTCGTGGCGATCGCGTGGACTATCTACCTGGGGGCTTTCCCGACCGCGATCGGTTTTGCCTCCTGGGCTTACGCGCTGGGCCGCACCCGGGCCGGGCAGCTCAGCACCCTCACCTACCTGGCGCCCGTGGTGGCGGTGCTGCTGAGCTGGATCATGCTCGGCGAGGCGCCGCCGGTGGTCGCGCTCGTCGGTGGCGCGCTCGCTCTCGCGGGCGTGTACTACGCCCGCCGCGCCCCGGCGAAGGTGAAACCGAGCCGAGTATCGTCCGTGTGATGCCACGCGTCGTCATCGTCGGGGGTGGTGGCACGGGCGACGCCTGCGCCGTCGCTTTGCGCAAGCGCGGATTCGACGGCGAGATCGTCATCGTCAGCGCGGACCGCGATCGGCCATACGACCGCCCCTACCTGTCCAAAGAGTTCCTGCGGGGCGAGATCGATGAGCCGAAAGTCTTTCTCCACGACGACGACACCTACGCCAAGGAACGCATCGACCTGCGGCTCGAGGAGCGAGTGTCGGGCGGTTCGCTCGCCGAACATCGCCTGACTCTCCAAGGCGGCGGTGACCAGGAGTTCGACACACTCGTCCTCGGCCTTGGCGGCACGCCGCGCCGCCTGCCCAACGTGCCCGATGCCAAGAACGTACGGACGCTTCGCTCCCTGCGCGACAGCGAACGCCTGCGCGAGGCGATCAAGAAAAGCAACCGTTTGCTTCTCGTCGGCGCCGGCTTCATCGGCGCGGAGGTCGCAGCCTCCTCGCGGACGCTGGGCAAGGACGTCCTGCTGCTGGAGGCCGCGCCCGTACCGCTGGGCCGCGCCCTGGGGCAAGACGTCGGCCGGATCTACGCGGACATCCATCGCAGCCACGGCGTCGACATACGCACCGGCACCACCGTTTCCGAGTGGCACACCAACAACGACGAGGTCGCCGCCGTGACGCTGTCGGACGGCAAGCGCGAGGAGGTCGACCTGGTCCTGATCGCAGTGGGTATCGAGCCCAACCTCGAGCTGCCGAAAGCCCTGGGACTGAAGCTCGACGGCGGTGGGGTCGCGGTCGATGAGGCACTGCGTGCGGCGCCGGGCGTATACGTCGGCGGCGACATCGCGTTTCATCACCACCCGGTGCTGGAGCGCTCGATTCGTGTTGAGCACTGGGAGGTGGCCAAGGGCCACGGCCGCGGGATCGCCGTTTCGATCGCCGAAGGCCCCAAGCCTTACACCAAGATTCCTTACTTCTGGTCCGACCAGTACGACGTCAACCTGGAGTACCGCGGCAATGCTTCAGGCGAGGACACGGCCGTCTGGCGCGGTGACCGCGAGGGCCTGAAATTCACGGTCTTCTATTTGCGCGATGGGCTCGTCGAGGGCGTGCTTTCCATGAACGACACCAAGACCAACGACGCGGGCGGAAAGCTCATCGAAAGCCGGCGCCAGGTGGATCAGGCGGAGTTGGCCAGCGGCGACCTGGCGGAGCTGGTCCCGGCGCCGTAACGCGCATGCCGTACTTCACCTCACAAGACGGTGTGCGGCTTCACTACGAGATCGAGGGCGCAGGGCCTCCGCTGATCCTGCATCTCGGGGCGGGCGCGGACGCAAGCCTGTGGCGCGAGGCCGGCTACGTGGAACCGCTGTCGCAGTCCTACTCGTGCATCCTCTTCGATCACCGCGGACACGGAAAGAGCGATCACCCTTCCGGCGTCGAGGCCAATCACATCGACCGCTACTCGGACGACCTGATGGCCTTGATCGAGCATCTCGGTCATACGAGCGTCTCCTTCTTCGGCTGGTCGAACGGAGTCGCTGTGGGTCTGAAGGCCGCACAAGGATCTCCTGGCACGTTTGACGGGATGGTCCTGTTCGGTGCAATGGGTCGTCGGGCAACACCCGAGGAGATCGCAAAGTCGAATGCCAACCGGCTGCCGGTGATGCGCGAGAAAGGATGGTGGTCGATCCTCGACCCGATGCGGGAGGCCGAGAAGTTTCCGATACCCGAATGGTTCTTCGACCGCGTAGTCGCCACCGACGTGGAACCATGGATCGCCTACACCGAAGCTCGAGCTGAATGGAACTGGAGCCCATGGGACGCGATGCCGCTCGTCTCGGCACCGACCCTGCTTCTCGCCGGCGAGCTCGAGGATCCTGAGGACATCCTGGCCGAGGTCGCAGCGGCGATGCCGAACGCGACGCGCGTTCGCATTCCCGAGCGCGAGCACATCAACGCGTTCCTGTCCAGCGATTTCGTCGTGCCGCGGGTGCTCGACTTTCTGGCGACGAGGACGCCTCAGGCGACCGGCTGATTCTCCTCCGGGAGCAACCAGGGCAACGCCTCAGACATCGGCCGCAGCAGCTTCGCCTGCTGCTCTTTGCCGATCAG
Source organism: Candidatus Dormiibacterota bacterium (assembly GCA_035945895.1). Taxonomy (GTDB): domain Bacteria; phylum Chloroflexota; class Dormibacteria; order Dormibacterales; family Dormibacteraceae; genus 40CM-4-65-16. Next base: position 3,809 of record DASYZS010000015.1, on the reverse strand, counting down.
GTTTCCGGCCACCAGCCCAAGGGCGGCCATGAACGCCGCGTCTTCTGCTTTGTGACCGATCTCGCCGTGCTCGACCTTCCAGCTGACGAGCGCTCCGCCCGACTCGGTCAACCCAAACAGGTTGCGCCTGACCTCGTCCCACGCCTGGCCGCGCCCTGCCTGCTCGATGGCGTGCACCGCGGCCTTCTCCGCTTTGTGGACCTCGTCGAGACCGTGAAGGCGTGCGTGGCGATCCCAACCCTGCGCCGCGCGCTCCACGCCGCTGGGCGAAAGAATCCGAATGTCCTCCACCAGGCGCGCGATCGTCTTCTGGTGGTCAGGGAACCCATAGCCCTCAGCGTCGATGCTCACGACATTAATTTAGCGGAGCCAGGCCGGCACCCAGCCGAACCGTCCCAGCGCGAGTGGCCCAGGGCCTGATGCGATGACCTGCGCGTTGACCAGGACGCCGAGGTAGTAGAGCCAGCGGAAGCCGTCGTCGTTGACGCTGAAGGCGACAGTCAGCGCGAGGCCTGTCGCCATCAGCAGCCCGAGGATTCCCGCCCCCCGCGTTGCGAGCCCGAGGATCAGAAGGACGGCAACCAGGGTCTCGCCCGCCGCCTCGGCCAGGGCGAACAGAAACCAGTTTGGCGCAACGAATGAGACAAGAATTTCGTGGAGCCCAGGGATCGGGTTGTCCTTCGCCATCGAGTCGACGACCCCGTGCATCCACCCAACGCCCTGCCATTTCTGGCTGGCGAAGTAGAGCCAGTACAGGCCGACGACGATCCTGAAGATGCTCGCGAACAGCTCATTCATGCGAGTTCACCACCATCACCAGCACTCCGAGGGCCGCGTCTGGGGCGACTGCCACAGGCGATGCTCCTTGCGCCCAGCGCCGAGTGGAGGCGCCGTTGATCGCCAGCACCTCGCGGTCGCCATGTGCCGCGACGAAGACCTTATTGCCGGACTCCACGACCAGGTCTGGATCCCGCGGCCGGGCTAGCGTGGCGAACGTGCCCTTCACCGTGTCGTAGGAGAACACGGCGCCGGGGTCGCTGTCTTCCGACTCCCCTTCGGCGGCTATCAGCAGATGATCCGAAGGCCCTGGCGACAGCCAGAACGGATGCACCGGCGTCGGGAGCGGCACCTGTTTCGAACCGTCCGCGGTTGTCAACAGCGAGCGCCGGTAATCGGCGGTCCACAGAGTCGTGCCGACGAGCGCGACTCCGAACGCGCTACCGGCCGCAACCGCGATTGCACCGTTCGAGTCGATGGTCAGCGCGGCGGGGTGGCCTGGCGCTTTGTCATAGGCGAGGATCCGCCCCGCCGAGGGCTCGAGCTCGACGATCTGTCCCAGGTCGTAAAGGCTCACGTACAGGCGACCCAGATGCATGAGCATGCCGAACGGGGCGCCGCCGACGTGGGCCTTCCACTGTGTCTTCAAGTCCGAGAGGGTCACGGCGTACACATCTCCAGGGGCGCTGTCCGCGACGTACGCGGTGCGCCCGTCTGCCGAGACGATCACCGCGACCGGGTCGCTGCCAACGGCCGCGGTCGCCCGCACCGAACCCTCGCTGAGGGACAGGAGCACCAGCCCTGTCTGTGGGTAAGCGGGCCGAGATGGGGTCTCGCCGGCGCCGCACCCCGCCACGGCGGCGGCCAGCAGCGCCAGCGCTACTTGAGCGCGCGTAGCACCGGGTCGGTGGCGAGCTGGAACGCCCTGGCCGCTGGGCGCATGTGCATGCGGTTCAGGCGGTGCTGGATCGCGCCCTTAAGAATCGCCGCGCGCAGCTTGTTCTCGGAGAAGTCGGTGTTGAACAGCAGACGATTGTGGCGCACCTTGTGCCACTCACCGTGGAGCCGGCGCTCGCGCACGCGCTCGTAAAACCCGGTACCCGGCAGTGGGTATGCGATCGTGTAGCTCACATAGTCGAGCGGAAGGCTGCTCGAGAAGTTGATGCTGCGAATCAACGAGTCGGTCGTCTCGCCGAGGTAGCCGACCATGAAGAAACCTGCCGCCTTGATGCCGGCCGCGACGCACGCCTCGACCGCGGCCCGAGCCTGGGCCGGAGTGATTCCCTTTTTCATCTCCTTCAGCACACCCTCGTCTCCCGATTCGATGCCGAAGAAGATGCGCTTGCACCCCGCGCGGTGCATCTGCTCGAACAGCGCGAGGTCGACATGGGTCACGCGGCTCAAGCACTCCCAGGTCAGGGGAAGTTGCGCGTCCTCGATCGCCTTCGCGAGCTCCGTCGTGCGCTTGTAGTTGAGCGTGAACAGGTCGTCGGACATCCAGACGTGCTCGTAGCCGAGCTCGGCGATTTCGCGCATCTCCTCCACCACCGACTCGACCGGACGAGCGCTGAACAGGTCGCCAAACACCGACTTGTGACAGAAGTCGCAGCGGAAAGGGCAGCCGCGCGTCGACATCAGCGGCGTGGTCGCGTCCTTCCAGTGCCGGCGCCAGTACGCGATGTACTGGTCGTTGGGCACGTCGCCGCGATACGGCAGGGGCAGCTGCGACATGTCCTTGCTTCGATGACGCGCGGTGCTCTTCACGATCTCTCCGTCGCGCTTGAAGACCAGGCCCGGGATCTCCTCCCATCGGCGGTCTCCGAGGTGCTCCATGATCGAGACGATCGTCTCTTCACCTTCGCCGACCGCGACCAGGTCGAACTGGTCGACGAACGTTTCAGGCTCACCCGATGGGTAGGGGCCCCCGACCACAGTGAGCGCTCTGTCACGCACCTGTTCGGCCAGCGAAAGCGCCTCGTCTTGCATCGTGATCATGCAGTAGATGCCGATGACCGAGGGCTGCTCACGCTCGATCTCGGCGAGGACCTCGTGGCGCTCGAGGAACGTGTGGTCGATGTGGCGGACGCTGTAACCCGCTCGCCGCAGCGAAGCGCTGAGGTACATGAGACCGAGCGACGGCATGATCCAGTGCCGTCCCTGTCGAGGCGCGCGCTGCGGATAGACGAGGACGACGTCGCTCATCTCGCCTCCTGCAAATTGACGTGATACTCGGCGCCCGTGAACGAACCGTCGAACATGTAGTCCAGCCCGGCCCAGTTGAAGTCGGGCGGCGTCAGCTCGCGGCCCGCGTACAGGGAGGCGCCGGGCACGGCGGGAAGCGACCATTCGAGGTCGAGCGACGACGAACGCAAGCGCGCCCATCCGCCCGTCACCTGCATCCACCGCGGAAACTGCGCGCCGGTCAGGGTCGCTTGACCGTCGGCGGCGAAATCGGCGAAGTCCGCCGATTGCTCGTTGAGGATTCCGACCTGCGTGTAGCCGGGCGCGAGCCATTCGGTCCGGGCGCTGATCGACACGCCGGTCGCATCGAGCGTGTAGGTCACGACGATCTCGCCGCGTGACGGAATCGCCTCGAATCGGTAGGCGTGCGCGTTGTCACCACCGATCTCGTCCAGCTGGAACGTGCGCTGCCAGCTGGTTCCGGACAGCGCGACGTCGGTGAAGCTGCGTGAATAGACCCAGCCGTCCGGGTACTGCACGATGGGCACTCCGAATCCCATGCCTTCGCCCGTACCGGCGGCCCCGAGCGTCATGCCTTTGGCCAGCGGCGCCGTCTTGCCCTGACTGACTTTCGCCAAGGAGAGCTCCGGCCACAGCCGGTACACATACACGGGCTTCCCGGCGCTGACCTGGTAGCTCTTCTGGTCGCCGATCGAGATGAATGGTGGAGTTGCCTGGCCGCGCGCGAGGTCCGGAAAGACGGCCGTGGCCCTGTAGTAGCTGATGTCCTCGAGGGCGAGCGCGGTGACGTCGTGCGCATGCAACCAGTCGACCGCCGCCGATTGATCCGG
>DASYZS010000014.1:0-7621 GCA_035945895.1 Candidatus Dormiibacterota bacterium | reverse complement strand
ACCGCCTCCATGATCCCGTGGAAGAACTCCGCGTGCCCGACGTCGATCTGGTAGCGGCGGATGCCCGTCGCCTCCATGCAGCGGGCCGCTAGCGCGATCACCTCGGCGTCGGCCACCGGGCCTGGCGCGCCGATCAGCTCCGCGCCGACCTGGTACGTCTCCCGCCGGTGCTGGAAACGGCCTTCGTCGGTCGAGAGCACAGGCCCGGCGTAGCACAGCCTCAGCGGCAGCGAAGCCGCTCGCAACTTGCCCGCGACCAGGCGGGCGACGGGGACAGTGCGCTCGCCGACGAGCGCCACCACGTCGCCCTGCGGATCGGTGAACTTGAAGAGGCGCCGGCGCTGCTCGGGACCCAGCCCCAGATCCAGGACCTCCATGCTCTCGACGAGCGGGGTGATGACGTGGCGGTAGCCCCAGCGGCGCATCTCGGCGAGCAATGACTCCTGCGCGTCGCGCAGGACCTCGGCTTCTTGGGGAAGTAGATCGCGAAAGCCCGGTACGTTGCCGAGCTGTGGACGCGAGCTAGCGGCGGTGAAGAGACCTCCGGGCCGCGGCCACTTGAAGGTCAGCTCTCGTCTTCATCGTCGTCATCCGCATCGTCGGCGTCCTCCGAGAAGTCGATCTGCTCGCCCTCGTCCTCGACGGCGTGCATACCTTCTTCTATGTCTTCGTCGCTGGAGGCCGCCGCCGCAAGCGGCTCCTCCTCTTCCTCGTCGGCGAAGGCCTCGACCTCGCGCGTGAGCAGGCTCTCCTTCGTGTAGGGCCGGAACTCGACCTCGCGTTTGCGCCGCATCGGGAAGCTCGGCTTGCCGGCGAAATGCGGGTCCTGGTAGGTCTCGCGCACGATCAGCTTGACCGTGTCTCCCTCGCACGAGGTCACGCCCGCCTGGTAACGGTTGCCGCCGCGCATGAACTTGATCAGGCGCCTGGCGAGCTTGGCCTCGAGCAGTCCCAGGCGCACTCCCCTCGACGTCTCGGCCGCGATGCCATCGCCTTCGATCCGGAGCTCGGCGACGTCGCCCGCCGCGACCTTGGAGCAGATGTCCGCGTTCGGGTTCGAGTCGACCGTCGTGATCACGGTCTTCCCCATCTCTTCCACGAAGAGGTTCAGGTCGACCTTGGTACCGCCAACCTTGAGCCCTTCCTTCTGGTGCAGAAGCGCGTTGATGCGCGCTGCGTTCCTCTTGGCGATGGAGTTCATCGGGTTGATCTTCAGCGCCGCCTCGTACGACGCCTTCGCCTCTTTCAGCTTGCCCATCTCCGAGAGCGCCTTGCCCAGTCGGTTCTGCGCCTCTTCGTCCGCGCCGAAGTTGTCGATGATGAAGCGGTTCAGCTTGACGGCGTCGTCCCATTTGCCGGCGATGGCGAGCTGCACCGCGTCCTCCGCGTACTGGGAGCGGGGCTTCAGGTGTTCGCTGGTGTCGGCTTTCAACGGCGCGCTCCTACGGCAAGGCTAGGGCCCAAAGGGAATGCAGAGTATACGAACTGCCCGACGTGGACGGGGGCTGTCATTCTCTCCGTCGTGGGCAGGCTGGGGTCGTGTGTAGTCGCGGTCGCGCTCGGGCTGGTGTGCGCGTGCGCGGGCAGCTCACCCAACACCTCGTCGCGTTCCGCCATTCGCATCGGCGTCGACCTCCCTCTCTCCGGCGCCGAAGCCCGCGCCGCCGCGCCGGCGCTCTTCGGCATCAGGTTCTACGTGCAGACCCACCCGCAGATCGACGGCCTGACGGTCGAGCTGCGCACCGCCGACGACGCCGGCGATCCTTCCCTCGGGGCCGCCAACGTGCGCGCGTTCCTCACGGACCCGCGGCTCCTGGCGATGCTGGGACCCTACGACGCGGCTGTCGCTCGCCAGGAGATACCGGTCGCAAATGCGGCCGGACTCGCGATGGTGAGCCCCGCCACCAGCAACCCATGCCTCACGCGTGACGTGTTCACACCGGCGCGGCTCAACCCGGCGCGGACCGCCATCACGTGCAAGCAGGCGGGCTTGCCGGGGGCCAGCGATCTCCGGCCGGACCGCACCAACAACTTCTTTCGCCTGACCACCACTGACGACCTACAGGGGGCCGCCGCCGCGGAGTACGCGTTTCGCAAGCTCCACGTCCTTCGCGCGGGCGTCATCTCCGACCATGAGGCGTACGGGCAAGGCCTGGCCTATGCGTTCAGCGCCCGCTTCAACAGCCTGGGTGGAACCGTCGTCGGCCGCTACGAGCTGGACCCCAAGAATCCTTCTGCCAGCGCGTTCCTCCAGTCGGCGAAGGAAGCCGGCGCACAGGCCATCTACTACGGCGGCGGCACGAGCGGCGGCGGGTGCGGCGTCCGCGGCGAGATGTCCTCGATGTTCTCCACAGGCGAGGCGACGCCCTTCCTCGGCGGGGACGGAATTGCCGAGGACCCCGCATGCATCAGCGCCGCCGGCCAAAACGGCGCCGGCATCTTCGCCACCGTCCCGATCGTCGACGCCGACAGCCACCCCGCGGCCGCAGCCACCATTCGGGCGTTCAAGGCGGCTTTCGGCAGCACCGCCGACTACGGCCCATACACGCTCGTCGCCTACGACGCGACCGCTGTCCTGTACTACGCGCTCAACCAGGCGATCCAGGCTTCGGGAAGCGGGCTGCCGGAGCGGTCGGCCGTGACCACAAGGGTGGCTATGACCGACGGCCTGGCCGGCGCCACCGGGACGTTGGGGTTCGACTCGGCCGGCGATACCGTCAACCGCGTGGTCTCGGTCTTCGAGGCGACGAGCGCCGATCCACGTTCGGCCTGGAAGGCCGTTGGCGCCGTCGACTACAGCGCCAAGCTCCCATATTGAACTGGACTCTCACGGCGCGACTTGACTTGAAGGGCCCCGCGAGGCAATAGTGTGCTCGGAGTAGCAGTTCGGCCATCCCGTGTGGCCGCACTCGCCGCCGGCGCACTCTCGCCCCGCAAGCCGGGAAGAGGGCGGCAAGTGATGGGGAGACGTCGGTGTGGTTTGCGCATTGCCTCCCCACCAAGCACAAGGGGGAACCATATGGTTCGAGCTAGGGGACTTTTAGTCCTCTCGGTGGCTTTGATGGTCGCTTTTGCCTGCGGCGGCAGCAGCGGTGGCGGCGGGAGCAAGGGCACGATCAAGATCGGCTCTGACCTTCCGGTGTGTACCACCGGCGGCCAGTCGACGGCAAACGGCGTCAAGTTCGCGGTCGACCAGAAGAACAACGCCGGCGGAGTCAACGGATACACGATCGCCTACCAGAGCTTCGACGACTGCCGGCAGGGGGCCTACTCGGCCGACGCCGGCGTGGAGAACGTCCAGACGATGCTGGGTGACTCCAAGTTCCTGGGCATGGTTGGGCCCTACAACTCGGCAGTCGCCAAGGCCGAGATTCCAATTGCGTCGCCCCAGCACTTCGTCATGATCAGCCCGTCCAACACCAACCCCTGCCTCACGCACGAGACGGCGCCACCAGTGCCGCCTTGCAGCTATCACGCGGCCGACCTTCGCAACGGCAACGCCAACAACTACTGGCGCGTCGTCACGACCGACGACCTCCAGGGCCCTGCGATGGCCGACTACATGTACAAGACGCTGGGCGTCAAGAGCATCGGCGTTCTTGACGACAGCACAGTGTTCGGCGTCGGCATCTCTGGCGCTTTCGACGCCGAGTTCAAGAAGCTCGGCGGGACCGTGGTGGCCCACTCTGAGTACCAGAAGGCGACCACAAGCGACTGGAAGTCGATCCTGCTCAACTTCAAGAACAAGGGCGCAGCTGGCGTCTACGTGGGCGGCACCGACGACCAGAACATCTGCATTCCGCGCAAGCAGATGAAAGACCTCGGATGGGACGTCCCATTCGGAGGCGGTGACGGAATCGAGACCACCGACTGCATCGACCAGGCGACGGGCAACGAGGTCGGCATCTACGCCACCTCCGCCGGCGCTGACGCAACGAAGGTCGCTGCAGCGGCTTCGACAATCGCTGCCTTCCGCAAGGCCTTCCCTGGGCCGAACGACTTCGGCGGGTACACGATGCAGGCCTACGACGCTGCCAACGCTTTGATGGCGGCGATCGGGCGCGCGATCAACGACGCGAACGGCAGCATGCCGACTCGCGACCAGGTCCGGTCCGAGATGGCCAAGACCAAGGCTTTCGTCGGCGTCATCGGCACCTACAACTTCGACGCCAACGGCGACACCGACCTCAAGATCGTCTCGATCTACAAGGTCGACAACGCGTCCGACCCAAGCGCGACGACCGGGGTCTGCGGCAAGGCGCCGGCCGATCACCTTTGCTTCATCTGGAAAGATGCGGTCAACTACGGAACGGCGTAGCGGCTAGTCTTTAGCCCAAAATCCACGAGGAGGCCCTTTCCCCTGATGGGGGGGCCTCCTCGCTCTAATTCAAGGAGGGGAGCACTGGACGCGGGCATAGTCGAGAGCGGCGCCAGTGCCCTGAAGAGGGTGCGGTCGGCGGCCCTCGGCGGAATGAGCGTCGTCGATTTCCTCTTCTATCTCATCTCCGCGGCAGCGATCATCCTTCTCGGGGCGCAGGCGGTCATCAATCCCACCGCTTTCGTGCAGGTCACCATCTTCGGTCTGGCGGACGGCGCCATGTACGCCCTGGTGGCCCTTGGCTACACGATGGTGTACGGCATCATCGAGCTGATCAACTTCGCCCACGGCGACGTCTTCACCCTGGGTGCTTACATCGGAGCGGCCATACTCGGCGCGTTTGCCATCGACGCGAACACGTTTGGCACCATCAACCTGATCGCTTTGATCATCGTCTTCCCGCTCGTGATGCTGATCATGGGCGCGATCAACGTCACGATCGAGCGCGTGGCTTACCGGCCGCTGCGCAACGCGCCACGTGTGGCGCCGCTGATCACCGCGATCGGCATGTCCTTCGTCCTCGAAGGGATCATGTTCCTGTGGCGCGGGCCGGCCTCCGTCCAGTTTCCGGACGTACTCCCCCACGGCCCAGGATTCCAGGCAACGATCAGCGGAGTCTTCGTGACCTTCAAAGACGGATTCGTGATCGTCATCACGATCGTCCTGGTCACGCTGCTCGCGATCTTCATCAACCGCACCAAGCTGGGCAAAGCGATGCGCGCCACCGCCCAGGACCGCGACGCGGCACAGCTGATGGGCATCGACATCAACCGAACCATCGCGGCCACCTTCTTCATCGGCGCGCTGCTCGCCGGCGCCGGCGGCATGACATGGGGTCTGTACTTCGGCAACATGTACTACAACCTCGGGTTCACAACCGGCCTGTACGCCTTCACGTCGGCTGTGTTTGGAGGAATTGGCAACATTCCTGGAGCCGCGATCGGCGGTCTCCTGATCGGGCTGATCGCCGCGTACAGCGACTCCTACATCGGCTCGAAGTGGACGGTGGTGATGATCTTCGGCATCCTCATCGCGGTCCTCGTGTTCCGGCCCACCGGCCTGCTGGGTATGAGGGTTCCTGAGAAATGAGCAACGCAACGCCGGCAAGGCGAGGTTCGCTGAGGTCGCGCCTGCACCTGCGTGAGCGGATGAAGGATCGCGATCAGGCGATCTACGGCATCCTGCTCCTCGGGGCGCTGCTGTATCCGATGGCGACCCTTTTCGCGACCGGCGGCAGCACCGCCCTGATCTCCGTCGGGGCTCACGCCGGCACCTGGGTCCTGCTCGCGATCGGCCTCAACGTGGTGGTCGGGTTCGCGGGCCTGCTCGACCTTGGCTATGCCGCATTCTTTGCGATCGGCGCTTACACCTACGCCTTCTTCGCCTCCACCCAGCTTGGCGCTTCTCCCCTCCACCACAGCTTCCACCTTCCGTTCTGGTTGATGATGTTCCTGGGTCTGTTCGTTGCCGCGGCTGCTGGGGCGACACTCGGCTTCCCCACCCTGAGGCTGCGCGGCGACTATCTCGCGATCGTCACGTTGGGGTTCGGTGAGATCGTGCCGCAGCTCTCGTACAACCTCCCCCAGTGGACCGGCGGGATCAACGCGATCGGCGGCATCGATCAGCCGTGGCTCCCGGCCTGGATCACGGGACCCTGGGCGGGCGCCAACAGCATCTCGATCCTTCAGAACTCGACGTGCCGGAATCCTGTCTCGCAAAACCAGTTCATCCCGTGCTTCAGCTTCGCTTTCGACCCGGTCGCGTTCTACGTGCTGATCGTGATCCTGATCATCACCGCCGTGATCCTGGTGAACAACCTGTACCGCTCGCGCATGGGCCGCGCGTGGATGGCGATCCGCGAGGACGAGGTGGCAGCCGCGGCGATGGGCATCAATACGGTCACGACCAAGCTGCTGGCATTCGCGATCGGCGCGTCGTTCAGCGGTTTTGCCGGGGCATACTACGGAGCCGTCTTCAGCCTCGTGAGCCCCGACGACTTCCTGTTCATCGCCTCGATCACCGTGCTCGTCATGGTCGTGCTGGGCGGAATGGGCAACATCTCGGGCGTCATCGTCGGGTCATTGGTGATCTACTTTGTGCTCAACACGCTGCTGCCATCGTTGGCGGCGAACGCGGTGTCGCTCGCCAACTCGATCGGTCTCGGATCGATCGTGGCGTCGAACGGCACCTACCCGGGGTTGTACAACGAGGTCCAGTATTCGCAGTTTCTGATCTTCGGGATCATCCTGGTGGCGATCATGCTTTTCCGGCCGCAGGGCCTTCTCCCGAGCCGCGTTCGCGAGCAGGAGCTCAAGCATGCTGCCGTCCAGGAGGAAGGATCGGCGGTCGAGCAGGGCGCGCGGGTATGAGCGAAGACGGCAACATCCTCGAAGTCACGAACCTGACCAAGCGCTTTGGTGGTCTCGTTGCCGTCGACAACGTGAGCCTGAACATCAAGCGCGGCGAGGTGTTCGCCCTAATCGGTCCGAACGGCGCAGGCAAGACCACGCTTTTCAACAACGTGACGGGGCTGTTCCAGCCGACGGCCGGTCGCATCCGGTTCGACGGTCGCGATATCACCGGCTCCAAGCCTCACCAGGTTGCGAGGTACGGGATCGCCCGGACGTTCCAGAACATCCGTCTTTTCGATTACATGACGTCCCTCGACAACGTACGCGTCGGCCGGCACGTCCGCATGCACGCCAAGCTGTGGGACTCGCTGTTCAAGACGCGCCGCGAACGCCGGGAAGAGGAGCGCGTGACCGAGGAGGCGATGGAGATGCTTCGATTCGTCGGCATCGCCCGGCACGCGAATCAGTACGCTCGCAACCTGCCGTACGGCCAGCAGCGGCGGCTCGAGATCGCGCGCGCCCTTGCCACCAACCCGAAGCTCATCCTGCTCGACGAGCCGGCCGCGGGCTTTACGCCGCAAGAGAAAGTCGAGCTGATGCAGCTGGTCAAGAAGATCCTGTCCCGCGGAATCACGGTCTTCCTGATCGAGCACGACATGAAGGTCGTGATGGGAATCTCGGAGCGGATCGTCGTCCTCGACCACGGAGAGAAGATCGCCGAGGGTTCACCCGAGGAGGTCAGGAAGGACGCTCGGGTGATCGAGGCGTATCTCGGCAAGTCCGCTTAGCGGTTTTGAGGAGGGTCATCGGCTTGAGATTCGGTGCACAGACGGGCCAGATGCTAGGCGCCGGCGAGCACCGGAGCGCGCGCATCGTTATGCGTAAGCGAGGA
>DASYZS010000013.1:0-5319 GCA_035945895.1 Candidatus Dormiibacterota bacterium | reverse complement strand
ACGAACGGGAAGACGAGCCGGTCCGGTTCAGCCGCAGCGAGCGCGGCCTCGGCAGCGGCAGCGGCCGCTTTCCGATCGCCCAGCGCCAGGTGAGCGAGGCCGGCGAGCACATATGCCTCGACGAGTGCATACGGCGGGATGCCGGGCGGCGGCCTCATGTCGCGAACGTCCCCAAGTACCGCCAGCGCTGTTGCAGGATCTCCCTCGGCCAGGCTGATTGCCGCCCGCCCGAGGTCTAGGTCTCGGATGCGGACGTGTTCGGCGGAGAAACTGTCGAGCGTTGCGCGCGCCGCTGCCGGCATTCCGAGACGAGCCTGGGTGGCCGCGAGCCATTCGGCCGCCACAGGTGCAAGGATGTGCGCGCCGGAGAGGCGAGATTGCGCCTCCACCGCCGCGGTCAATGCCTTGACTGTCAATTGATGCTCGGCGCGACCGGCGTGCAGCATTCCGGTGACCATGTGCAGCAGCACCGCGGCGGTCGGGTCAGCGTCTGCGTGGATGACTGCCCACCCTCGGTTGAGCCAGCGCTCTCCCTCCTCGAAGTCACCCATCCACAGCATCGCTGCGGCAACAGCTCCCAGGGCCGGCGCCAGCACCGGGCGATCGCTCAAGCCATAACGCTCGGCCAGGGCCAACGCGTATCGACCGCGCTCCAGTGTGGTCCCGAGCGACACCGCGAACGCCTGATACGCGAGACACGCGACCTCTATGTACGGGCGGCCGATGGCGTTGGCGAGCGCCGCTCCTTCGGTCATGTGTCGCTGGGCCTCAAGGAATTGACCGGACCAGGTCTCGACGATCCCGAGGTTCATCAGCGCGACTGCGCGCAGCTCACTGTCCATTCCGACAAGGTCGCTCGAACCGTCAGCGGTCGAGCTGTCCAGCAGGTTGACTTGCTCAACCACTTCCGCGAACCGGCCGCTGCGCCGCGCCAGCGCCAATCGCAGTGAGGCGATCGCCACCGCGAGGCGGCCGCGACGAGCCGCTGGGACGTCCTGCAGGTGGGACTCGGCCAGCGCCAGCTGAGCGGTCGCTTCCTCCAGCTGCCCCTGGGCCAGCTGCACCGCCGCGTGAGCGAGAGCCAGCTCTGGATGATCGGCCGCCACCCCGGCGGGAAAGGACTGCAGCAGGGCCGCGATCGCGCTCTCTTGCCCGTCGAGCGTCAGGCTGAAGAGGTGGTCGGCGAGGAGGCGCGCCGCATCGGGCCAGTCCCCAGCCTCGAGCGTGTGGCGCACGCCTTCCGCCGCGTTTCCCTGGTCGATCAACCACCTCGCGGCCTTGCGGTGGAGGTCAGGAACCTCTTCGGCCGACCTTCGGCGCAGTTCGAGGCGCAGAAAATCCGCCAGTAAGTGGTGGTATCGAAACCAGGTGCGCTCGGAGTCGAGCGACACGACGAACGCGTTCGCGTCCTCCAGCTCCAGCAGCATCCGGTCCGAACCCAGGCGGCCCGCCAGCAGGTCGGCGAGCTCGCCGTTGAGCCGGTCGACGAGGGAGGTTCGCAGCAGCATGGCCTGGACCTCGCTGGTCTGGCGCTCGAGCATCTCCGCCATCAGGTACTCACCGATCGCTCTGTCGGTGCCGGAGAACTCCGCGACGAAATGCTCGGGATCCGTGTGACCGCGCAGGGAGATGACGGCCAGGCGAAGGCCCGCCGCCCAACCTTCGGTGCGCGCGTACAGGGCATCCGTTGCGGCGTCGGACAAGCTGATCCCTGATACAGCAAGCAGCTCGCGCGCCTCGGCCTCCGTGAACTGGAGATCGCGTGCCCGGATCTCGGCGACCTCGTCGGCGAGCCTCAGCTGGTGCAGCTTGATTGGCGGATCCCGGCGAGACGAGAGCACCACGTGGGCAGACGCCGGCAAGATCGCAAGCAAGCGCTCGAGCTGCGCAAGTGCCTCAGCCGACTTCAGCTCGTGGAGGTCGTCGATGATCATCACCAAGGGCTCGGCCTGCTCGGCAAGCTCGGACACAACTGCGTCCACCATCTCGTCGACCTCGAGCCCGGCGGCTGCCAGGCCGCGGATCGCGGCGAGGACGCTGCGCCAGAACCGTTGCGCGTTCTGTTCGTTGCGGTCGACGGTGACAAGGGCGATGCGACGTTGTTTGCCTGAGCGGTCGGCCCATGCCCGCAACAGCGAGGTCTTCCCGCTTCCCGGCGGCGCGGAGACGATCGTGACCCGTTTGGTCGCAGCGTCATCGAGCCTGCGGAGCAGGTCTTCACGGTCGAGGAGGCCTCGGGCCGCAACCGAACGGTCTTTTGAGGTCGGCTTCTCCGGGCGCTGTCGGTGCTCAGTCGTCGCCAAGCTGGTCATTCCCCCGTTGAGCGGTTCGCTCCAGCTTAGTGACGGCCATCTCCCGCACGCTAACGAAAAATTCGTTTAGGATCTCTGTATGGCATTGGACGCACCCAATCCCGCCGAGAGGGTCATTCGCCGGTTCGGGGGTCAGAGCAACCTGGCGCAGCTGCTCGGGCGCCGGCAGAGCACGGTCGAGCACTGGGCAAGCACCGGGCGCATTCCGGCTCAGTGGCATCAGCCGCTCATGTCCCTTGCTCGCGAGCGCGGCGTGATCCTCGAAGCCCGCGACTTCGTGGAGTCCCAGGCACACGTGATTCAGCCGGCGACTGGGCGCCTGGGCGTGCTCACCGTCGGCCTGGGTGCTGTGGCCTCGACCTTGATCGCCGGCGTCGAGCTGGTCCGACGCGGGGGCGCGACGCCAATCGGGTCGTTGACCCAGATGGAAACGATCCGGCTGGGCAAGCGGACCGAGGGCCGCAGTCCCCTCATCCGTGACTTCGTCCCCCTCGCGTCGCTCGACCAACTGGTCTTCGGTGGTTGGGATCCGATTCCGGACAACGCTTACCAGGCCGCGATCAAATGCGGGGTCCTCGACCGGCACGCTCACATCGAGCCAGTGGCAGGTGAGCTCAGCGAGGTCGAGCCGATGCCCGCCGTCTTCGATCGCGAGTACGTGCGCCGGCTCGACGGCGCCAACGTCAAGTCCGGACGCAACAAGCGGGAGCTGGCCGAAGCCATCCGGCGGGACATCCGCGATTTCAAAGATGCGCATGCGTGCGAACGTCTCGTGATGATCTGGTGCGCCTCGACCGAGATATTCATCGAGGAGGGACCGGCCCATCGTGACCTGGCTTCGCTGGAGGCTGCGATGGAAGCCAACGACCCTTCGGTGCCACCCTCGATGCTCTATGCCTACGCCGCTCTAATGGAGGGAGTGCCGTTCATCAACGGGGCGCCGAACCTGACTGTGGACGTCCCCGCCATGGTCGCGCTCGCCAACCAGCGGGGCGTGCCCATCTGCGGGAAGGACTTCAAGACCGGGCAGACCCTGATCAAGACCGTCCTCGCGCCGATGCTGAAGGCTCGGATGCTGGGGCTGCGCGGTTGGTATTCGACGAACATTCTCGGCAACCGGGACGGCGAGGTGCTCGACGACCCGGACAGCTTCAAGACCAAGGAGCAGTCGAAGCTCGGCGTCCTCGAGTACATCCTCCGTCCGGACCTCTACCCCGACCTCTACGGCGAGATCTACCACAAGGTCCGAATCAACTACTACCCGCCACGTGGCGACTCGAAGGAAGGGTGGGACAACCTCGACATCTTTGGCTGGCTCGGCTATCCGATGCAGATCAAGGTCGACTTCCTGTGCCGGGACTCGATCCTCGCCGCTCCGCTAGCACTGGACCTGGTGCTTTTCTCCGACCTGGCCCAGCGCGCCGGTCTTCGTGGGATCCAGGAGTGGCTCTCCTTTTACTTCAAGAGCCCCCAGCACGCCGCCAGCGTTTACCCCGAGCACGACCTCTTCATCCAGCAGACCAAGCTCAAGAACACCCTGCGCTGGTTGATGGGCGAGGAGCAGATCACCCACCTGGGCCAGGAGTACTACCAGGAAGACTGACCGTATTTAGCGCGTCGCCCCAGCTGTCTTCGAGACGATGCTTCGAAGCAGGGCGATCAGCTCGGCCCTGGCGACCGAGTCGCGCTGGAACACACCGGCAACCTGTCCGTTCAGGGTGCGCTTGTCACTCTCCGTCAGCAATTTCGCCGTGAGGACCATGATCGGGATCAGCTGCGTCGCGTCGTCCGCGCGCAGGGCTTCCACGACGTCGAAGCCGTTGACCCCCGGCATCATCAGGTCGAGCAGGACGAGGTCCGGGCGCTCGGACTTTGCCATGTCAATTCCTTCCTGACCCCCGTTCGCTCTCAGCACTTCGAACCCTGCAGGTTTCAGATGTGCCTCGATGAGCTCGAGATTCGTTGGCTCATCGTCGACGGCCAGCACGCGGACGGGACCGCGTTTCTCCTTGGGCGTGAATGCAAAATTGTCGAGGCGCGCGAGCAGCGCCTTGCCGTCGACAGGCTTGACCAGGTAATCGATCGCACCTAGCGCGCGAGCCAGCGCCGGCTTGTCGACAACCGACACCACGACCACTGGGATGTTGCGGGTCGCCTCGTCATCCTTGAGCCGGGCCAGGACTTCCCAGCCATCGATTCCGGGCAGGAGGATGTCAAGGGTCACCGCGACCGGCTTCAGGTCACCGGCCATGGCCAGGGCCTCGGCGCCGTTGCGCGCCACCTGCATGCGAAATCCGCCCTGTCGCAGGTGGCGCCCCAGAATCTCAGCCGCCGCCGGGTTGTCTTCGACCACCAGGATCAGAGGGCGGTCCGCGTCCTCCTCCGCGGCGGTCTCTCGCGCGTGGAGGCGCACGGTGAAGGTGCTGCCTCGCCCCTGATCGCTCCGCACGGCTACGTCGCCGCCGTGGAGTCGCGCGAGGTGCCTCGTCAGCGCCAGGCCCAGGCCAGTACCTTCCTGTGCGCGGCCTGGCCCATGGTCGATCTGTTGGAACTCGCCGAACAACTTGCCGAGGTCGGTGGCGGCTATGCCGATACCGGTGTCGGTGACCGCGATCTCGATCCACGATTCGACTCGATGGGCTTCCACGCTGACCGTGCCGCCGCGTGGGGTGAACTTGATCGCGTTCGACAGAAGGTTCAGGAGCATTTGCTTCAGCTTGCTGGGATCGGCGACCACGATCAGGCTAGGGTCGGGCGCGCCGGCCAGCGCAATCTCTTTGGCCCGCGCGAGGGGGTCGACCGTAGCGAGCACCTCATGGACCGTGTCCGCCACCCCGACGTCCTGCTGGTGCAGCTCCATCTGGCCGGCCTCGACCTTGGAGAGGTCGAGCACGTCGTTGATGAGCTGCAGCAGGTGCTGACCGCTCCCGAAGATCTGCTCGAGGAAACGTCGCCTGGTGGGCTCGTCGATGCGGCCCGAGGTGTCGTCCAGGAGCAGCTCCGAGAA
>DASYZS010000012.1:0-4206 GCA_035945895.1 Candidatus Dormiibacterota bacterium | reverse complement strand
CATCGACGTGGCGGCTGACACGTATCGTTGTTGGCCATGTGTCGAAGCATCAAGACCCTGCGTCATGCGGACATAGTTGCCACCGATGACGAGATCCGGGCCGCGGCGCGGCAGTTCGTGCGCAAGGTGAGCGGTTTCTCGAAACCGTCGTCCCGCCACGAGGCTGCATTCGAGGAAGCGATCGATGAGATCGCGCTTGCCTCACACCGCCTGCTGGATCGGATCGCGCTCAACCTGGCGGGAAAGCCTCAGGTCGCCTAGAACTGGCAGCCCCGGCAGAAGTTAAGGGGTTCGCGGTTCGACCCGAGCTGGCTGATCCGATGCCCGCACCGCGGACACGTCTTCCCGCCTTTCATGTGCACCGCCATGAACGACCGATCCTGCTTCGACTCCTCGTAGTTCGGGTTGGCGAGGATCGCCTCGATCGCGTGCGACAACACCTTCGGTATCGCGCGGTATAAAGCCTCCTCGTCCTCCGGCTTCAACGACGCGCGCCGCCTCAGCGGCAGAAGCTGCGCCTCCCACAAGATCTCGTCCGAGTACGCGTTTCCGATCCCGGCCAGGAACTCCTGGTTGCGCAGCAGGTCCTTGAGCTCGTCCCGAAAGCGCCGCAGTCGCTTGCGAAAGACGTCGAGGCCCATCGAAGCCACGGAATCCGCCTCGGGCCCCTGACCGTCCCACGCCGGAACCTCCCGCGACAGGTCGCCGACCCAGTAGATGCGCCCCATGTCCCGGAAATCGAGGTAGCGAACCTCGACCTTGCCCTCGACGCGCAGTGTGAACACCTCGGTGGCCGGCACCGGGTCGTTCGGCCCGGCGACTTGAAACCGACCTCCGAGCATGGGATTGACGACCAGCCAGCGGGGTGAACCGCCGCCCCCGAGCTCGGTGGCGAAGACCATGTGCTTGCCTCGCCGGGTGAGCGACGTTATCCGCCGCGCCGGCAGCTCGAGGGCGAAGTTGTCCACCGGATAGCGCAACAGATGGCCCTTCTTCGGGTTGACCGAGGCGGCGGTGATCAGCTTGCCGTCGACCCGGGGCGCAATCCGGATCCGCAGCGCTTCCAGCTCGGGTAGCTCAGGCATGGCGCAAAAATACCGACAATCCGTTTGGTCCCCGAAGACGCTTGGGAAAACTCACATCGTGAGACTCGATCGATTCACGGAAAAGGCCCAGGAGGCTCTGCAGGAAGCTGCCGAGCTGGCACGCCGAACCGGCAACCAGGCGGTGGAGCCGGATCACCTCCTGCTGGCGCTGGTCGGCCAGGAAGAAGGCGTGGCCCGCGCGCTTCTCGAGCGCACCGGTGCTTCGGTGCAGGCTCTGGAACCCGCGCTCATGTCGGCAATCGAGCGCTTGCCCAAGGTCAGCGGTGGCGGCCAGCCCTACCTGGGCGACGCCTTGAGCAAGAGCCTCGACGAGGCCGAGAAGGAAGCGGAACGTCTGAAGGACGAGTACATCTCGACCGAGCACTTGCTGCTGGCGCTGGCAAGCACAAAGATCCTGAAGGACGCCGGCGTCACGCACGATGCGGTGCTCCGCGCTCTTCGCCAGGTCCGCGGCAATCAGCGCGTCACCGACCAGAACCCCGAGTCCAAGTACCAGGCCCTCGACAAATACGGACGCGACCTGACCAAGCTGGCCAGGGAGGGCAAGCTCGACCCGGTTATCGGTCGCGATGAGGAGATCCGTCGCGTCATCCAGGTCCTTTCCCGCCGGACCAAGAACAACCCGGTCCTGATCGGTGAGCCAGGGGTGGGGAAGACCGCCATCGCGGAGGGGCTCGCGCAGCGCATCGCCCAGGGTGATGTGCCCGAGGGCCTCAAGGGCAAGCGCGTGATCGCCCTGGACCTGGGCGCTCTAGTCGCCGGCACCAAGTTCCGTGGCGAGTTCGAAGACCGGTTGAAGGCCGTGCTCAAGGAGATCGAAAGCTCCGACGGCCAGGTCGTCCTGTTCATCGATGAGCTGCACACGCTGGTCGGCGCCGGGGCTGCAGAGGGTGCCATCGACGCGGCCAACCTGCTCAAGCCCGCGCTGGCGCGCGGAGAGCTGCGGGCCATCGGTGCGACGACCCTCGACGAGTACCGCAAGCACATCGAGAAGGACGCGGCCCTCGAGCGGCGTTTCCAGCCCGTGTTCGTCGACCAGCCAACCGTCGAAGACACGATCAGCATCCTTCGCGGACTGCGCGAGAGGTACGAGGTTCACCACGGCGTCCGGATCAAGGACGCGGCCATCGTGGCGGCCGCCGTGCTCTCGAACCGCTACATCACCGACCGCTTTCTTCCCGACAAGGCAATCGACCTCATCGACGAGGCGGCGGCCCGTCTGCGCACGGAGATCGACTCCATGCCTGCCGAGCTCGACGAGCTCGAGCGGCAGATTCGCCAGCTCGAGATCGAGCGCCAGGCGCTGAAGAAGGAGAACGACCGCGCGTCCAAGGACCGCCTGTCCGGGATCGAGAAGCAGCTCGCGGAGCTGGCAGAAAAGCGCACGGCGCTGCGGACTCGCTGGGACCAGGAGAAAGAGGTCATCGCCAAGATCCGCGCGCACAAGGCCAGGCTCGAAGAAGTCCGCGGCGAGGCGGAGAGGGCGGAGCGCGCAGCCGATTTCGCGAAGGCGGCTGAGCTTCGCTACGGCAAGGTCGTCGAGATCGAAAAGCAGCTGAACGAGCTGAACACGCGGCTGTCGAAGCTTCAGGGCGACCACCCGCTTTTGAAGGAAGAGGTGAGCGAGGAGGACATCGCGCAGATCGTGGCCAAGTGGACGGGCATCCCCGTCTCCAAGCTGATGGAGGGCGAGGTCGCCAAGCTCATCAAGATGGAGGAGCGCTTGCACGACCGGGTGATCGGACAGGACGAGGCTGTCAGCGCGGTTGCCAATGCGGTTCGCCGCTCGCGATCCGGCCTGGCTGATCCGAATCGGCCGGTCGGCTCATTCATCTTTCTTGGTCCGACTGGAGTCGGCAAGACCGAGCTAGCGCGAGCGCTCGCGGAATTCCTGTTCGACGACGAGCAGGCGTTGATCCGGCTCGACATGTCCGAGTACCAGGAGAAGCACACGGTCGCGCGCATGCTCGGCGCGCCGCCCGGCTACGTGGGTTACGACGAGGGCGGACAGCTCACTGAAGCTGTGCGCCGGCGTCCCTACTCAGTCGTTCTGTTCGACGAGATCGAGAAGGCGCACCCCGACGTTTTCAACGTCCTGCTGCAGATCCTCGATGACGGTCGCCTGACCGACGGCCAGGGCCGGACCGTCGACTTCCGCAACACCGTCTTGATCATGACCTCGAACCTCGGCGGCCAGCTCATCCAGGAGATGGCGAACCGGCCGTTCGACGAGGTGCGCGACGCGGTGCTCGCTGTCCTGCGCGATCACTTCCGTCCCGAGTTTCTCAACCGCGTCGACGACATCATCGTCTTCAGGTCGCTGACCCAGGAGCAGCTCGGGTCGATCGTCGACATCCAGCTCGCGCGGCTGCGCAAGCGGCTCGAGGAACGCAAGATCACCCTGGCCGTCACCGAAGCGGCCAAGCACCTCCTGATCGAGCACGGATGGGATCCCGTCTACGGCGCGCGTCCGTTGAAGCGAGCTATCCAGCGCATGGTTCAGGACCCGCTCGCGATGCGCTTGCTGGAAGGCAAGTTCAGCGATGGCGATGTCGTGGAAGTCGACGCCAAGGACGGTCAGCTGATCTTCGCGAAGACAAAGGCGCCGGCCGCGGCGCCTGTCGCCTGAAACTAGCCGCTACACACGGTCCCGGCGGCCGGCAGCGTCAGGTCGATGAGATAGGTGTCGGTTGCGGTGTGCGAGCACGGGCTGGAGCCATACGACGTGTGCCCGTTCCCCTGCCTGGTCAGTAACACCGAGCCGCTGATCTGTCGGTTCACCGACTGCGCGTCCGCGTAGGGCGTCGCAGGGTCGTTGGTGCCGCCGACGAGCAGGATCGGCGGCGTGTCCTGGATCGGCAGCGGCGTGTGCGTGCCTTTGAGATGAGCGGGCCAAACGCCGCACTGCAGGTTGCCGTACTGGAACCACGGCCCGAAAAAGCTCGACGCCTGCGTGTAAGAGGGCCCGAGCGCGTCGTAATAGGCGACGTCGGATGGCGATGGAAAGTCGAGGCAAAACGCCGACGCGTACGCGCCGTTGACCAGGTTGGTGTACGTGCCGTTCGAGTTGCGCTTGTTGTAGAAGTCGGCGAAGAACAAG
>DASYZS010000011.1:0-7100 GCA_035945895.1 Candidatus Dormiibacterota bacterium | reverse complement strand
GCCAAGATGACAGCCAAGGCCGCAGACGGTTGTCTTAACGGTGTGCACCTTTGGAGGTTCGAAAATGTGTCGGGCGCGGCATGCAGCGCAGCACTTGAGCAGGCGATGACCTCCGGCGACAGGATTGCCGATCCGGGCGGTGTCGTCGGCGACAGCCTTCGGTAGTTGCTCGGCTTTGTCGCTGATACTTACGCGACATAAGCCTCAACGTCAATCCGCTGCTGATCGTATGGCTCGTGCCGTCGTTTGTGACGCTCGCCGTGATGCAGAGCCGCGGACGTTCGTGGAGTCGCATCTCCGCGATCCTCGGCTGGCAACTCTGCGGTTGGAGCTGGTACGTGTGGGGCGTTGCGATCGCGATCGGCATCGGGGCCGCGACGATCGCAATCTTCCTGCTGCTCGATCCTACAGTCCTCCTGCACCCGCCGCCCGGGACCGACCAGCACGTCTACGCTCGTCTCGGCCTGAGCGCGGGCACGGTCGCGCTGGCATTCATCTGGGAAGCAATCTTCAACGCGCTCGGCGAGGAGGTCTTCTTCCGCGGACTGCTCGGTGGCTGGCTCATGGAACGGTTCGGCTTCCGGCTCGGCAATCTCGTGCAAGCCGCCTGCTTTCTCATCCCACACCTCCTATTGCTGGTCATTAGCCTTCGACTCTGGCCCGCATTGCTGTTCCAGTTTGCTGGCGGTTACCTATTGGGCTGGCTGCGTCACCGGTCGGGGAGCATCCTGCCGGGATGGTTGAGCCACACACTAATCAACACCATGAGCGACGCGCTCGCGATGTTCGGTTGAAGCGCCTCCGTGCGATCGCCCATTGGTAGGTCGCCCGTCGGTAGCTCTAGGACCATGTCGCTGAATCTGATTGCCGATCCGGCCGCGCGCGTCGTCTCCGCGCACGCTCACCGGGCAAAAGACCCGAACCTTCTCGGGCACTTCGTCGCCGCGACTCTTGAACCACCGGTACAGGCCTTCCGGCACCACCGCGAGCAGGGCGACGTTGACCGTGCAGCGGAATCGTTCATTCAGGGCCTTGAAGCGGCACTTCAACCCACGACCAGTGCGCTGTGGCCCGATCTTGCGGTTGAAGAAGAGGTTGGGTCGCGGCGTGATGGTCGGCTGGTAGGAAAACCAAGTCTCCCCTGAAATGACCTGGGTCGCGCTTCGGTCCGCCCCAGGCGAGCACCGGCCGTACCTGGAAGAGGTAGCGAATTCCGGTGATCGCCCGACACGTTCGGGAGGTCATCCGCGCGGAAATGGATCCGGAGACGGGCTCGGCCTCGACGACCTCATGAAGACCGCCTCTCTTGGCGTCTACGGGCCAGCCCTTCGGCCTGCAGTTTGGCCTGGTCGAAGTCGCTTGTCGTCAACACGACCAGCAAGACGCGTACCAGCGAGTAGAAGAGAGAAGCGCCCAGCAACAGAACTGGCGGATTCGCGGGAAACATCCGGGCACAGCAGTGGCCGAAGCGAAACCTCGTGCTGACACGTGCCTGCCGGCCGTGGTTCGATGGATGCTGATGGCCGGATTGGACGGTCCCGCAATCGTCACCGAGAAGCTGGGCAAGCAGTACGGCTCAATCCGGGCCCTCATAGATCTCACCCTAAGCGTCAACCGCGGTGAGATCTTCGGCTTTCTCGGCCCCAACGGCGCCGGCAAGTCGACGACGATCAGGCTGCTGCTGGGCTACCTCCGGCCCACCACGGGGCGAGCGGCGATCCTGGGGCTCGACATTCAGAAGCAGCACATAGCGATCCTCCGGCGCGTCGGCTACCTCCCCAGCTACGCGGTGTTCGAAGAGGTAGTCACCGGAGTACAGGCGCTCGATGACCTGGCCGGTGTGGCCGGAGCGACGCCTTCACGACGAGGCGAGATTTGCGAACGGGTGCGGCTGGATGAGGCCACGCTTCGTCGAAAGGTGCGAGATTACTCGAAGGGGACCCGCCGCAAGTTGGGCGTTGTCCAGGCTCTTCAGCACGACCCCGAGGTCATCATCATGGATGAACCCACCGAGGGTCTCGACCCTCTCGTGCAGCACAGCTTCTACGGGATGCTGGAAGACTTGCGCCAGGAGGGGAAGACGATCTTCTTCTCATCCCACATCATCTCCGAGGTCGAGCGCGTCTGCGATCGCGTCGCCATCGTCCGCCAGGGCTCACTTGTGACCGTCGAGCACATCTCAACATTGGTCGCCAAGCGCCAGCGCCATGTGGAAGTCCGCTTCGATGGCATACCACCGGACTTGAGCTCCATTCCAGGCGTGACGAACGTGTTCGTCGACCGAGGTACGGTCACCTGCCGGTTAGCGGGCGATGTCCGCCCGCTACTGCAGCATCTTGCAACCCTGCCAGTTCGCGATCTGACGATCGAGCAAGCGCGCTTGGAAGATGTGTTCCTCGAGCTGTATGGCGAGGGAGAGGCGTGAACGTCAATTACTTCCTGCACATGTGGCGCCGCAACTGGATCAAGGTCGCAGCCGTCGCCGGAGGTTGCCTGGTCTGGGGCTTCCTTGCGCCCGTGATCGACAAGTCGGTTATCAGCAAATTGCAGCAGTCACTACCACCCAACCTTGCGAACTTCGGATCGGGAACGCTGAACACGTTTCCTGGCGTGATCACCGTGATGTTCGAACACCCCTTACTGGTCGCGCTTGTCTCCACAATCGCGCTTGCCATTACGATTCCCGCGCTTGCCGGCCAGCGGCAGCGCGGGACTCTGGAGATGCTTTTAGCCCGACCCATCAAGCGCTCGACGCTAGTGGTCACCGTCGCCCTCGCGGTCGCCAGCATGCTCCTGCTAGTGCTGCTGGCGATGGTGGTCGGCATCCTGGCCGGGTCCTCAGTCGAAGGGCTGCGCGATCAGGTGCCAATCCGCGAGCTGCTCATCGTTTGGCTCTGGTCCGCGCTGCTCTATGGAGCCTTCGCGTCGTTTGCGCTGGCTGCCTCAGCGACGAGCAACCGAAACGGACCGGCGATCTCTTGGACCTTAGGTTTTCTGATCGTCAACTACTTCTTCGAGATCCTGGGTGGCTTTTGGGACCAAGCCAAGGCTTGGCAGCCGTACTCGCTGTTCCACCACTTCCAGGCCGCCGACATACTAGCTGGCACCCTGTCAGGTTTCGATTTGATGGTGTTGGGGCTGGCGATCGTGATACCACTCGCCTACGCGCTTTACGTATTTCCTCGGCGCGATCTTCCCGCCCCCGACTGAGACTTCCTCATGTGATCCCGACTACGACTTTGCTGTCACATGACAGGTTGAGACGCGCATGGGCCAAGTCGGAGCGCTTGATCCGATCGTGCACGTGAGGGACGCCAGCGCTGTCCTGAGTCGCCCGACCGGCTGCCGCTAACGGGGCGTTCTTCAGAGACTCGACAATCCTCTGCCTTGCTGGCGAGTCCATGCCGCGCGAGCTCGAAGTCGAGCCGCGCGTTTAGAGGTTGGAAGAGCCGTATTTAGGTCCCGCGACCTCGCGACCGCAAACTGTGAAGCCGCTAAGGAACTCTTGACAGCCAGGTTGACAGCCATTCTGTCGGACATTGGGAACTGTCAATGGATGTCAGCGGATGCAGGCTGTTGATTCTTCATCTTGCGCGCACATCGGCGGACGTCAGCGGATGTCAGAAACGCGGTCTTCAAAACCGTCTGCGGGGCGCTGTTGAGGCGCCCTGGGCTGGTTCGATTCCCATCCCATCCCCGCCACTTTCGCCGCCTCTGAGAGCCGTTTGACAGCCAACATGACAGCCAAGATCGCAGACGGTTTTCTAAATCGTCTGTAGTCCGGCGTCTCGCCCGCGTCCGGTTACCTGTGCGAGAAGAAGCTGACCGCGCGACGAAGGTCTCGATACCTGTCGGCTATCGTGAGCTCAACCGCCGGTAGTGGGGCGCAGGCGTCGAACGGCCCACGTTGGTGTCCGCAGTTCAGTGGCGATGTTCTGGCACGGTTACTCCAATCTGCGTGCGGAGAGGGCCGCAACCTTCAGCGATCAAAAGGTAGCGGCCCATCCCTGACTTACGGTTTAGACCGTTGCGGGCTGCTTGATCTCGGCGAACGCCGTCTCGAAGATCTCGACCTTGACGTCAGCGGCCCCAGCTGCGTTCGCTGCGTCGCGGCGTAGGCCACTCACTTTCGCCTCACTTGCCTCGAGGTCGCCCAACGTGTCCCAAATCGTGGACACGGTGCTTCGGCCCGTCATCCGGTCGACATTCATGATCAGGCCACGGAAGCCCTTCTGGGCTTTCAGCTCCGGCAGCACCTGCTTCTGAACGAACTTGATCGCGTTGTCGAGCTTCTCCGGGGCTCCGACCACAGTGTTGAGCCTGACGAATGTGCCCGCCTTGGTCGGTTGTGTCCGCTCCTGGATCACCTGCTCGAACCGCTCGACGTTGACGATCGACCCACCCATCGCCGCAGCCGACTGGGTGCGGGTGGTTATGCCCATCTGCTCGCTGGCCCCCAGCGCCTGAGCGGTTTCCCACAGCGTGATTCCGACAGCTGCGCCGGTCTTGTGATCCACCAGGAGGACTGCGCCGGCGTTACCGGCTGTCTCCTTGGCCGCGGGCACGACCTTCTCCTGGAAATAAGCGATGCCCTTCGCGATCGCGTCGGGCGGACTCTGAACTCGCGTTACGCGTAGATACATGACTAGCTCCTTGCCTTCGGGTCAGCGTGGCCGGCATTACATGCCAGGCGTTCCTGTGTGCCCCTTGCCCGAAGGGCTGAAAGGAGCCGGGGAGCGTCGGTGTAAGCATCGTAGCAGAAATGGTTGCGAACTCGTGCCAATATTGTGAGATGGGATGGGTCGCGTTCGTGGCTGGTCTGGATACGCGGCAGACGTTCTGAGAGCCAAGCTGACAGCCATTCTGTTGGACATTGGCGACCGTCAGCGAACGTCAGCGGATCCTGGCTGCTGACTCGTCATCCTGCGCCTCACGGCCATGACAGCCAACATGACAGCCAGGTTCTCGGCGTCCGGCTGCGGGTAGCCCGCAAAATGCGATCAGTACTACGCTGAGCGAGTTGCGAGCGCTGCGCATTCGGCTGCGGCTTCGCGCAGCTGTCCGGTGAACTCTTCGACGTCGGGAACGATTCCCGGGTCGGCGGTCAAGCCGAAGTACGCATCGCCGTTGTAGGACACGATCGCGACCCCGAGCCCCATCGATGGGTACAGAGGCGCGAACGGCCATACTTCAAGGAGCTGCGCGCCGCCCGAGTACAACGGAAACTGCGGCCCGGGGATATTGGTGACGTTGATGTTCGCGCCCGCTTGCGGATTCGACATGAGCCGGCCGGCGAGCACGAGGAGAGTCGGGGGCGCCCAATCCGCGAGACTCGCGAGCTTGTCGGCCGCAACGGCCTGACGCGTGCGCTTGAGGTCGCCGGTTGTGACTTTGATGCGTCGAAGGCGCTCGTCCATAGTGAGGTCGGCCGTCGGCAGCTCGAGGACCATGCCGCTGATCTGATTCCCGATCCGGCCGCGCGTGTTGTCTCCGCGCACACTCACCGGACAAAAGACCCGAACCCTCTCGGGCACTTCCTCGCCGCGACTCTTGAACCACCGATGCAGGCCTTCCGACACTACTGCGAGAACGGCGTCGTTCACCGTGCAGCCGAATCGTTCCTTCAGCGCCTTGAAGGTTGACAGCGGCACCTTCAAACCACGACCAGTGCGCTGGGGCCCAATCTTGCGGTTAAAGAAGAGGTCGGGTCGCGGCGTGACGATCTTGCGGCCGACGTTGAGTAGGCCCGTCCACGGTAGGCGGGTTGTGTTCCATATCGCCGGTACCCTCGTGCGTTCGGATTTAGCCGAAGGACCGAAGTTCCAGAGCATGGGGCGGATCAGCTGCCAGTTGGAAGGCCCGGGTCGCGGCCGCCAGCTTGCAGCTGGCGGATCGGGCGTATAGCCCTCAGGGCTGGTGTCCAGCAGGAGTGTGAGGATGTCAACGCTCGACACGCCGTCGACCATCGCGTGATGGGCGCGATTGACGATCACGATTCGACCTCCTCGCAAGCCCGTCACGATGGTGACCTCCCACAGTGGCCGTCGCATGTCGAGTGGCCGCGCGAGAATCCGCATTACGAGCTTCCGAAGAGATGCGCCGTCGCCGGGAGGGGCGAGGACTTCCCGTCGTACGTGGGCGCCGAGGTCGAAATCGGGATCGTCGACCCAAACGGGATGGGCGAGGTTCAGAGGTACGCGGTGGATACGCTGCCGGTAACGAGGGACCAGATGTATCCGCTCCTTGATCGTCTCCTCGACACCTAGCGCGCCACGGCCGCCGGGTAGCTGCGATTCGCCTTCGAACACGTATACAGTGCCGAGGTCGAGCGGGGTCTGCGGGCGCTCCGCGTACAAGAACCACGCGTCACGACCAGACAGCGGCTCGTAGAAGGGCTGTACGTTCACTTCATCGGTTGCATGCAGGATTCAAGGAACCTCAGGTGGCGTGGGCGCCGGGCTACACCGGGCTGTGACTTTGTTCTGAGAACCCGCCAATCGTGGCAGGGAAGTGGAGATTTAGGGCGACGATCTCGATCACTCGTGCGCTTCACAGGCGCGGTACACCCCCGGGCTGAAAGACCGCCGGGAACATCCTGACAGCCGAGCTGCAGCCATTCTGTCGGACATTGGCAATTCTCGGCGAGCGTCGGCGGATCCTAGCTGTTGACTCTTCATCTTGCGCGGATGTCGCTGCACATTGGCGGATGTCAGAAGCGCGGTCTTCAAAACCGTTTGCGGGGCGCTGTTGAGGCGTCGTTGGTGGGTTCGATTCCGATCCATCCCCGCCAAGTTCCGCGCCTTTGGTCGCGTTGACAACCGTTAGCGAAGATCAGCGGATCCTGGCTGTTGACCTTTCATCTCGGTCGGCCTTCGCGGTGTGGAGCAGGTACTGTCGACGCTTTCACCCGAGCGCTCCTCGAGCAACGAACTGCGCCTCGCGAGCCCGGCGCATTGAAGGGCGGAGTTACCATAGAAACCGGGGGAGGTTAAGCATTCTGCCGGACCCTGCAGTACAGAAAACCGGACCCGCAACTCCCTACGCCGACCTTCAACCAGCGGAGCGAATGGCTCGGCGACGACCGCGGGTCGTAATCGTCG
>DASYZS010000010.1:0-27719 GCA_035945895.1 Candidatus Dormiibacterota bacterium | reverse complement strand
CGATCACGACCCAGCCGGCTCGAAGGTTGGATTTTCAAACAGTAGCGACGCACGGTCCAAGGGCCGTGCGTCTGCTGATATATCGGCCGCCTGACGACGCTACTCGAGTTCAGAAGAGGGCCAGGAACCGCCTCTAATGGGCTGCCGGCACGGAAGTTTCCGAGAATCTGTGATCTCCCTGTGACCCCCGTGACCTCCGGGCGCGCGCTGTATAGCGGCACTTGACGATTCTAAATTCAAATCTGGTCGGGGGCCCGGGATTTGAACCCGGGGCCTCACGGTCCCCAATCAGACGATGTTCCGTCCAACCGCGCCGATTTCTGCGGTTTTCACTTCGAAATTTCTAATCCCGCCTCTCTGCTCGTCCAGAAATGGCTCAATTTTCGGCCGAATTACTACATGAAGTACTACAAGCCACCGCCCGCGAATCGGCGGCTGCCTTTGGCCAACCGTCGATCGCCCGACCAATGCCCAGCGGCCACACACATATCCAGCGGCCACGCACATATGAAGACGCGCGCGAGGCCTTCCCAGCTCCCCACGGTTTTGAAGACCCCGTTTCTGACGTCCGCTAACGTCCAGCGCTGTCCGCGCAAGATGAACAATCAACAACTAGGGTCCGTGACCTTCGCTGATGACCGCCAATGTCCAACAGAATGGCTGTCAACTTGGCTGTCAGGACGTCTCACTCGGACGCACGGTCGCGAACCGCTGCACCAGTGTGCCCTCCTGTTTCCTGCCGTGTCCGGTGGCGTCCTGTGGGTCAGCCTGAACTCAAACCGCGCGACCGTTGTGTCCTTCTGTGGCGGATAGTAACTGCCCGTCTGCGGGAGAGCGCGTGATCCGGCAGCCATGCGACCGGATCAAGACAATCGAGGGAGACCAGCCCAACTGGCATCGTATGCCACAGCCCACGAATTGCCTAGTGCGGCGCACTATGGACAGGCTCGTCGGCGGCTAGGACCGAACCGACCATGGCCACAACGCAATCAGTTCAACTTCGGGTCTGATTTAGCGAGGCCACGCTCTAACGCCCAGGTTGCGATCTCGGTGCGTGAGCGCACACCAAGCTTGCTGCGGATGTGCTCGAGGTGACCTTCCGCAGTGCGTTCTGAAATGAATAGCCGCTTTGCGATCTGACGGTTGGTCAAGCCGGCGGCAACCAACTTCGCCACCTCTCGCTCCCGCTGGCTGAGTGGGCCGGCATCGGCTGCGGTTTCGGGTTTGCCGTCACCAATTGCGTAGTCGATCGCCTGGTCGAAGGTCATGGCCCACCCTTCGTGCCAAGCTCGTTCGCTTTTGACCGGGCCCAGCCTCGATCTCGCCAGCCGTTCTGCGGCCTCGATCCGTACGCCGACCCACGGCTCGAAGCGCATCAACCACTCACCCGACATGCGGCTGGCGCTTGCCGCGAGACGCAGCGCACGGGGGTCATCGCCCCGAGTGCTCGCCAGGATCCCCAGGCTCCCAAGGCAACCGAGGACGCCGAAGGGTCCGCCAGCGCGGCGGCAGATCGACAGGGCCTCCTTCCAGCTTGCGGCAGCCGTGTGCCGGTCATTCATGCCAAAATGAGCACGCGCGAGGCCGTCGAGAGCAGCGGCCTCGATCCAATACGCACCTTCCTCCCTGGCCGTCGCCACCACCTCGGCCAGGATGGCTGAGGCGCCAGTGTAATCACCCGTGTCAATTGCCAGGTATCCCTCGGACATCCTGAGTAAGGGCCAATGGGGTGGCCTGGTTGAGGCTTTGACAATTGCGATGGCCTCCGTGTAGAGCTCTGACGCGGCGTCAAGTTCGCCGCGGACCCGGTGCATCATTCCCAGCCGGTTGAGCGCCACCGAAAGCAGGCGTGGGTTTCCTAATTCGCGCGCCAGTGCAACAGCGGTTTCACCGACCTCAAGAGCTGCCCCAGAGTCGCCTTGCCAGGCTTCATGAATTGCGGCGCGGATCAAAGCTTTGACCCGAACCTCTCCCTGCGCGGGTGAGTGCGCCAGCAGGTCCGTCAATAGCATTCGGTTCCGCGTAATGTCGTGGGGCACGAAATCCCCGGCCAGGCCGAGCCCCAGATCGTCGGCATTGTTGCGTGCCCACGCCAGAGCAGCCCACACATTGCCCGACTCCAGAGCCATCCAGTCCGCCCACTCGAAATTCTGGATCCCCCAGCGACTGCCCGTCCGCCAAAACGTCCGGGCCGCCACCGCTTCCTTGAAGTATTCGTAGTGGCGATGCCTGGAGGGCTCGAGCTCGCCACTCTCCTGCAGCCGGTCCTCGGCAAAGGCGAGCTGGGACTCGAGCAGTCGGTAGCGGCTGTGGGAGCCCTCCGATCGCTCGGCTAGCACCATTGACTTGCGAACGAGTCCGGTGAGGGGGTCGAGCAAGCTCTCGGCACTTCCCTCGCCGCATATGGCCTGAGCGCTCTCGAGCGTGAATCCGCCCCGAAATACGGACAGACGGCGGAAGAGCAGGGCCTCGTCTTCACTGAGAAGCCTGTAGCTCCAGTCGATCGTCGCCATCATCGTCTGCTGCCGCTCAGGGGCGGTTCGAGTTCCCGCCTTCAGCAATCGAAAGCGGTCGGACAGCTGGGTCAGGACCTCTTGGTCGGTCAGCGTGTCGAGACGGGCGGCGGCCAGCTCAATCGCCAACGGCATACCGTCGACGCGTTCGCAGATCTGGGTGACGGTCGCACGGTTGGACGCCGTGATTGCGTAGTTGGGCACGACCAGTCGTGCCCGAGCCTCAAACAGTTGCAGCGCGTCGATGACCGACATCGCCAGGACCGGCCGGCGGACCTCACCATGCACGCCCAACGCCTCTCGGCTGGTGACGATAATAGTGAGCTCAGGGCAACGCACGAGGATTGCCTGGGAGAACTCCGCGCACGCCGCAACGACGTGTTCGCAGTCGTCAAGGACCAGGACAGCTTTCCGGGCAGCCAGCCATGCGCAGACCACCTCCTGCGCCGAGCCTTGCCTAGGAAGCTGTAGAGCTTCCACCACGGCACCTGGCACCTGGACCGGATCTTCGACTGAAGCCAGGTCCACCCACCAGACTCCTCCTGGCCAGACGTCGAGACATGACCGCCCCAGCTCAGCCGCCAGCCTGGTCTTGCCCGAGCCACCGGCTCCGGTCAGTGTGACCATCCGCGATTTGGCCAGCAGAGCTTTGAGCTCCGAGAGTTCGGCGCTCCGCCCGACGAATGTGTCCAGGTAGTGCGGAAGGTTGGTCTGCTGGTGAATGAGCGAGCGGATCGGTGGAAACACGATCGAACCCGCCACTTCATTGAGCTGGAAAACCTGCTCCGGCCTGGCGAGGTCCTTGAGGCGATGAAGTCCGAGGTCTTGTAGCTCGGCGCCAGGCGGCAGCTCGTCGGCCAGCATCGACTCGGTGGCCTTGGTCAGCAGGACCTGGCCGGGATGACAGGTTGCCAACAGCCTCGCGCAGCGGTTCAGCGCCGGACCAAAGTAGTGTCCTTCTCGGAGTTGCGCCTCGCCGGTATGCAGGGCAATACGGACATTCAGCTCCAGGCCTTCTGGCCAAGACTCGCTGGCGAAGTTCTTCTGGACCTCGAGCGCACATGCGGCCGCGACTGCAGCTGTCCTGAACACCGCCAGCACGCTGTCGCCTTCACGTCCGGCTTCCACCAGCGCGCCTGCGTGATCGCCCACCGCACTGGCCAAGATCGCGTCGTGGCGGGCCATTGCGCTTCGCATCGCTTTCGGCTGTTTCTCCCAAGCCTGCGTCGACCCTTGCAGGTCGGTGAGCATGAAAGTGATCGTGCCTTGAGGCAGTCCCGCCACGGCGTCATGACACTACCGCAGAAACCGAAGTGTTCCCAGCCAGCCTAGGTACTCGATTTAGGTACCTGGCCGGATCGGGTTTAGGTGTTTTCCGCCTTATGGACAACCCCGCGCGCTTCCTACGGTGGCCTCACATCCGCTGAGCGGCGGACGACCGATGAGGAGGACACACGATGGAAGCGCTACGAACGGAATTCAGGCAGCAAATTCGCCGTGCGACGACCCGGCCCACGGCGTGGGCGGGAGCGATCCTAATCGCTCTCGCGATGGCGGTTTTGAGCTGGCAGACGGTTTCCGACATCCGAGCGAGCCATTCGACAGCCGTGAGCAGTACGCCGGCTTCGACGTCGACTCAGCTCCTGGATCGCAACGCCGAGCGCCAGCCCCTTTCGAGTCATCGCGTGGGCGGTCCAGCGGGCAAATAGGAGACGCGCCGTCGATACGGTGACATTTGATTGAGAGCGTGAGTCCTGCCATAACACTCCTTCCCGCTCTGACGCAGCTGTATGGAAGTCCCGAGCGTCGAGCTGGTCGTGTCTTTTTGCGCCTTCCTGTGTTCTCCTGGTTCCGCGAGCTTGTGACACGGACGTGACACGGCGCCGGACACCGACCCCAATTGCCGCCGGCACCTTATGAAGCACTCCCTTGTCAGTCGCCATCAAAGTCAGAATCGGTCGCAGCGACGCCAGTTGGCCTCGCACTCCAGCACGAACTGGAAGAGGTCTGCAAGCTCGGCTCCGCATTGGCTCATCTGGCTTTCGTAGCGCCCGTCGGCGAGCTTCGCGACCCGCCCAGATCTGACTGCGTCCATGAGCATGTAAGCGACGAAGCGTTCGGAGACGCCAAGCAGCGTCGCGAACTGTTCAGGCCGAAGCGGTTCTGTGCTGGCGTCAAGAAATCGGCGTAAGTCTTCGCGCGGACCGCTCCGGGTTACCGACCGAAGGTCGCGTCTCTCGAGGCTCGGCGACTCGCTGGCTGTATTGCTCACGATTTCCTCCTGTGATGCGGTCTCGACCAGGAGGCGTGAGATTTGGACTCACATCGTGACGAGCGTTCTCAGAACAGTGTCAGCCAACGGTCCAGGTGATCGGCGATCCGGGATCGGGGCGATAGGCGCAGAACGTTCCGGTCCGGATGCTGACCTCAAGGTGGGTACCAAGGTCAGGGTCGAGGCTGGAGACTCGTTGGACCGTTGCGCGGATGGCCTTGGTGACGGTCACCCGAGCCCGCTCGGCGTCGGAGAGCGCCCGGCGGTCATGGCCGCCGAGGCCGACCGCGCGTGCCAGCTGTTCTGTCAGTAGGTCCACCTCGCGACGTGCCTTCGCGGTTCGTTCCGGGTCGCCCCACGACTCAGCCTCATCTATCTCCGCCGCCAGATCGCGCAGGCGATCCCGATAGGCGGCCTTGGCTCGCTCGTCAAGGAGCTCACCAGCGTCGCCTGACTTGTGAATGCCGCGTCGGCCCGGGCTCCCGAGGTCCAGTGCAAGGAATTCGCGCCCGGGCTCAGACACGAGCCGGGCCAGATGTCGAAGTCCGACGCTATCGCGCAGCCGCAACACGCGGCCTCCCCGCTGCAACGTCCAGAACTCGCCCTCTCGTCGAAGCACTACCCGAGTGGCAGGCGGCGTTTCGTCCGGCAACCCCAGTTGAACGCCGAGCGCCGCGGCCACCTCGGCGGCTTCGGCAAGCTCGATTCGGGCCTGCTCCAGGTCGCCCGGGGCTCCCCGCGCCGTCAGCGCACGGCCAAGCTGGAACCTGCTGTTAACTGTAAGAACGGGCGAGGCCATGCGCCGATGGAAGGCAACCGCCGCTTCGAAGCGACTGACCGCCTCGTCCCAGTCACCGAGCGTCTCGCAGAGTAGTCCGAGGTAGTGGTCGACCGACCCTGCGCAGGCGATTCCAATGCGGGTGACGCGCACGTTGGTGCCGACCATCGGCATAAGCAGTTCATGAAGTTGGCGCGCACGTCTTCGATCTTGCAGGTGGCAACAGGCCACCGACAGCAGAGCCAGGAAGGCTACCCACACGAAGTCGCGGGGCAGGTCGTTGAAGTCCCCAGCGGCCAGGCGCTCAAACTCGCCGCGGCCCTCTTCACGTCGTCCCGCCTCGATCAGCGCCGCCGCCAGACCTGCCCGATAGATGGGAAATGCCGGGAAGGCACGAACCGCCTGCTGCATCATTTCCAGCACGGATGCGCCGCGCCCTTGCAGGATGCGACTGAAGCCTAATAACGCGCCATAGAAGTTGTCGATGCCGGCATGCTGCATGCGGCGACCGAGCGACAGGCCCTGTGTCGCCAGCGCCTCCGCCTCTTCGAACCGTCCCTCGAGCATGGCCAGCGTAGCCCGATGCATCAGCGGAAGCCAAGCGAGTTGTCGCTGTCGCAGTTTCTCGACGGCGGCGGCATATGCCGCCGTCTCGGCTCTGAACTCTCCCATCTCGCCAAGTTCGAGCAGGTCACCAAGGCGCAGCGCACGTGCAAGCAGAGCAAGGGAACGGTCTCCAGCCTGCTCAGCGAGCCAGATCGATTTGTCGGCCATCTCCAGGCGGTGATGTGGTTCGTCCGACGGCAGTCCGCAAACCGCTTGGTGGCATTCGTACAGAACAGCGGCCAGAGTCGCTGGTTCGCCGACCTGCCGGGCGAGGCCCTCGGCCTCCTCAGCCAACGACCGGCGGCGCTCCGTCGAAGGAGAGAACATCAGAGCACGGGCGAGCCGAGCGAGGAGGCGTGACCGGAGGTCGAGCCGTTCGGGCCCCAACTGCTGCACCGCCTCCTCAAGGAGGCTGACCTCCAACTCGTCCACGCTCTGCGCTGTGAACTCCGCCTGGAGACCAAGCGCCGCCTGGGCCAGGAGTTCCGGCGCGTGCATTCGCCGAGCCAGAGCTGCGGCCTGGGTCGAGGCCTCGCGAGAGGCCACGACCTCGCCTGCCGCCATCTCTGCGCGAGCCAGCGACAGCAGCAGGAGACAGAGCCTTTGGTCGTCGGCGTTGACCAGGTCCACCAACTCCAAGGCGCGCCGCACATGTGCCGCCGCATCCTCGTGGGCCATCAGCCGAACGGACCGTTGAGCCGCAGCCTCGGTCAGGTCCAACGCCCGCTCCAGGTTGGCCCGCCCGCCGGCATCACGATAGTGATGGGCCAGCTCCGCCTCGCGTCCGTCGAGGTTGCCGGCATGGCGTTGCTGGATGGCATCACCGGTGCGGTGGTGCAAGCGCTCCCGCCGGCCGGCGGAGAGATCGGCGTACACGACCTCGCGCACCAGCGCGTGGACGAAGCGATGACGCTCTGACCCGGGCACCTGCTCGACCAGCCGCGCGGCCTTGGCCTCGTCCAGCAGAGCGCTAACGCGCCGGGTGGGCTGCCCAGCAACCAGTCCGATCAGTTCGGGCTCGAATTCCGGACCAGTGACCGCAGCCACGGCCAGGAGCTCCCTGCACGCCCTGGACAGTGAGTCGAGCCGGTGTCGCACCACCTCGCGGACGCCCTGCGGCAGCCGCCCGTCGAGGGTAGCCACGTCAGCCTGGAGCCGGACCAACTCGCGTACGAAGAACGGATTGCCGTTGGTCTGCCGATGGACCCGCGCCGAATCCGCTTCGGTGGCGACTGACCCGGTCAACTGCGTGATGAGATCACCCACCTCTGGTTGAACGAGGCCTTCAAGCCGCAACTCATAAACCGAGCCCGTGAGCTGGCCGATGAGGCGTCGCAGCGGGTGCCCCGGATTCACCTCCACATCGCGATAGGTGCCCAACAGCAGAAGCTGGCTCTTGCCGAGATCAGCTGCCAGGAAGCGAAGCAGCTGCAGCGACGGCTCATCCGCCCACTGCAGGTCGTCCAGCACCAGCACTGTGGCTTGGGCCTGTGCGACACGGAGCAGGAACGCGCTCACACTTGCGTAGAGGCGGAAGCGGGATTCGGCCGACGACGTTCGAAGGCGGGTCTTCGTGGTGCCCTCGATCAGATCTGGGATGAGCATTCCGACCTCAACCGCCTCGGCGCCTAGTTCGGCGCGAAGTGTCGTCGCGTCGCGCCCCGTGCCATATGCGCGCAACACCTGGATCCAGGGCCAGAACGCCGGCGCGCCGTCGCCCTCCCAGCAGTTCGCCCAGAGAGCTCTCATGCCGCTCTCCGTGGCCATTGCGGACGCATGCTGCGCCAACCTGGTTTTCCCGATTCCG
This sequence comes from Candidatus Dormiibacterota bacterium, assembly GCA_035945895.1. Taxonomy (GTDB): domain Bacteria; phylum Chloroflexota; class Dormibacteria; order Dormibacterales; family Dormibacteraceae; genus 40CM-4-65-16. The sequence continues at coordinate 19,743 of DASYZS010000010.1, read as the reverse complement.
GGCTCACCAGAAATCACGAACAGGCATCCATTCCCGTCCGCAGCATGGACGATCGCGCTGCGCAGCTCACGCAGCGCCTTTTCGCGGCCCACGAGGAGCCGATGCGTCTGAAATTCTGTGGTCACGAAGCCTCTCCGTGGTCAGACGGAGGTCCCGGCTTGAATTGTATTCAGTGCGGAGTCAGTAGACCGGAGCCATGATCCCAGCTGCCAGGACCCCTTCGACGAACCGCCTGCGCCTTAAGCTCGGATCAGTTGGAGCAGCTCCTCTTCCGACTTCATCAAGTCGATCGGCCGGTTGGCACCGCCTGAACGGCGGCCCGTCTCCCAGTACACCTCGCACGCATTTCCTTCTGGATCGCGCACGTAAAAACTGAGCGTGGGGCCGTGGTCGAGACTCATGACGACGCTAGCGCCCCCGCGCGGCGCTTCTGCGTAGAGTTCGCGAAGCTCCGCCAACGAGTCCACCTTAAACGCGACATGGCCTCCCTGCGGGTTAGACATGACCTGAAGGTCGGGCGGCCCACCGGGTTGTGTGCTCAAGAAGACCATTGCACCGGATAGCTCCGTCTGGGCCTCGCCCACTTTGCGCAACCCGAGGAAGCGCTCGTAGAAGCCCGCCAAGGCGGCCGGATCTTTGGCGGTTAAGGCGACATGACCAAGTCTCATCAATTCCTCCCGATTCCACTAGAATGCCATACAAGTCAATGTTGAGAGGCTAGCACTGGCCAGAGCATCGGTCAAGGCTTCAACCAGACGACGCTATGACGCAAGCGCCAGACAAGCATCGGCGCGGAAGACGCGCCGGCGAATCCTGGCGGTCGCTCGTCGGCTTTTCTTAAAACACGGGTATGCCGCGACGACAATGGCCATGATCGCCGAGGCGGCGGAAGTTTCGATTGAGACAATCTACCTCTCCGTTGGCGGCAAGCCCAGCCTGGTCAGGTACCTCATCGAGACCGCGCTTTCGGGCGCCGACGAGCCGGTCCCACCATTGGAACGCGAAGGCGTGGCCGAAATCCGCGCGCTAGCCGACCCGCGCCGCAAGCTGGAGATGTTCGCGCGGATGGTCCACCTGCTGCTTGAACGCCTTGCGCCCATCTGGCAGGTCGTGCTGGAAGCTGCGCCCACCGACGCTGAGCTGCGCTCACTCGTGGTTGAGCTTAAACAACGCCACGTGGGAAGCATGCGATCGGTCATCGAAGACCTCGCCGAGGTCGCACGGTTGCGCCCGGAAATTTCAAACGAGATCGCCGCCGATGTGCTGTGGGCGATGAACTCGCCGGAGTTCTACAGCCTCCTGGTAGCGGGCCGAGGTTGGTCGGGCGAAAGGTTTGAAACATGGCTCGCGGACGCTTGGCAGCAGCTCTTCCTCGACGGCGATAACAACTCGAGCAAGCGACTGAACTTGGAGGACATCTGAGATGGGCACGAGAGATACGAATGTTGGGCGTGTCGTCCGCGGAGGTGAGAGCTACGTCGGGAAGCAGGGACCCAGATACACACCGGGCGTCAGCGCAGAAACCGTGGGCTCACAGAGGCTGTGGCTTGGCTCTGTCACATTGCCGCCAGGCGCACGGACAAAGGCTCATGTTCATGAGGCCCACGAGTCCGCGTTTTACATGGTCAGCGGCCAGGAAGCTGAACTCTGCACGGGCCCCCGTCTCGAGCATCGAGAAATCGCTCATGCCGGCGATTACCTCTACATCCCAGCCGGTGTGCCCCACGTGGCCATCAACCGCGGGGAAATTCCGGCTGTGTTCGTTGGTGCCCGCACCGATCCGAGGGAGCAGGAAAGTGTGGTCATGCACCATGAGCTCGACGAGCTTGTGACGTAGTCAGATCGCCGAGGAGGTGGTCGGGGGCCCGGGATTTGAATCCGGGGCCTCACGGTCCCGAACTCTGGGCTGATTCGTCCAGAACTGCGTCAAACGGTCGGTTTGAGTTCGAATCTTCTAGTCGACCTCACGCTTTCGTCCAGACTTGAGCCGTTCTTCGCCGCCGATTACTACATGAAGTACTACAGACCAGACCGGACGCCAGCGCCGAATCGCGCAGATCGATTGCCGCAAGCGATTCCGATCGCCACTCAAAGTGCCACATAAGAGGACACGCGCGAGACTCCCCCACTCCCCGCGGTTTTGAAGACCGCGTTTCTGACGTCCGCCAACGTCCAGCAACGTTCGCCCAAGATCAAAACTAGGAAGTCGGAGTCCACTGACGTTCGCCGACGGTTGCCCATGTCCGACAGAATGGCTGTCGGCTTGGCTGTCAGGTAACAATCCCGGTTGTGAGCCACCCCGGCGGGAAAGTCTCGCCGCCACGAATCGACGGTTTCGGATCCTCCTTGTTCGGGAATCTGTGACACGGCTGTGACACGGCATCGCCTGGTGCCTCGAAGGACCGCGACGCCGCAAAGGCCGCCATGGCGCAACCACAGGCGATGGTTAGGCTTGGACCTGCTGTGGCGGTGATCCCCCGAAGTCCGAGCAGAACCGCGGTGATGACGGCTGCTGCACGGGCCCTACACCGGGAGGAGCCGCCGCCATGGGTGCTGGACGACCGCCTGGCGCTGGGGCTGGCCGGCGACGAAGGGGTCTCGATCGCCAAGAGACTCCACGATGAGATGCCGACCGGGAACCTACTCAGCTTCAGCCGATGGATGTGCGTCAGGGCCCGCCTCGCGGAGGACGTCGTCGAGCGCGCGGTAGCCGCCGGGATCGCTCAGTACGTCATCCTCGGCGCAGGCCTGGACTCGTTCGCCTACAGACGGCCGGACCTGCTGGAGCGACTGCGCGTCTTCGAGGTTGATCATCCTGCCAGTCAGGCCTGGAAACGCCAGCGTGTCGCAGAGCTCGGCGCTGAACTGCCCGATAACCTCGTCTTCGCGCCGGTCGACTTCGAGCTGCAGACGCTCCGGGACGGGCTGCTGGCGGCTGGCTTCGATTTCGCGTCGGCCGCAGTTTTCTCGTGGATCGGGGTCACGATGTATCTCACTCTGCGGGCGATCGAGGCGACCTTGGAGGCAGTGGCCGCCTGCCCGCGCGCGAGCCGGATCGTGCTCACGTACAACCTGCCACCCTCCGCTCTAGACGACCAGGAACGTGCGATCGATAGCAGGATGTCGCGGCTGACGGGCGAGATGGGCGAGCCCTGGATCAGTTTCTTCACGCCGGCCGAGGCGGAGACTCTGGTGCGCCGCTGCGGGTTTGCGGAGGTCGACCACTTCGGGCCCGAGCAGGCGATTCGGACCTACTTCGGCGGACGCCCCGACGTCCGCCTGGGGATGCCTCAGCGCCTTCTTATCGCGACCGTCGGGGGTCGCTGATCACGCCACGAGTGAGTCGCCAGCAGCCAGACCAAGAATGTGAGGCCGCTGCCGACCAGCGTAACCAGCCTATTGACAACTAGGTTGTGCCGATGTAGACCCACCTACGCGCAAGTTCTGGGCCCGGCTGTGAACCGGGTCCATCTCCACAGAGGTTGGGAGGTGGCGATGGTTAAAAGAGTCTTTCCGCGATCTCTTGTCGGGCTTCTAATCGCGGCAGCGCTTGGAGTCCTCGCTGCCACTCCTGCACTGGCTTACGGCGCTGAGAACTACCAGCTCGGCTTCGCTGGCACAGCGTCCGTCCCAAGCGGCAGCTTCGGTTTCTGGGGATGGTGTGCTTTCGGCGGTGGGACGGGAACTCTTCCCACCTCCGGTACCACAGGCGACTGCAACTACGCGCTGTACGTACATACCTCATCTTTAAGGGTCACGTGCGAACAGCGAGTTGATTTCACAAAGTGGACGATAGAACCCACCACATTCGCTCCTTTTCCCGACTTCTTCGGCTGGGGCACATCTACGGTGAATCCGTCCAGCGCAACCATTTGCTTTGGCCTCTTCCCGGGAGTCTTTCCGTCGACTTTCACGCACTTCGACACGCTGATCCCAGGTGCGCCGGGCCATTACTCACTGAATGGCCTCTCCATGGGTGGTGTCACTTTCACCGAGTTGCAGATCCAGGTGACGGCTATTCCTTAATCGTCGGACAGCGCGCTGCCAGCGACGTCTGATTCCGGCTGGCTGATCCGTGGTCGGCCGGACTCAGACATGGAGCAACGCCGAGAGGCGCAAGGATGATTCATAGGCGAGCGTGACGCCATCTGGATCCGGCTGGGTCAACAAGGCGGGCTCGTCTGCCAGCAGGATCGCAAGAGTCTTGGATTACGTCACTCTGATTGCGCGGCCTGGCTCTGTCGAAGAGCCTTGGTCAGCGCGACGAGCGAGCGGTATAGGTTGGGACATGTCTCGCAAGTCGCGATGTGTTCCTCGAGCCTTCGGGTCTGCTCAAGTGTCAGCTCGCCATCGATCAGGTCACAGGCGAGGTCGCGCGCTTCAGCACAAGAAGGTGGTTGTGTGCTCATGTCGTCTCCGCCAGCAGGCTGACGAGGGCCTGCCGGCCACGCCGCAAATGCGATTTCACGGTTGGAAGGGGAAGGCCGAGGTCGTCTGCGATCTCTCGGGCGCTGAAGCCGTGCACATCGTGCAGCACCACAGCTGTGCGTTGATCGGCGGTCAGCCGTTTCATCGCCTTGAGCAGATTCTCCTCATCTTCCAGTGCCACGACGACAGCCGATGGATCCACGGTGTAGTCCGGATCCCGCCAGCGGTGCTCAAGCTCGAGCGCCTGCTCGAGGTTGGCTGCTGAGGCTCGTCTCCTAAGTACCTGGTAGGCACCATTGAGAAAGATCCGCTGGAACCAGCTGCAGACGTCGGCATCGCCGCGAAAACTGCCAGCAGACTTAAGCGCGTTGAGCGCCGCTTCCTGGATCACATCCTCGGCCTCAGCGGGGTCATCCAGCATCGAAGTTGCCATGCGGGTCAGCTTGGCCCGCCGCGACTCGATGCAGTTGACCAGCTCCTGTTCGATCAGCACACCTGCCTGCATCATCCGCCCTTGGCGCGTCCCAGGCAGGTCGCGCATGACCTGCCCGGGCATGGCCGTCACGCCCTTACGGGCAGCTGCCGTGCGTTGAATGACACCCCGAGAAAGGGTGCAATAACGCACACGTTGAGGATTCCGGCCAGCAGCGGAACTAGTCCGACTACTGCAATCACAACACCAAACAAGCCTGGGACGTAGAGACCGACGCCGATCAGGGCGATGCCTGCAACAACCCGAAGCCCTCGGCCAAGCGGCCTGGACATCCATTTCGCGAAGCTCATCTTTGCTTCACCTCCTAATGGCTTAGATGAGATTCGAGACGAAATGGATGCAGTCGAACAATCGGATGGAAATAGACTCCGGCTGTGCCAAGATCGCCCAATCGCGCGGATCATTGCGGAAGGCAGCGATCAGACCAAATCGACTCAGTTCAATAGGCTGAGCAGCTCTGCGCGGGTCGGGCCGGGAAGCTGCGGGACTTCCGCTCCGATGAAGGACCTGACCTTCTCGGCCAACCCCGGCCTCGCCATGACCTCCGAGGGAAGGGCCAGGCAGGCCAGGACGTCCAGCGAGGCCCGGGCGACTTCGGGGTCGACGTTGGCTGCCGCCAACATTGCCGCCTGCATCTGGCGGGCGGGATCGGGATTAGAGTCCGGAGGGCGCCCCTCGACGGCCGCCTGGATCGCGGCGGCCCGGATGCGGTCCCGCCGCACCTGGTCACGGTACCAGGGGGTCACCATCTCTTCGGTGACGGCGTCGAACCGGACGCCGGTCTCGTGCGGGTCGTCTGCGCATTCCCGCAACACATCACGCAAAGCGATCGCCTGCAGCAGACCCATGGAAACACCTCGCCCGGCGGTCGGGTTGGTGCACGCCCAAGCGTCCCCCACGGGCAGCAATCCCGTGACGAGCGGCGTTCCGCCGGGCGCGACCCGACGGTAACGGTCGAGGACACCCGCCATCACGATCACGTCAGTAAGGGGCTCGCCGGCCGCCCATGGCGCCACGTGAGGGATCGAACGGGCGACGCGGTCCCATGGTTCGCGGTGGCGCAGCGCCTTCAGCGGTGCGTCGCCTGCCATCGGCGCTAGCGCGACCGTCCACGTGTCGTTGTCACCCAGGATGGTGAGCGCGTGAAAGGTTCCGATAACCGTGGCGATGGGGCCCCGATGTTCGGGCACCCTGCCATCGGGCGCCCGGAAGTGCCGGGCGTAGTAGGCGAAGCCTGCGTCGCTCGCCTCCTCCTGGACCTGACCGCCGCCCAGCCCGACCAGCCATTCGGGCAGCTTCGATCGGCGGCCCATGGCATCGATGACGAGGTCCGCGGAGAGCTCCTCACCTCTGGTCGTGCGCACGCCCACGACATGAGGGATGCCGGGGTGCACAGAGGCGCCGGCGACCGGCGTCTCCACGCCGACACCCCGGACGATCTCGATCCCGGGCGTGTCCTGCGCTATAGCAGCGAACGCAGCCTCCAGCACCGGCCGCCGCGCTGTCAGCGTTTGGAACCGCTCGTCACCCAACTTCGGGGAGCGATCGGGCAGCGTCCTAGGCAGACCTTCAGTGAGGTTGACCCGGCGCGCGCCGAACCGCTCGAGGGCACCGATCAGCTCAGGGAACTCGGCATCCAGCAGGTGCCGGAACCGCGGCATCATGAAGTGCGGCAGGCGGAATTGGGCGACCCCCGGGCGCTCCCAGTTCGCCCACGCCTCGAGCGGCTCGGCGGGAGGGCCGTTCGCGTCCTTCTCCATCACCGTGACCGCCCAGCCCTCGCGCGCGAGCAGCATGGCGGTCGCCAACCCGATCGGACCCGCGCCTGCAATCATCACCTTCATCGTCATCCTGTCCACAACGCGCAACGCGTAGCGCTGCGGTCAACCGCTGACGGTAACATCGCCACCCCAGTTGCGAGAGCGCCAATCCGAGCGCGCTGAGCCAGGTCACCCGCAGCCTGCCCCCTATTTCCTTATGTCTACGGACTACAGACGGCCGCAGTTGTCTGGCACGTCGGGCTTGCCGCCGATCATGACTTCTGGGACGTACGCGACTGGAGCCCCTCGGCGCGCCGTCCGTTTCGGCATGAAAGACGCGTCCGCGCGGATTATTCAGCGTGACGAGGTCAACGCCGAGGCCGGGGCTCTGAGGCAGCCGACCGTGCCCATGCTCCGGCAGCTACAAGCGGGGAGCAGTGCGGAAGTTTGGCGGCCGATCCTTCCCACTAGCGCCAATCCCTCGAGCATTCGTACCAGTAAGGACGCGCGTGCGCGCGAATACCACATGGGAGCTTCGGGTTGCAACAAGGCCGAGCCTTCTTTCGCCCGCATCTGATTGGATCAGGAATTGTATCGGCCCTGTCGCACTCTTCCCCGGTTGGCGCCCCGGCGGAGGCGGTGGGCCGAAGCTTATGTAACGCGAACCGCAGCACAATTGTCGCCGGCGCAAGAATCGCGCTCTAAAGCAAAGCCCCGCGAAAAGGCCACCGAGGTCCTCAAGGGCATGTCGCTCATCACTGCGCGGGCAGCATACTTTTGCAATGAGTGAGTCGGGTTCCCACGGCACGCCCGATGTACTGCCGCCGGAGCGTGGAAGTGACCTGCCGTTCATTGGCACGCTGAGGGCTTCCGCGGCCGACACGGGTGGGAGATTCGAGATCATCGAGTACAAAGGGCCAGCTGTGCCTCCTCCTCATGTTCACCGCGAACACGATGAAATCTTCTACATCCTGGAGGGGACGTTCAATTTCGTCATCGGTAACGCAATCAAGGAGGCCGGCACGGGCTCGCTGGTCTGGGTGCCGCGGGGCACACGTCACGGATTCCAGGTTCAACCAGGATCGAGGGCCCTGTTGGTAACCATCCCGGCCGGTCTGGAAGGATTCTTCATGGAGCTGGGGAAGGGTCTGGCCGAGGGCAAAACAAGTGATGAAATCCGTGCAGAACTCGCCGATAAATATGATTCCACGCCGGCTCCGTAACCGAGTCGGCTGGTCGCAATCTGCACCCAACGCTCCGCAGCGACCTCCAGCAAAGTCATCGCGCGCACGCCTCTCGTGAAAGCGGAGTGACAGTCGTCTACAACCACCCCGAGAACTGCGCTGGACCGTAAGTTGGCCACCCCGATCAATGCGGCCGGAGCGACCTGGGCAACCCCGCGGTGGAGGAATCTGTTCTCTTTGACACCGGCCGTGCAATTGATGGCACCGGAGATGGTTCCTACGGCGCTGGGAGCACAAGCGGCGCTCTGTTTTGGTCCGTGCTGCTCCTGCCGCAGAGCGCCCACATCCACCTCGTCTTGCACGACCACGCGCCGGCGAAGCCGATTCTGATCGTGCAGCAGCTCCACTCCCACGGTGAGTGCAATCCGACCTGTGCCGACATCCAGTTGGCCGTCTTCGATCCTGACCGCGGTCGGATTTCATCAACATGAGTACTAGCCGTTTCACGAACCTGGTGGGTTGCAGCTTGCCCGTGCAGCTGGCCGCAATGGGCGGGGTGGGCACCACCGAGCTTGCGGCCGCCGTCGCCGCCGCTGGCGGCATGGGCATGGTGCCGGCGGGAACGCAACCTGCTGCCGGTGCATGCGGTGTCAACTTCCTGATGCCGTTCGCCCCGTCACTCGAGGACATCGCGGCTGCGGCCGGCCAATGCCGCCTAGCGGAGTTCTTTTACGCAGATCCACGCGCCGACGTTGTAGCGGCGGCGCATGGTGCCGGAGCACTCGTGGGCTGGCAGGTGGGGTCGGCGGCCGAGGCTGTGGCCGCAGCGGAGGCTGGCTGCGACTACGTCATCGCTCAGGGCACCGAGGCGGGTGGCCACGTGCGCGGCAGCCAAGGTCTGGATGAAGTACTGGCACAGGTTCTTGCAGCAGTGCGCATCCCGGTAGTCGCGGCCGGCGGGATCGCGACGGCAGAGCGCACTGCCTCGGTCATCAAAGCCGGGGCGGACGCTGTACGGGTTGGCACACGCTTCGTGGTATCACCCGAGTCCGGGGCGCACCCTGAGTACGTGCGCATGGTGCTTGCTTCCGGCGCTGACGACACCGTGCTCACGAAATGGTTCAGCGATGGTTGGCCGAACGCGCCCCATAGGGTGCTGCGATCGTCGGTTGCCGCGGCTCAAATGACAGGGTGGAGGGCGACCGTACCCCCTTACCGTGGCGTCGATCGGGACCCGAGCGACATGGCAATGTATGCGGGCATGGGCGTCGGCCTCGTCAACCGTAGCGAGCCGGCCGCCGAGGTCGTCACAGATCTCGTACGGCTGCTCTGACCGACACCCAAACGAGCCACAGACTGGGCGGCCGCCAAACGCTGAGAGGTCACAAGTAGTCACGGCGTTCTACGTCAGGTGAACCGGTGTGAGCCTCACGGTCCTGGCCCGTGCGTCGTCAGGGCACAGGCCGGCCGACCGGAGCTCGTGTGCGAGGGGTGGTTTGCTGGCAATAAGCTCGCCACATCGCAAGCTTGTGCGACCGAGAGTAATGGTGGCATCGCGTGGACGTGCGTTGGTCTGGGCCGAACGGCGGGCACCCGCCGACAGCCCGGATGGCTGCACCGGCGGGGCCTCCGGCCGCGTGTGGCTCAGGAGCGCTCACCGACCGCGTGGTTGTAGATCTGCTGGACCGGGCCTGACCTGAGCGAACGTCACTTGACCAGCACGGCGATGCAGTCGCTCTCCAGCACGGTGCCTCCGCCGCTGACGCGAGTTATCACGTAAAACGTCGTGCCGGAGGCTTGCCGGGTATCGCGGACGAAGTGGACCGCACCCGCGCCCCCCTCACCCGTCTGCAGCGTAGCGACTGTCGTCCAAGGCTGAACAACGCTGATGCATCCTGGAGTGAACAGCGCCCGGGTCACACTCATCTCCGTGTTGGCAGGGGCACCCTCGACCTCCACCTCGACCTGGGCATAGAACTCGCCGTGCTCCTGCGCCGTGGGGGCGATCAGAATCCTCCCCTTACCCTGGCCCGCGATTGGGTGCAGCCAGCTCTGGGTGCCCTCCTCCGCCTGCACTGGCATCGCAAGCCCCAGCACGCTTATCACTGCAATCGCAAGTCCTGCGATTTTGCCTGCCCTCTCCATATCGCACCGCTGCTTTTGTGTCACTTGATGTCCTCCTTGGTCGGTCCGCGGCTGATCCTCAGTTCTTGTCACCCGTCCAGACGCCGGCCGCACGAATTTGGTTTCAACGTTCCAAGACTCCGAGCCGTTTATGGCGCTGTCACTGCGGACCACAGATCTGGGTGGCCGCGTCCAGCTAGGTCTGTAGGGACAGCTCGAGCGAGGCGACGTCGACCCACTCGACATGCGCGTAGCACCAGCTAGGGCGCACGACTAGCGACAGGCGGATCGAGCAGGCGATCAAGCTCCTCGGCAAGGGTCCACCGGACGGGGCAGAGAACCAGCGGCTCAGCTAACTGCCCCCTGAGCCAGCCAGCCCCACCAGTTGTTGAAACCAAACACGGCGCGCCGGTGTCTGGATGGGCGAAGACAAGTGCAGGATCTTGCCGTGGCGCCGAGGCTGGAGTTCACTACCGCGACTGCGTTTGACGACCTCGTCGCGATCCACCTGGACGCCGCCTACCGGGTTGCCCTGGCGATCCTGAGGGACCCTGAGGAGGCACGTGACGCCGTACAGGACGCCGCGTTCAAGGCCTGGCGGAGCTTCGGCCAGCTGCGTGACGGCCAGGCGGCGCGTCCATGGTTCCTCAGAATCGTCGCCAACCAGTGCCGCTCCGTGCGCCGCCGCCACTGGTGGTCAGTCGTCCGAATGCCCGAGATATACGGCACCGGCGCTGAATTCGAGTCTGCCAGCGCGGCCGGCGCTGATCTTCAGCAGGCGCTCGCCCGCCTGTCCACCGACGAGCGCCTACCCCTCTTCTTGCACTTCTACCTCGACCTTCCCCTGGATGAGGTGGGCGCCGTGCTTGGCCTGAGCGCCGCGGGTGCCAAGACACGCGTTTACCGGGCGGCCAGAAAGCTGCGACCGGCATTGGAGCTGGACCTATGAGTGACGTCCGCACCGAGATTCGCGAGGCCTTCGACAAGGAACAATCAGCCTTTCCGCCCCCAGGCCCGTTGCGAGCCCAGATAGTGGCGACACTCCACTCACACGCCGGCGCGGCCGCCCCGGCGCGGCAGCGGGCCGATCGGAACTTGAACTGGCTGATGGTCGGCGCGGCTGCCGTGCTCGCTATCGCGATCGTGGCCGGCCTCATGGCGGGGCGATTGTCCGGCCTGCGTCCGATCCCAGCGAATCATGGACGCGCGTCGGAGCGCTGTGCTTCGAGGCCGACGGATCTGTCGAATCGATTCGCCCGGGTCCATGGTTGCATCACATTCAGCGACGGCACCCAGATCGTGGCGGTGGACCCGTACCATCCGGCCAACAACAGCGTCCTCGGACCGTCAAACGGGCAGCTGCCTATCACGTGGTCGCGCGACGGGCGCCGCTTGCTTCTCGGGTCAACTCGTGATCTTTACGTCATGAACGCGGACGGTTCGGAAGTGCAACTTACCCATGGCGATGCAGGAGTCTCGCAGGGTGGTTCGTTCTCCCCAGATGGCACAGAGGTGGTCTATGTCGGGTATCGCCCGTCGACGTATGGGCTGTACGTGGTCGAGGTGACCGGCCGCGCCCCGCGGCTGATCGCAGCTTCGACCTCCTGCTCGACCTTGGGGCCTTGTTCGGGGGATTTTCTGGCGTATCCGGCATGGTCGCCGGATGGTTCGCGCATCGCCTATGCCGACTACTATCAGGGCCCGACATCAAACTCGGGCACAGACGAGATCTGGACCGTGAAATCCGACGGGACGGATAAGCGACAACTGCTCGATCTCGGCCGATGCGGGCCGAACCAGGCTTCAGGCTGCACCAATGGCTTGGCCTGGTCACCCGACGGCTCACAGCTTGCGTTTCACTCTGCGGGCGGCATTTACATCGTGCATGCGGACGGATCAGGCTTGCATCGCATCAGTAAGGACGGCGGTCAGCCCTCCTGGTCGCCGGATGGATCGCGGATCGCGTTCACCCGTGGCGGCGAGCTATTCACGATGGCCACCGACGGAGGCGACATGACGCTGTTGAAAGGCGTGGTCCCTGTTCCTAACTATGCGTGGGCCTGGAATCCGGCTGGTTAGACGATGACGTCATCGAAAGCCGAGGCGCGAGACGTGGTGCCCTGTCAAGTGCCGGCGGCCACCACCGTCTTGCTTCTGACGCTCAGCATCGCGGCCGGCCTCCTATCGGTTCAATGCACGAACCAACCTGCGGCGCTGCAGCTCTGTGTCTCTGCGGCGACACAACTATCGGACCGATTCGCGTTGTTGCACGGCTACATCACGTACACCATCGGGTCTGAGATCTGGGCCGTGGATCCGAAGCACCCGGACAAACGAATCTCCCTCGGACCGTCGAATGGCGAGAGGCCAATTGCCTGGTCGCGGGATGGGAGCCGCCTGCTTCTAGTGGACCAGAGGAACGCTGGGGCGGCAGGAGGATTCAAAGACGACCTCTGTGTAATGAATGCGGATGGCTCGCAGACTCAGCTCACCCGCGACGGCCTCAGCGCTGAAGGCTCGTTCTCGCCCGATGGCACGAAGGTGGTCTTTGCCCAACAGGACGACGGTCTCTACGTGATCGATGCGAAGGGCGGCACCCCGCGGTTGATTGCCAAGTCGTACCCGGCGTGGTGGTTGGGGTCTCCCGCCTGGTCACCCGCTGGCTCGCGGATCGCGTACACCGTGTACCTGGAAGGAGGGCCGTAGTTTCCGTAACGCGAACCAGATCGAGATCGCGGGCTTGCCAGTCAGTCTTTAGCCCACCGACCAAGATCGTCCCGCGCGCGTACGCGAGTTGCTCGCAACCCCCGCGTGCACGCCTAGGCCACTGACCTGCGCGATCTCATTGTCCGGGCAGCCTAGCGGGCTTGCGGCCGGTCGGGTAGCACCGTGGCTTCGGTGCCGTCAAAACGCACCGCGGTGACATTCGCGTTCCCGAACCGGACCACAACGAAGCCGGCTCTTGGTGGCCAGAGCAACATGCGGTGCTCGAACGTTTGCCCCTCGGCTGAGCGATCGAACTCGTCGTACAGAATTTCGGTGGCTGCGTCGCGGGCCCGCCGATCCAGCTGTCTGAGGGTCTTCGGTCTTAGCAGTTGAGCGTCGTCGTAGACGACCCGGACGTGGAGGTCGGGGTAGGTCCACACGTTATCGCGCAGGGTGCCATGAGCCATATCCCAGCACGCGATGTCGAAGATCAGCCGCCCAGGACGAGCATGGGGTGCCTGAACGGAAATGAAGTGTCCGTCATGCATGGATATCGGTTCGGCGGCGCGTGCTAGCGGGAGGACTCCCGGCGGTAGATCAGGGCGAAGGTCGGCGATGTGCCTGCCGTAGTCGTCGCGAACACGCTCGACCAGAGCGTCCGACATCCTGCCACCGTGCCACCGGCGGGTAAACCAACGCACTGATTAACCCTATCGACCCAGTAGGCGCGCTGGCAGACGGGTTTTGAGGACCGTAGTAGTGGCATGGATTCAGAATCGGACGGGCAGCCTGGTCGACTCACTTGCAGGTGATCGTGCTGGCGCACTTGCTCTAGGCGGCTTCGGTTCGCGTTATGGAAAGGCGACAACCGACAACTATTTCGCAAGGGGGTTCGCAACAGGGTGCGCAGGGGGTCGCCCGAGGGGTCGCCGTTGGGGTCGCGGTCAAATTTGAATAACACGCCAAAACGAGTTCAAAAGCGCCTTAACAATTTCGGACAGTCTCCGTAAACACGCATGTGCACTCCGCGCATGATCTGCCGTGCACTGGCAGAACCACGGTCGAGCTTCACGTCAAGCAGAAACTGATGCCCGCTGCGATCAACCTGCTTACAGCCAAGCCACCGAAGACACCCGCTTCCTCGACCGACATCGGTAGCTGACTGAATCGACTGTCACCTATGCATCTCTACATCAACCGCCGTGAAGATCGCACTTCCAGCCGGACCAGATCAAGCGCGGCGGCGGGCCGGCCATCCGCGTCGACGCCAGTCCGGGCGTCTTCCGGTCGACTCCCACTCCGCGCGTCGCGCTGAGAGCGCGTTCGCTCGCTCTTGCGCTTTATCCCGGCGTACAAGCTCCCGACGGAGAGCGAGGAACACGCTAGCTGCGGTGAGCCGGCGCGCATGCCGTGGAGTGACGCCCAGCTCTCGAGCGATCTGGCTGTACGTCAGTCCAAGTCGGCTAAGGCGATGTGCGGACACGAGGCGGTACAGGCGCAGATTGCGGTCTGGATGGGCGCGGAGCTCATCGACAAGCGCGAGTTCGCGATCGCGCCAAGCCTTGGCTTTGGGCAGCACGCCTTCGACGAGCGACCATGACGTCTCGAGTTCCTGGGCCGAGAACGTCGCAGGAGCAGGCCACCCACGGCGCGGTCGGGGATAAGTCGCAAGCTCATCAGCCTGCACGTAGTACGCGCCGTGAGGCCCTCGAACGGCAGCGAGCCGACCGGCGCGGATGTGCAGTCGGAGGGTCTCGACATGGCATCCAAGCCGGCGCGCTGCAACGTCAAGCTTCACCAGCTCGACAGCGTTCACCGCAACAATTCTCCGAGCTTCAAGGTGAGTGGGACATTGCTGAAAGGAGATTATGTAGGTGTGGTCGGGTTGCGTGCCAGAAGCGGCTCTCAAGCCAAACGGCATGCGCCGCGCTGGCGCGCATCTCGGCCGAAGCGAATGGGGGTCAGCGTCGGACCCCGTTACCCAAGAGACTCAACAGTGCTCCAGATAGCAACGCCGAGGATCGTCCCGATGTCCGAGGATAATTTCGCGCGCGCTGTCGAGATCCTCGCCGAGATGCTCATACATCCGGTGGAAGCGTGAAGGGGATTCCCCTTCGACGAGTCTCGTGATAAGACGTGTCCGTGTCTGATAAGCGATCGCCAGTCATGAGCGGTCCAGTTCGCGTCGCCACCTACACGCGGATCTCGACCGACGAGGAACACCAGCCGTTCTCGCTCGAAGCCCAGGCTTCGCGCCTCGGCTCCTACATCCAGAGTCAAGACAGCTGGCAGCTCGTTCATCGCTTTACCGATCAGATGAGCGGCTCCACCCTAGAGCGTCCGGGCCTGCGGCAAGCGTTGACTGACGCCCGAGCGAAGCGATACGACATGCTCCTCGTCTACCGCGTCGACCGTCTGTCTCGTTCCGTGCGAGGCCTGGCCCAGGTTCTCGAGGAACTCGACCACGCCGGCGTCAGCTTCCGCTCCGCGACCGAGCCCTTCGATACAGGGACGGCGGCCGGTCGGATGATGGTGCAGATGCTCGGCGTCTTCGCCGAGTTCGAACGCGCGATGTTGATCGACCGCGTTATCGCCGGCATGGAGCGCAAGGCGGCGCGTGGCGAATGGCTGGTGGACAAGCTCCCTACGGCTATCGACTCAATCGAGACACGGCACTCCTGGAGCCGAACGAATCAGAGGCCCAGGTGGCACGCCTGATCTTCGACCTCTACACAAAGAAGCGACTTGGAGCGCGGGGTGCGGCGAACTACCTCTCCAACCACGGCTACCGATCTCGATCGGGCCAACTCTGGAGCCATGTCAGCGTGCTCAACGTCCTGCGCAACCCCGCTTACATGGGCAAGATCGCCTTCCGCGATGTTCAGTACGACGCACCCCATGCCGCGCTGATCGAGTCCGACGTATTCGCCAAGGCACAACGCCTTCTCCGACAGCGCGGCGAGGACGCATCGACCAGGCGCAGCAACACAACCGAGTTTCTCCTCAGCGGTCTGGTCGTTTGCGCTGCATGCGGCAGGCGATACATCGGGACGGCCGCTCACGGCCGCAATACGCGTTACCGCTACTACACTTGCTTCTCGCGGAATCGCCACGGCCGGCAAGGCTGCCGCTCCGACGTCCTCCGGGCGGATCTCCTCGACCAGGCGGTCCTCGAGTCTCTACTTGCAACCTACGCGGATACAGATGTCGTCACAGCTGCCATCGAGCGTTGGCGGTCGCGAACCGCCAAGCAGGCACCCGACTCCGCATCCGAAGAGCGACGACTGCAGGCCGAGATCTCGGGAGCCCAATCCGCCGTCGAGCGCTACTACGTCGCCTTCGAAAACGGCCGGCTGTCGGAGTCGCGGTTCGGCGGTCGGGTCGACGCACTTGAACGTCGATTGATTCAGCTTCGCGCGAAGCTCCATGAGCTTTGTGACGCCACAACTGCCGTTCAGGCGCCAAGCAAGGAAGCAGTTCGCAGCGCGGAAGAGGCGGTCCGCGACGCGATGCTCCATGGAACACCTGGTCAGCGCAAGGCGCTGCTCAAAGAACTCATCGTCGAGGTAAGGGTCGAGAGCCGCGACAGCATCATCCCGACCTTCCGGCTTCCGTCGACCCCGGTTCGCGTTACGGAAACTATGGTGGTCCGGAGGGAGTCAGTTATCAGATCTGGACCGTGAATTCCGATGGGACCGATCCACGCCCGATGGTCGATCTAGGAGAGTGCGGAGGAGGAGATTGCACCGGAGGCCTGGCCTGGTCGCCGGACGGCTCGATGCTCGCGTTTCACTCCGCGCACGGGACCGGTCAGCACGTCGTCCCAGGCGCGACTCCTGGCATGCGGCTCAATACCTGGGCTATCTACGTCGTGCATGGGGACGGGTCCGACATGCGGCAGATCACGGACAAACTGGACCAGGACGGAACGCCAGTCGAATCCTCCTTTTGGCCGGCGTGGTCACCCGATGGATCGCGCATCGCGTTTGTTCGCGGTGACCCGATCTTGGGAGGAGGTGGCTGGCTTTACACCGCGGCGCCCGATGGCAGCGACGTGAGGCGGGTGGATGTGGTTATGCAGACCAATCCCACCGCGTTGTGCTGGAATCCAGTGGCTGGAACGTGACAGCATCAAAAGACGAACCGCGAACCGTCAGCCGCTGGCCGGCCGCCTTTGCGCTACTGACGCTCGGCATATTGGCCGGCCTCGCATCAGTTCGCGACGGTGCACGGCTACATCACGTACACAGATGGTTCCGAGATCTGGGCCGTGGATCCCAACCACCCGGTCAATCGGATCTCCCTCGGTCCGTCACACGGCATGAAGCCGATTGCGTCGTACCGGGGACGGCACAGTTGTGGGGCCTGCGCAAGGACCGCCGCGGTCGGGCTCACGGTGAGAGAGGGTTCCGACGTTGTCGGAAGCGATATTGTGGTCGAGCCACTCGCGGCAGGCCGGTTTGTGCAGCCGGATTGAAGAGGGCTCGTGGCCCTTGTTTTGAACTCGCACGTCGCTATTGGGTAGGCGATATGCGTGTCCTTTGGTGACCTGTCATGACCGTCCGTTTCCGGGAATGTGTGACCCGGCTGTGCCCCGGCGATGGTCAGATAGTCGACTGAAATCGCGCGCGGTTGGTACTTGTGAAATGCCATGCTGCCACGCCGAAGAGGATGCCCCAGATCAGGAAGGACATGTCCCACACGTAAAGGTGCCAAAGCAAGGGCTTCCAGTCGACTGGTTGAGCCGGCTTGACGATGCCGCTGGCCGTTAACGCTGCATAGCGAGCTCGCGCAAATGGACGATTATCGGCAGCGGTAGCCCTCGGACGACTTGGTCGCCGCCGGCCCCCCTAACACGAACGATCGCAAGCGCCAATGTGTGCCAGTTCAAGCGGTTCGTTCCGCAAGGCGAGCGTGACCGTCATCAACGCGACGCTTGCTTCCATCAGCTCGCCGACCACTCCAGGCCCAGCCTGCGCAAGCCTGGCGATGGACTCTGAAAGGGCGCTAAATCAATCCAAATAGGCGACTTGGTCAAGCATTCCGTCCGGCTTTGGACAGCTCCCCATCCGCCTCGCGCAGTCCCGCCTCGAGCGCGGCTCTGAGGTCGCTATCCAGGCCAGCCATGCGCCAGCGATTGAGCCACTTCGTCTCAATCGCGGCAATCTCCCGTACTGCTGTGCGCACGGCGCCACGTCCCTTGGCCGTCAGCCGAACCAGGCGTGCGCGGCCGTCCTGCGGATCTGGCACCCGCCCGACATAACCTCGACGTTCGAGCACGTCGATCAGCTCGCCCACCGACTGGTGCGTTAGCCCTGTTCGTGCCGCCAACTCGGTGAGCCGTGAGCCCTTTGGATCGATGTTCTCGAAGATCGGATGGTGGCCTGCGGTGTGGTCGGCGTATCCGGCCG
Source organism: Candidatus Dormiibacterota bacterium (assembly GCA_035945895.1). Lineage (GTDB taxonomy): Bacteria > Chloroflexota > Dormibacteria > Dormibacterales > Dormibacteraceae > 40CM-4-65-16. The sequence continues at coordinate 1,637 of DASYZS010000010.1, read as the reverse complement.
CGTGGAGACGCTCAACCAGTTCGCCGACCATCAGCTGCGAAGTGCGCCGCAGCAGAGCGATGAGGGTGATGACGCGTTCTGGCTCTTTCTGTGTTGACATTTCGGCAGGACTCCTGCATAGTTTCGGCAGGTTGCCTGCATATTAGCAGGGGAGGACGCGGTGGGTCTGGGTCATCACGACGCGATCGTCATCGGCGCAGGCTTCGCCGGACTTGCGGCAGCCAGGGAACTGCAGCGGCATGGTCTCGAGACAGTCGTGCTCGAACGTTCGATGGCCGTAGGCTCCAGCTGGCGTTTGCGCTACGACCATCTCCGCCTGAACACTTGGCGGGTGGCTTCTCGGCTCCCTGGCCAGTGGATGCCTCGCAGTGCAGGTCCATGGCCGCACCGGGACGACATCGTCGCCTTCTTAGAGCGCTATGTGGCCACCGAACGGATCACCGTCGTGACAGGTGTTGAGGCGCACAGGGTAGAGCGCCAGGACGGCAGATGGCGGGTCCTGACCTCGCGTGGCAAGCTGGGGGCAGCGGTGGTTGTCGTCGCCACCGGTCACGATCGGGATCCGGTTGTGCCCGAATGGCCAGGTCGCAGCGGATTCCTCGGCGAGTTGCTGCACTCGAGCGCATATCGATCGGCCATCCCATACCGCGACCGCGACGTGCTGGTCGTTGGCGTGGGCAACTCCGGCGCCGAGATCGCGACCGACCTCGCGCGGAATGGCGCGCGCCGGGTCCGGCTGGCCGTCCGGACCGGTGTGAACCTGTTCGGTTCGCGGTTCCTGGGCGTGCCGATCACTCTTTGGGCCCTATTGATGCGCTTTGCACCGATTGCCGTCGCCGACTCTGTGAGCCTATGGACGCAGCGTTTGCGATATCGCGACCTGGCGGCTCTCGGGGTAGTGCCGGCGCAGTGGGGGCTCGCGACCGAGATGCGTATCAAAGGCAAAGGCCCGGTGCTCGACCGCGGCTTCTCAGACGCGGTGCGCGAGGGCAAGATCGAGATTGTCGCGGCTATCGCTGGCTTCGACGGCTGGTCTGTACTCGATACATCAGGCAACCGCCTTCGGCCGGATACTGTGATTGCCGCCACCGGGTACAGGGCAGGTCTTGAGCCTCTCGTCGGTCATTTGGTGAAGCTTGACCATTGGGGCCGGCCCGCATGCTGGGACACCGTTGTTGGATCCTGATGCGCCGGGGCTCTACTTCATTGGATATGCCCTTCCCTTGACGGGACAATTGCCTGAAATGGCGTGCACTGCTCAAGAGATAGGACGACTGGCTAAGCAATCGGCATCGGGCGAGAAGAGCCGTGCGATGTAAAACCGCCTGGCCCGAAGCGTGTCGCTGCAGGCGAAGGGCGAGACCGCAGCTCGTTGCAAAAGCACTAAACGGAGCGGCGGCCGTCGAGGCTTCGGTAACTCCGTGCCTCCCGTGTGCCCCCCAGGGTCCAAATGGCTGCCCCTGGCGTCGTTCGTTCCAAATTTTGAATTCAAAAACTGGTCGGGGGCCCGGGATTTGAACCCGGGGCCTACGGTCCCGAACCGGCATTCCGGTGGGTCCTCCCGTATCCTCGCGTGTCCTCGCGTGTCCTCCTGTACTCAATTTCGTCGGTGGTCGTGTCCTCTGGGGTCCCCCTAT
>DASYZS010000009.1:0-29389 GCA_035945895.1 Candidatus Dormiibacterota bacterium | reverse complement strand
CAGTTCGAGGACTTCGTGGACCTCGCCCGCAACTGGTTCATTCGCAACATCGAGATCACCTCAGCGAGCGGATTCGGGGTCGGTCGCGTCTTCTTTCACTACGACTGGTACATCGAGGGATCCGACATCGGCAACACGGTCCTCTACGAACCCCGGCATCGCGCGGTAATCGCATATAAGGCCAACCGCTATTTCCTGGTCGGCGGACAGGTCGACGCGGACTACGGAATCAGCACCTGGGCCAACGGCAAGAAAGGCAACGGGTTGGAGGGCACCTGGAAGGACGCGGAGGATGGCGTGCTCGGGAAGAATCCGATCGAGCAGGGTTCAGTCGACTGCACTGTCGGTTTCGACCTCGGTGCGGTCAAAGCCAACCAGCCGCGTGGACTGACGCACTGGTTGACGATGGGCACGCGCTTCAGCGAGGTTTCGACCTACGGACAGGACCTGATCGTCGGCAAGGGACCGGACACCTACCGCGGTCGCACCATCACCTACTGGCAGGTGTGGTCGGAGAAAGACCACCGCCACATCGACCACCACCTCGGCCAGGAGGCCACCAGCCTTTACCGGCGCAGCGTGCTCACCGCACGCACGCACGTCGACAACCACGGCGCGATCATCGCGTCGACGGATTACGACATCACCAAGTTCGCGCGCGACACCTACGCGTACGCGTGGCCGCGGGATGGCGCGATCGTTGCCAACGCCCTGGACAGAGCGGACCACGAGGACGTGACGCGGTCGTTCTTCGGGTTCTGCCAGCAAGCGCTGGTCGAGGAAGGCTTCTTCCTCCACAAGTACACGCCGTACGGGCAGCCAGGCAGCTCATGGTTGCCCTGGATCGACTCCCACGGCGTACGCACTCTGCCCATCCAGGAGGACGAGACCGGGCTCGTGCTGTGGTCGCTGTGGCAGCACTATCACCTGCACAGGAACCTCGACTTTGTCGTCGGGTTGTACTCGACTTTGATCCTGCCCGCGGCGGACTGGATGGTGAGCTATCTCGACGAGCGCAACGGCCTGCCCCTGCCGTCATGGGACCTGTGGGAGGAGCGGTGGGGGGTGCACGCGTTCACGGTCGGCGCGGTGTGGGGTGGGCTCGATGCGGCGCGCAACTTCGCCGACCTGTTCGGCGACGTCAGCTCGTATGTCCGTTACCGCGACGCTGCGGAGCGTCTTCGCGAAGCCGCAGACACGCACCTCTACAGCTCAGAGCTCGGTCGATTCCCGCGCCGCGTCACCGTCGAAGACGACGAGTCGGTCACCGTCGACACCGTGCTCGACAGCGCCATCCATGGCCTCTGGCGTTTTGGCATGTACCCACCCGATGACCCGCGGATCGTGGAGACGATGCGGATCATCGCCACTCAGCTGGCGAACAACGCGCCCGCCGGTGGTTGCGCCCGTTACACGGACGACTACTACTTCAAGGTCAACAGCGACACGCGGGTTTCGCCGGGCAACCCGTGGTTCATGTGCACGATGTGGCTGGCGCAGTGGTACATCCTGACGGCGAAAACGGCGGCGGATCTCCAGCCGGCGAACGACATCGTCGACTGGGTCGTGAAGCACCAGATCCCCGGCGGTTTGCTCTCCGAGCAGCTCGACCCGAACACGGGCGCTCCGCTCTCGGTCTCACCGCTGACGTGGTCGCACGCCGAGTTCATCATCACCGTCGACGAGTACTGCCGGAAGGTCGACGCGCTCAATCGCACCACGGGCTCCTGAGATGGGAGTCGTCCTCGGGCTGGTGCTGGTTGCGATCGGCGGGACTTTCGCGCTCAATCTCGGCCGTGCGGCCGATCAGTTCGCTGACCATGCCGCAGCGATGCCTCGGCCGCCATACGGGTTTCGCGGCGCTTCCACCGAGCCTCGGCAGTACGGCCTCTTCGGCGCCGTGTTTGTCGTCATCGGAGTGCTGGCGATCGCTGCCGCGTTGGGGCTACGGCTTCCTCTGTAGATTCGCGCCAGCTCGTCTTGAAGCCTTGGCACAGTTCTGTCAGCAATGCGAGATATGGACGCAGCGCCGGGCGGTGAACCTCGGTTAGTCCGGACTATCCACTGTTTTCAGCGCCGAAATATCGCGATAGTCCGGACTAACGCACATTCTCAGGGCGGCTACAGAGGGATGTTGCCGTGCTTGCGCGGCGGCCGCTCGACCGTCTTGCGCAGGCACATCTCGAGCCCGCGTATCAATTCGCGACGTGTTTCCCTCGGCTCGATGACGTCGTCGATGTAACCGCGCTCGGCGGCGACATACGGGTTGGCGAAACGCACCGTGTACTCGTCCACCAGATGCTTGCGTCGCGCGTCCGGATCCGGCGCCGAAGCCAGGTCACGCTTGTAGATGATGTTGACGGCAGCCTCCGGTCCCATCACGGCGATCTCCGCGGTCGGCCATGCGAGGTTGAGGTCGGCGCCCATCTGCTTCGGTGACATCACGCAGTACGCTCCGCCGTAGTCCTTGCGCGTGATGACCGTCAGCTTGGGGACCGTGGCCTCGGCGTACGCATAGAGCAGCTTGGCGCCGTGGCGAATGATCCCGCCGTGCTCCTGGTCGCGCCCTGGCAGGTAGCCGGGCACATCGACGAACGACACGATCGGGATGCCGAATGCGTCGCAGAAACGGATGAACCGCGCAGCCTTGACGGAGGCGTTGATGTCGATCGCGCCGGCCAGCACCTTCGGTTGATTGCCGACGATGCCCACGACGTGCCCGCCCATGCGCCCGAGGCCGACGACGATGTTCTGCGCGAAGAACGGCTGCACCTCGAAGAACCCGCGTCCATCGAGCACGCGCGAAACGACCTCGCGCATGTCGTAGGGCTTGTTTGGCGACTCGGGGATGATCGTCTGGAGCTCCACGTCCGCGCGCTCGACATCGTCGGTCGTGGGCACGAAAGGCGGACGCTCGCTGTTGGATAGCGGCAGGTACGAGAGCAGCTTGCGCACGCCGGCGGCGCACTCTTGCTCGGTCTTGGGCAGGAAATGCGCGACCCCCGAAGTGGCGTTGTGCACGTGTCCTCCTCCGAGCTCATCGAAGGACACCGCCTCGCCCGTGACGACCTTGATGACCTCCGGACCAGTGATGAACATGTAGCCCTGGCCGGCGACGATGAAGATGAAGTCAGTGATGGCCGGCGAATAGACCGCGCCACCGGTGCACGGCCCCGCGATGATGCTCAGCTGCGGGATGACCCCGGACGAACGGACGTTGCGCAAAAAGATGTCCGCATAGCCCGCGAGGGCAACCACCCCTTCCTGGATGCGCGCCCCTCCGGAATCGTTAATGCCGATGATTGGCACGCGATTCCTCAGCGCAAGCTCCTGGACCTTGACGATCTTCTCGGCAGTCACCTCGCCCAACGAGCCACCAAAGACGGTCGCGTCATAGGCGTACACAGCGACCGGCCTCCGGTCGATCTCTCCGAAGCCGGCGACCACGCCGTCGCCAGGTATGCGGCGGTCTTCCATGCCGAACCCGTAAGCGCGATGCGTGGCGAAGACATCCAGCTCGACGAATGAGCCGGCGTCGAGGAGCATCTCGATCCGGTCTCGCGCGGTCGCCTTGCCCGCGGCCCGTCGCTTGTTGGCCGCCTCGGTCCCCGTGTGTAGCGCCTGGTAGCGGCGCTTCCGATACTCGTTGATCTTTTGCTCGGAGACGGTCGCGGCTTCGCGCTGCGGAGCCTCGACGCCTTCGAGGTTGGGGGTCGTCCGTCGCACCGGCGAGAGGGACCTCGGTTTGCGCTGTGCCATGGCGCCTATATCGTAGGCGCGGTGTCTAAAAGCTCCTCGCAGCTCGATCTTGAACGCACGGTCACGCTGCGCCAGCTGCGAACGTTCAAAACCGTGGCCGATCTGAACAGCTTCAGCCTCGCGGCGACCCGCTTGAAGCTGAGCCAGCCCTCCGTCTCCTACCAGGTCAAGGAGCTCGAAGAGGCGCTGGGCGTGCCCCTGCTCGACCGCCTCGGGAAACGCATCCAGCTGACCGAGGCCGGGACCCTGCTTTACGGCTACGCGAGGCGGATCCTCGACGTTCTCGACGAAGCAACCATCGCGGTCGAGGAGGTGCGCGGCATCAAGCGCGGCACCCTCCGCGTCGGCGCCAGCACGACGGTCGGGATATATCTCTTGCCGGCGGCGCTGGGCGCCTTCAAGAAGCTGCATCCCGGTCTGGTCATCTCACTCGAGATCGGCACTCGCGCCCGCGTCCAGGAGATGGTGCTGCGCAACGAGCTTGACCTGGCGGTGGTCGGACCCGTGTTGAAAGATCCGGACCTCGCGACCATTGCTTTCTTGACTGACGAGCTCGTGGTTGTCGCGCCGGCAGGGCATCCGCTGGCCGGTCACCGCCGCCTCACGTTGAAGGACCTCGCCGATGAGCCGTTCGTGATGCGCGAGGCCGCGTCGGGCAGCCGGTGGTCACTCGAGAAGGCGGCGCGGAAGGCGGGCGTGAAGCTGACAATCGCGATGGAGCTGGGGTCGAACGGCGCCATCAAGCACGCCGTGGAGTCAGGCCTTGGTCTCGCGGTCCTGTCGCGTTATGCGTGCACCCTGGAGCTGTCCGGTGGACGCCTGGTCGAGCTCGACGTACGCGGTTTTCCGATTCGCCGCGACTGGCACATCGTCCACCTGAAGCGACGCAAACTTCCCAGCACGGTCACGACATTCATCGAATTCCTAAAAGATGGGCGCTGGGTGGGCCGGCGCACGCCCAGCGACTAGCGCGCGCGTTCGTAGCGCAGATACACGACGTCTCCGCCGAATCGACGCATGTCTCGCAGTCGTAAGTCGAGTGCATGCTCGAGCGCGGGGAAGTACGAGATACCGGCTCCCAGGACCACCGGGTTGATGTACAGGCGGTACTCGTCGACCAGGTCGGCCGCGATCAGCGGCGCGGCCAGCGTCGGCCCGCCGACGTCCATGTCGTTGTCCGGCTGATCTTTGAGACGACGGACTTCCTCTACAACGTCGCCGCGCACGAGGCGCGTGTTCCAGTCGACCTTCTCGAGCGTGTGTGAAAACACGACCTTCGGTTTATCGCGCCAGATGCCCGCAAACTCGCGCTCGGCCGGAGTAGCCGCCGGATCCTGGTCGGCGGTCGGCCAGTAGGCGACCATGAGCTCGTACATGCGGCGGCCGTTGAGCATCGTCCCAACCGATCGCGCCTCTTCGTTGAAGACCTCGTGCAGTTCCTCGTCGACATGAACGAACTGAATCGAGCGATCGAGGGTGGCGACGAAGCCGTCGAGGGAAACGGACATCGAGTAGATCAGCTTGCTCATGACTCGCTACGGAACTGGCGCGCCGCCAACACGGCCACCGTGAACAGGATGAGGGCGCCGATGGTCCACAGATTGGGGAACGGCAGCAGGCAGGGTTGTCGCCACCACAGCAGCAGTCCCACTGCGAGCGCAGCTACGTATGTCCATCTGTGGTTGCGGAGCGCGACAACGAGCACGATCAGCACGAGCGGCAGGAGCGGGAGGTACTGGTAGGGGTTGAGCTCGCCGGGCAGGATTCCGCCCAGCGCCAGGCCCATAGCCATCCCATAGGTCGGGTTCCAACCACTCGCCCGCGCCGCGAGCACGGCCGCGACCGCAATCGCCAAGAGGGTCGCGATCGTCAGTACGGAAGCGAGGGGGGCTAGGTGGATCGGCGACTGGAGGATCGTGATCCCGCCCGCAGGGTTGACGATGGGGTAAAGCCGCCCACCGATCGATCTGCCGAACAGAGTCGCGACGGAGGTCTGGGCGCAGTCGTTGTTGTCAGCGCGCAGCGTGGGGACGAGCACCTTGGTGATGTAGTCGCGCGTCCCTGCGAGGCCGAGGGGAATACACGCCACGACCGTGATCACCACCCCGCCGATGGTCGCGCCCAGCAAAAACTGGCGCCACCTCTCGCGAGCGCCCACCACCATGAGCGCCGGGTAGAGCTTCAGCGAGGCGGCCGCGGCGACGAGCACCCCCGAAGCTGCGGGTCGGCTTCGAAACACGACGAGCCCCGCGACCGCAAACAGCAGCAGCCACCCGCCGATCTGTCCGGCGTTGACCTCGGCGTAAAGCGGCGGGCAATAAAGTGCGACCGCCCAGAACACGGCTTTTTCCAGGGGCGCGTGCGCGACGTATCGCTGCAGCAGCACGAGCGCTACCACGGCGGCGAGCGCGTCGCCGGCCGTCCACACCGGGACCTGCCATGACGCCGGCAGGAGGGTGAACGGGGCCCCCAGCATGGCGGCGGCCGGAGGCTTGATGAATCCAAACACCGGCACGTAGCCGGTGTAAGACAGCGCTCGCTCGGCTTCGGAGTAGATCGCCGAAGGGTTGTGCAGCCACCGACTACCGGCGACCATCAAGGCCCGCGCGTCGGGCCGGTCGACGGTCACAAGGTTGCCGTAGACGTCGCGGATCAGCCAGACGGCGGCGAGCGCCCACCACAGGATCGGGCGGGCGAGGACTCGCTGCAGAAGGCGCACGCCCGCATGGTAGGGTGCCGCAGGCGTGACGACCCCCCCGCTTGTGATGCGGCGCTCGGCGCTAGACAACCGCCGGTTTCGAACGCTCCTGCTTGTCGTCGCGGGCGTACCGATAGCCGCCACGTACCTGTGGCAGGCGCTGATCCAACCGCTCGCCTTTGGCGCCTATCTGGGCGACTTCCAGGAGAGCTACATGCGCGCCGCGCAGCGATTCGCGCAGGGCGCCGATCCCTACGACCTGTGCCGCACCCTCGGCTGCCTCGAACCGACGGGGCCGCAGTACGTCATGCCGCCGACCCTCGCCTGGATGCTCCAACCCCTCGTCGGGGTGGACAGCCACCTCATCACCGTCGGCGCCATCCTGCTGCTCAACGCGTCGCTGTTCCTTTTTTTGTTCTGCGTCCTGCGGACGCTCGACATTCGCGACTGGCAGCTAGCGGCACTGCTCGTACTTGTCGCTTTCGGCTTCGAGCCCGTCATCGGCAACATCGATGAGGGTCAGGTCAACCCCATCCTCCTGGGGCTATCTGGCATCTGGCTTTGGGCCTGGGCGCTCGACCGATGGTGGGGAGGCATCGCCATCGCCGCCGCGGTCGCTATCAAGCTGATCCAGGGACCGGTCGGGTTGCTCATCGTGTGGGGACGGCGATGGTCGATGCTGGCCGCGGCCGTCGTCACGGGGCTGGTGCTATGGCTGTTGCCCGGCCCTCGATACCTTTTCGAGTACCTCCTCTCCGTCCTTCCGGCGGTCAGCCAGGGGACCGGCCTCTACGAGAATCACTCGCCCGGCGGAACCATCACGAGGTTGTTCGCGCCGGAAACCTTCGTGGGCGTGGTCCACGGCAGCCCGCCGGCCGCGCGTGTCATCACTCTCGTGATCTCGCTGACAGCGCTAACCATCACGTTCGTCGTCTTGCGCAGGCCTGCGGCCATGCGGACCGGCCGTGTGCTCGAGGCCTCGGCGATCGTCGCCGTCACCCCGATCGTGACGAGCTACGCGTGGGGCACGCACCTCGTGCTGCTGCTCCTCCCGATCTTGGTGCTCGTCTGGTGGTCCGTCCGCCGCCGAGACTGGGCGGTGCTGGGCTTGCTGGCCGTGGGTTACCTGCTGCTCGGCCCCGGCCACAAGGGCATGCAGGTGCTGCTCGTGAACGGCTACTCCAACCTCGTCGTCCTCAGGCTGCTCGCGGAGCTCGGTACGGTCGGGGTGATCGCGATCTGGGCAGCCTCGCTGCTGGCCGTGCGCCGCCAGCAACTAGGCCCTGTGGGAGAATCGAATTCTCCGGACACGTAATGAGAGGGTGATAAGGGATGGCACTCAACCCTGACGTCAGCTTCACGTGGGTCGGCCACGGAACCTACAAGGCTCGGAGCGCGAAGGGCAAAGAGATCCTGATCGACCCGTGGGTCATGGGCAATCCGGCCGCGCCCGAGAATCTCAAAACGGTCGACCGCTGCGATCTGATGCTCATCACCCACGGCCACTTCGACCACATTCACGACGCGGTCGAGATCGCGGGACGGACCAAGCCGACGATCGTCTGCAGTCACGAGATCGGCGCATGGCTCCAGGGCAAGGGAATCGACGGAGAGAAGATCGTCGCGAGCAACAAGGGCGGCACCGTCGACATCGATGGCATCAAGGTCACGCTGGTTCATGCCGAGCACACGTGCGGGATCACCGACGATAACGGCTCCATCGTCTACGGCGGTGAGGCTTGCGGACTCGTCATCGAGTTCGAGAACGGTTTCCAGGTCTACTTCGCGGGCGATACGGACGTCTTCGGTGACATGGCTCTGATAGCCGAGCTCGCGAACTTCGATGTCGCCTTCCTGCCGATCGGCGACTTCTACACCATGGGGCCGGAGCGCGCGGCCAAGGCGGCCAAGCTGCTCGGAGTCAAGACGGTGGTGCCGATGCACTTCGCCACCTTCCCGATCCTGAGCGGACGGCCGGACCAGCTGCAGGAGCTCGTCGGGCCTGGCGTCAAAGTCCTCAACGTGAAGCCTGGAGACACCGTCTAACTCGTCTAGGTAAGTTCAAATCCGCCACGGGTCGATTAATCTCTCGCCCCGAAGCACTTGAGGGACGTCATTGGCGCACCGGCCGGCTGGCTGGCCCGCGCCATCCGCGACAAGCAGCTCTCCGCCGTGGAGGTTGTGCGCGCCCACCTCGAGCACATCCACACGGTCAACCCGCGCCTGAACGCGGTCGTCTTCGCCACCGCCGAGACCGCGATCAAGGACGCCCGCAACGCCGACCGCCGGGCCAAGAGCCGCCACGCGGTGCTCGGCCCGCTCCACGGTGTGCCCTTCACGGCCAAGGACATCTTCAACACCATCGGCCACCCGACCACAGCAGGCTTGCGCTTGATGCGGAGCCGGATTCCGGACCACGACGCGACCGTCGTGGCGCGTATGCGCCGCGCGGGCGCGATCCTCATCGCCAAGACCAACTGCCCTCCCAGCGGGTCGGACGAGGACGACTGGACGCCTCCGCTCCGCGCCGCCACGCGCAACCCGTACGACGTCAACCGCTCGCCCGGCGGCACCTCGAGCGGGGAGGCGTCGATCATCGCCGCCGGTGGGTCGCCGCTCGGCCTCGGAAGCGATTCCGGCGGCAGCATTCGCATCCCCGCGCACTACTGCGGAGTCGCTGCGCTCAAACCGACCGCGGGGTTGATCCCGGTAACTGGAGCGTACGGACTGGCGGGAGGGATCACCGACATAAGGGGCCAGGTCGGTCCGATGGCTCGCTACGTGTCAGACCTTCGGATCGCCCTGCGCGTGCTCGCCGGCCCAGACGGGGTCGACTCCGGCGTGGTGCCGGTACGCGCCTGGACCTCGCGCAAGCTCGAAGGCCTCCGCGTCGCCTGGTATGCAGACGATGGGATGGCCCGGCCGACGCCTGCCATTGCCGCCGCGGTCAAGGCGGCGTCGCGCGCCCTGTCCGCCGCGGGCTGCAGTGTCAGCGAGCAGCGCCCGCCCGAGCTGGCCGAGGCGTACCAGGTGACCCTCGGCTTCTGGGGCCGCAAGCGGATGGGACTCGAGCGCATGTACGAGCGGTGGGACGCCTTCCGCAGCTCGGTCCTGAAGTTCATGTCCCAGTACGACCTCCTGCTGTGCCCGGTCGCGCCCATGGCCGCGCCCCTGCTCAAGGACCGGCCGCTGGGCGACCACCAGCTCAGCTACACCGTGCCGTACACCCTCTCGGGCAACCCTTGCGTCGTCGTCCGGGCGGGTACCTCGGCCGAGAACATGCCGATCGGGGTCCAGGTGATCGGTCGCAACTGGCAGGACGCGACGGCCATTCGCGCCGCACGCGCCGTTGAGCGCGCTCTGGGAGGTTGGCGGCCTGCTAGCGTGATCGGCTAGTGGCGATGAGGTTCCGTTACTCGCAGTGGGATGGGACGCAGAAGCTCGACGAGCTGGACGCGGGAGACGTCCTCGACTCGCTGTCTGACGATCTGATGAATTACGGCGACCTGAACGCCGCCCTCCAGAGGTTCCTGCGCTGGGGCTCGCCCAACATGCCCGGGCTGGAGCAGTTGCTCAAGCAGCTTCGCGAGGCGCGCGAACGCGAGCTGGGCCGCTACAACCTCGACTCGACGGTCGAGGAGCTTCGACAGAAGGTCCAGGACGTCATCGACACCGAACGCAAGGGCATCGAGCAGCGACTGAAGGACGCCGACCAGCAGGGGCGCAAGCTCCTGGAGCGGATCGCCAAGCAGCGCAACGACCAGCTCGACCGCCTGCCCGACGACCTCGGCGGCCGCGTCAAAGGCCTGCGCAACTACGAGTTCGTCGACGACGACGCGCGCAAGAAGTTTGAAGAGCTGATGCAGTCGCTCCAGCAGCAGATGGTCAACCAGATGTTCCAGGGCATGAAGAGCTCACTCCAGCAGATGCAGGGCCAAGACCTCTCACGGGTACGCGACATGGTCCGCGACCTCAACAAGATGCTCGAGCAGCGGATGGAAGGTCGCACCCCGGATTTCAACGGGTTCATGCAGAAGTACGGCGACATGTTCCCGCCTGGCATCAACAGCCTCGATGAGCTGCTGGAGCACCTGCAGCGCCAGATGGCACAGATGCAATCACTGCTGCAGTCGCTCAGCCCGGAGGCGCGCGAGGAGCTGCGTCAGATGATGGACGCGCTTCTTCAGGACGACTCGCTGCGCCTCGAGCTCGCGCGTCTATCCGGCTTCATGCAGGCGATGATGCCGCCGTCAGAGCTGACTGAACGCTACCCGTTTTTCGGCGAGGACCCGCTCTCCATGGGCGAGGCGATGTCGCTGATGGAACGGCTGCAGCGCATGGACCGCCTCGAGTCGCAGCTGGAGCGAGGGAGCTTCCGACCCGACGACGTCGACCGCTCGCTGGCCCAGGAGATGCTCGGGCCCGAGGCGCGACAGGCCCTCGATCAGCTGCGCCAGGTGACTGACGTGCTGGAGAAGGCCGGTTACGTGGAGCGGAAAGGCCGGCGCCTGGAGCTGACCCCGCGCGGCATGCGGCGCATTGGGCAGTCGGCGCTCCGCGACATCTTCGACCAGCTCAAGAAGACGCGAATGGGGCAGCACCAGCTGTGGCGTGGAGGTGCGGGCATCGACTCGTCGGAGGAGCTGAAGGAGTACGAGTACGGCGACCCGTTCCTGCTCGAGATGAAGGAGACGCTGTTCAACTCGATCGTGCGGGAAGGGCCAAAGGTGCCGGTGAAGATGGCGCCGAAGGACTTCATCGTGCACCGCACCGAGCACCTGTCGCAGGCGTCGACCGTGCTCATGATCGACATGAGTCGCTCGATGTTCCTGCGTGGTTGCTTCCTCGCCGCCAAGAAGGTTGCGATCGCACTGGACTCGCTCATCCGATCGCAATATCCGCGTGACTCGCTGTACGTCGTCGGCTTCTCCAACTATGCCGTGGAGCTGAAGCCGCAGACGCTGCCGCAGCTCGCCCTCAACGACTACGTGTATGGCACGAACATGCAGCACGGTTTCCAGCTGGCGCGCTCGCTGCTCGCCAAGCACCGCGGCAACCGCCAGGTGATCATGATCACGGACGGCGAGCCGACCGCCCACCTCGAAGACAACGGACGCGCATCGTTTGCCTATCCGCCGACCTACAAGACGATTCAGCAGACGCTGAACGAGGTGAAGCGATGCACCCGCGACCGCATCACCATCAACACCTTCATGCTCGAGCGCGGCCCGTACCTGACCGAGTTCATCAACCAGATGACGCGCATCAACAAAGGGCGGGCGTTCTTCGTCTCACCCGACCGGCTGGGCGAGTACATCCTGGTGGATTACGTCACCGGCAAGCAGCGCCGGCGTGCGAGCACACGCAGCCGGGCCCGCATCGCTTAGGTTTTAGGCGTGGTCGCGAAGAGTGAGGTTTCCCTAGAACGTCGCAATCTGAGTCCCGCCGCCCTGTACGAGCAGGCCATCCTGCGGGGCGAGGCGGAGGTCGTTTCCACCGGCGCGCTGACCGCGGAGACCGGCAGGCACACCGGGCGGTCGCCGCAGGACAAATTCTTCGTGAAAGAGCCCACGAGTCGAGACGCGATCTGGTGGCACCCAGGCAACCGGCCCATCGCCACCGACAAGTTCGACGGCCTCCTGCAGCGTATGCAGGATTTCATCGCCGGCCACGAGGTCTTCACCCAGGACGTGTTCGCCTGCGCCGATCCTCGCTACCGCTTGCGGGTGCGGGTGATCAGCGAGCTCGCATGGCACAGCCTCTTCGCGCGCAACCTGTTCATCCGCCCGACCGCGGACGAGCAGATGAACTTCGAGCCGGACTTCACCGTGATCGCGCTTCCCTCGGTGAAGGCGGATCCGGCGCGCGATGGAACGCGGAGCGAGACCTTCATCCTTGTCAACCTCGGCCGGGGCATGGTCCTGATCGGAGGCACGGGTTACGCGGGGGAGATCAAGAAGTCGATCTTCACCGCGCTCAACTACGTGCTCCCGGCCAAGAGCGTGTTCCCGATGCACTGCTCGGCGAACATGAGCCCCGACGGCGACGACGTCGCTCTTTTTTTCGGGCTGAGCGGCACCGGCAAGACGACCCTTTCGGCCGACCCATCGCGACGCCTGATCGGCGACGACGAGCACGGTTGGAGCGACCGCGGAGTCTTCAACTTCGAGGGGGGCTGCTACGCCAAGACGATCCGCATTCACCGGGAGTCAGAGCCAGAGATCTACGCCGCGACCGAGAGCTTTGGCACCATCCTCGAGAACGTCGCGTTCGATCCACGCACGCGCATGCCGGATTACGACTCCGACGAAAAGACTGAGAACACTCGCGCCGCGTACCCGATCGACCTGATTCCGAATGCGGTGGTTTCGGGCATGGGAAGCCATCCCCACAACGTCATCTTTCTGTCGGCCGATGCGTTCGGCGTACTTCCTCCCGTGTCACGGCTCGACGACGATCAGATCCGGTTCTATTTCCTCTCCGGTTACACCGCCAAAGTTGCCGGTACGGAGCGCGGCGTGACGGAACCCGAGGCGACGTTCAGCACCTGCTTCGCGGCGCCGTTCCTGGTCTTGCCGCCGGAGCGCTACGCGGACATGCTGACGGAGCGGATCAAGCGCCATCACGCCGATGTGTGGATGCTGAACACGGGCTGGGTCGGCGGACCTTACGGCGTGGGCGAGCGAATGTCGATCGCGCACACGCGGGCCATCGTCCGCGCGATCCTGCAGGGCGACCTGCGCGGAGGCTCAACGCACGTCGATCCAGTTTTCGGGCTGCAGATCCCCAACCGCGTTCCGGGCGTGCCGCGCGAGGTGCTGGACACTCGCGACAGCTGGCCCAACCCCGAGGACTACGACCGCCAGGCGGCCAAGCTCCGCGACATGTTCGAGAAGAACATCCACTCGATCGGCAAGAGCGCCTCCGCCGCCGGTTAGATTGCGGATCGCAATCGTGGGGAGCCGGCACTTTGCCGATCCCGACCGCGTCGCGGAATATGTGCGGTCGCTGCCGAAGAACGCGTCTGTCATAACCGGCAGCGCATCAGGTGTTGACGCCACTGCGACCAAGACTGCCCGGGAGCGAGGGATACCAGTGCAGGTCATGGCCGCGTCGTTCGATGAGATGTCGGATGCCTCCAGGGCGGCTGCACGGAACCAGCGGCTTGTGACTGCATGCGATGTGCTGGTGGCGTTCTGGGATGGCTCGTCCGAGGGCACGCGCGCGACAGTCGAACGCGCGCTCGACGCGGGCAAGGAAGTGCACGTCTTTACAGCGAGAGGGAACCGACCGGTTCCCTCTCACCGCGGCGTCGGCGAAGCCGACCCGGCCTGACGGCCGGGCAAGCGCCGCTGCTCACCCTCCCGCTGTTCGGCCTTATCAAACGTTGCCTAAGATCACCTTATGGCTGTAGCCATCGCCGTCCGGGTCAGGTTCTTCGCACGGCTGCGCGAGCTTGCAGGCACCGAAACCGAGGACCTGAAGGCGGCGGTGAGCGCGTCCGTCGCGGATGTTTACGCCGCGATGCGTGGCAACCACCCGTCGCTTCCCGAGCAGTCGGGAGTGCGCGCGGCGCTCAACCACGAATTCGTCGAGTGGGATCACGAGGTGGGCGACGGCGACGAGATCGCGTTCATTCCACCTGTGAGCGGAGGGGCCTGAGTGCGCTACGACGTCGTCACGGGTCCGATCGACGCGCGGGAGCTCGAGGCGGCAGTCACGCACGCAGGCGCCGGCGCGATCTGCACCTTCACCGGCATCGTGCGCGACAACTCACGCGGCCAGTCGGTCACGCACCTGGACTACGAGGCGTACGCGGAGATGGCGGTGCCGCAGATGCGCAAGATTGGTGACGAGATCAAGGAGCGGTGGCCGGGCGCGCGGGTGGCGATGGCGCATCGCACCGGTCACCTGGAGATCGGTGAAGCGTCGGTGGTCGTATGCGTGTCGGCGCCGCACCGCCACGAGGCGATCGAGGCTTGCCACTGGGGCATCGATCGGCTCAAGGAGTCGGTGCCGATCTGGAAGAAGGAGCACGCCGCGGACGGGACGTTCTGGATCGAAGGTGATGCGGCTAAACCGGCGGTCTAATTTCGCGCGGCTCGCAGCGCTTCTGGTCGCGTCGATCTCGAACGCGATGGTGACGCCCACAAGCCGCGAGCTCATGGCGGCAGGAATGCAGCCATGCGAGGTACTCCCGATACCGAGTGAGCCCTACTACGCACCCGACGACATCTGGCTGCTTCGCGGTGTCTCCTTAATCAACGATGTTCGTGCCGAGCTACCCAACGACTGCATCTAGCCAAGCCCGCGTTAGTCCGGACTAACGCGACTTCCCGACCGCGAAAAGTTCGGATAGTCCGGACTATCGCGTAATCACTCGTTCAGTCGCGCAACGGACAGGCCGTCGCGGATCGGGACCACGACCGACTCCAGGCGCGGGTGCTTCGCCACTAGGTCGTTGTAATGCGCGACGTTTTTGGCCTGCTGGCTGGACGGCTGCAGCACATCGCCCTGGCGAAGTGCGTTGTCGGCCATCAAAAGCCCGCCAGGCTCGAGCCGCTCGACGCACATCTCGAACACTCGTCGCGTGATCTCTTCGGAGCGAAACGAGTTGAGCAGATCGATGAAGCACGCGTCGAACCGGTCGTCGATCTTCTCCAGGCCATCGACGGCGTTCTCCTCCAGCACCAGCGCACGGTCGTCAAACCCGGCTTCCTTGAAGTTGGCCCGGGCTCGGGCCGCGCGTTCGTGATCCATTTCGAACGTGGTCAGCGTCCCGTCGTCGGTTCCGCGCAGCATGCAGATCCCGCTGTAACCGGTCGCCGTCCCAAGCTCGAGGATCCGCTTCGCGCCGGCGATCTTCACGAGCATGTAGAGCAGCTGGCCTTCGTGCGCATCCACGATGGGGATGTTTTCCCGGTGCGCCTCTTGCTCCATCCGCGCCAGGACCTTGTCGCGCTTGGGCACCAGGCCGTCGAGGTAGGCCTGCAGGTCGTCGGTGACTTCCACGGTTCTCATCGCGACTCCTTCCAGAACTGATCGACCAGCGGCTGCAGACTGATCACGTAGCCGGCGAGGCAGTCGACACTACGCCAAAGCACCTCCTCGTCGAGGCGGGGTGCGGCCAGTGTCTCGTAGATGCGCGACCAGCCACGGTCCCAGGGCTCGAGCTCGGCGCGGGGCAGGCTGGCCTTTACCTCGACCATGCGAGAGCGGAAGAAATCGAAGGCGGCCTCGTTCAGCTCGGCCGACGACTCGAAATGCAGGCCGACCTCGAGCTTCCCGACTCCGGTGTGGTGCCAGGCCTCGTAGTGGAAGGCGGGCTCGTCGAAGTACACCTTCATCAGGCGTCCGCGACCCCGGGTCGTCCGGAAGCCGCGCAAGCCTTCTGGGAGCTTCGGTTTCAGGCCCTTGCGCAGTGCCACGAAGAAGTCAGATGGGGACAACAGCATTTCTCAGGCCGGCGCGCCTCCCCCACGTAAGTTCGTCGTAAGCTCGCATCCAACTTGGCGTACATCCCGACGGTCGTGGAGAACGAAGGCGGCAACCGCGAGCGCAGTTTCGACATCTACTCGCGCCTGCTCCGCGACCGGATCATCCTCATCGGCCGGCCCATCGACGACGTTGTCGCCAACCTGGTCGTCGCGCAGCTGATCTTCCTGGCGGCCGACGCCCCGGAGAAGGAGATCCAGATCTACGTCAACTCCCCAGGCGGCGCCGTGACGGCCGGCCTGGCGATCTACGACACCATGCAGTACGTCCAGACTCCGATCTCGACGGTCTGCATCGGAAGGGCCGCAAGCTTCGGCACGGTCGTCCTCATGGCCGGCGCGAAAGGCAAGCGCTTCTCGCTCCCCAGCGCGACCATCCACATGCATCAGCCGCTCATCGGCGGCAAAGGCTTGACGGGTCAAGCGACCGACCTCGACATCCACGCCAGGGAGATCATCCGCATCCGAACGTTGCTCAACGAGCTCATCGCCAAGCACACCGGCCAGCCCCTGGAGCGCGTCGAGCGAGACACCGACCGCGACTTCTTCCTCACCCCTCAAGAGGCGGTGGAGTACGGGCTGATCGACGGCATCATCGAGCAGTCGCGGATGCCGGCTCTCGTGACCGCCCGCTAACCAGCTCGGCGATTCTCAGGCAGATCCAGGCGGTCATCAGCGGTCCCATCACGGCGGGGATCGGCGCGGGTGTGAGGGCAGCGAGCAATGTGACCAGCGACAGGGCGAGCCACTCGAACCAGCGCGCCTGACCCCAGATGGCCATAGCCATGCCCACCACCAGCATGTCCGCCGGCAAGGCATGCGGCGCGGCCAGCACTCCGCCCGCGAGCAGGATGGCGATGCCCGGCCGCATGTCCTGTCCGCGCTTGCGCGACGCGAGCCACAACACCGCGGCGAGGGCCAATGCAGTCAGCACCGCCAGACCCAAACCCTGATATCTGTCGGGCAGGAGGACGGTCCAGTGCGGCAGGTCGACTTCTCGGGCCCCGGTCTGCACGGTGGCTCGGGTCTGACCGAGCCAGTCGAAGATCCAGTGCGGATTGAGCGCCAGGGTGGCCGCAAGCAGCCCGACACCGGCGGTGGCCCATCCGGCTATCACCTTCCATTCGTGAGCGACAAGCAGCAGAAGAGCCACGCCGATCGCGAGCACCAGCTGCGGTTTCACCAGAGTCAACCCGAGGGCCAGGCCGGCGAGGTAACGGCGCGGCCACAACGCCATCGCTGCGCCAACACCGAGGACGAAAAATCCATCGATCTGGGCGTTGACCATCACCAGCGCCGTTGGTACGCCGGCAAACGCAGGTAGAAATTCGGTCGGGCTTCTTCCGCGATTGGCGAGGTACAGCCCGGCCAGGATGCAAAGGAGCCCGAAGAGCATCCACAGCCGGCCGCCGATGTTGGGCCCGAACGCATCGAATGGGATCGCGATCAGCGCGACATAGGCGGGCGCGAGGAAAGGCAGGATGCCGTGGATTCCCAGCGACACAAGGGCGCGACCGCCGGTCACCTCCAGCTCGACGCGGCGCTGTGCATCGAGGTCGTAGAGATGGGCGGGGTCGGACACGATGAGACGAGCCCCTGTGTCGAACGCGGGCCAGTCGGAGTTGATCACGTCCACGTTCGGGAGCAACGGATAGAGGAAGAAAGCGAGCGCGACGCCGACCAGCGCAACGTTGCCGCGCCACCGCCAGCGATTCACAGCTCGACCGTGAGTCCGTCGGTCGCGGCGCGGACATCGATCCCGGTGCGTTGCGTCATATCGGCCGCAACGCGGGCTGGATCGGCCCGCCACACCGTCATTCCAAAGTGCGTGAGGAAAGCAAGGCGCGGCTTGGCGTCGCGGACGATGCGCTCCGCGTCGGCGATACAGAGGTGGGGCAGCGTGGGGATGCAGTCCCGCAGGACGGTGTGGATGACCATCGCGTCCGCGGCGTGCTGCTCCGCGATCCCGTCGTAGTAGCCCGAATCGGTGACCCAGCCCAGCTTGTCACCAAAGCGAAAACCAAAAGTCTCCGATTGGTGGACATGGCGCCCGCTGGTCGTGAACCCGGCTCCGTTGACGGCGTACGCAGTGTCTGGAGCGAGCCGCACTATCTCGCGCGGAAATCTGCGCACGTACTTGAGGACGACAGGGTCCTCATCGAGAGCATCCGAAGGACAGAAGAGCTGGCCGCGATGTTGAAAACCGCCGTCGGTCATTCCCTCGAGCATTACGTTCACGTCGCCGCAGTGGTCGAGGTGCCGGTGGCTGAGGACGATTGCATCGAGCGTCGTCAGGTCGACGCCCCGCTGGGCGTACTGGACGATGGCGCCTGGTCCTGGGTCGAGCGCAATTCGGGCGCCGTTGTCCTCGAGGTACAGCCCACCCGAAGCCGCGATCTGCTTCGCGACCATGAAGCGCGCGCCGGCCGTGCCCATGAAGGTCAGCCTCACGTCTGAGCGACTTCGGAAAGAGCCACCTCAGACTTCTCGCCGAAGTACCGGTCGTACAGTTCGGCGACGCGTTCGAGCGTGTCGATCTCGTCCACCGGTTTGTCGTCGCGGATGCGCACGATGCGCGGGAACCGCAGCGCGTAACCGCTCATGTGTCGCCCCGAATGCTGGATCGAATCAAATGCGACCTCGAGCACGACCTCGGGTCGCACCATTCGCCGATAGCCCTGGTCCTGGACAGTCATCTCGAGGAATCGAGCCGTGAACTCAGCGATCTCGGCGTCGGTCAACCCCGTGTACGCCTTGCCGACGTTGACCAGCTTTCCGCTGCTCGTGTCCTTGACCGCGAAGGTGTAGTCCGAGAGCACCCCCCGGCGCTTGCCATGACCCCACTCCACGGCGGTCACGACGACATCGAGGGTAGCCAGCGGGCGCTTGAGCTTCAGCCACGCGAGGCCGCGCCGTCCGGGCGTGTAGGGACTCAGCGGGTCTTTGACCATGAGGCCCTCGTTGCCGCGCTCGCGGGTCTCCTTGAAGACGCGGTCGAGGTGCTGGGGATCGGTCGCCTCCTCCACCCGCGCCAGCAGGAAGGGATGCTCGAGCCCAAGCCCTTCGAGCAGCTTCCGCCGGGTGGTGAGTGGTTCGTCGAGCAGCGTCCGGCCGTCGAGCCACAAGAGGTCGAAGATCACGAGCACCACAGGAACCTCGCCCCGCAGCTGCGCATCGACGGACTTGCGTCCGAGCCGGCGCTGCAGCTCGAAGAAGCGCAGCACGCGTCCGTCGCGGTGCGCCAGCACCTCGCCATCGAAGAGCACGTCGTGTCCGATTGCGGGCGCCGCCTCGACCAGCTCGGGAAACGCTCCGGTCGTTTCCTTCAGATCGCGGCTGAACAGCTCGACGCGGTCACCCTGCCGGTGGAGCTGACAGCGGACGCCGTCGTACTTCTCCTCGGTCCACACGGCCTCCGCGCCCATACGTCCGAATGCTTCTTCGGGAGTCTCGACCGGGCTCGCGAGCATGAACCGCACGGGCTGAAAGAGCGTGATGGTGCTCGAACCGATGTCGCCCTTCTTGCAGCGCACTGCGGTTTCACCGATGTCTCCGGTGATGAGGTGAACTCGTTTTACCTGCGTGATCGGCACGCCGAACGCCTCGGCGATGGCGGCCTCGACGAGTCCTTCGCTGAGGCCTATGCGCATCTCACCCGAGATGATTTTTATGAAGAAGCGCGCTGAGAGCGGATCCATACGGCGCAGCATCGCCTCGAGCGGCCGCGCCTTGGCGTTGCCGCGTGCGTTGCGAATCGCATCGAGTGTCGTCTCGACGTCGACGAGCCTGATGGCGGCGGGCTCGGTGTGCCCGGCGAGCGCCTCGCCGGCCCAGTTGCCCAGGTCAGAGTGCTTGCGATAAAGCTCTCCGAGCTCCTCCTCGTCGCGCGAGGAAAGGGAGGAGATGACCTTGCTGACCGTCGACCATCCAAGCCCGAGCGTCCGCCGCTGCGACGGCGGGAATGCGCGGCCGCTCATGTACACGGCCGCGCGCCGGAGGTCGTCCTCGTCCAGCGTGCGGAAGTAGGCGGCGAGGATCCGGGTCTTTTCCAGGGTGGCGGGCGTCGCACCGACCGCTTCCCCGGCTTGGGCGAAATCGAGCAAGGATGCCTATCGTAGGTCGGGATGCGTAGGTGCCCCTACCTCGAGGAACTGGTCAAAGACCGGCGCGCCTTCCTGCGCGTTTACCGGTTCGATTGCCATGTCGACCACCAGTCCAAACGCAAATACGCCGTGAGTGACAGCCCGCCCATCTGCGTCCGAAATTTCGAAGATTGCCCCCTTTACCAGGCTGAAAAACGGCGCGAAGACCACACAATTACTCGCTACACCGACTAAATCGCCCCATTACCCGCCACAGAAATGAACTGCCCGGTCTGCTCCGCCCCGGCGTTGCCCATTGACGACGCGTGCGTCTTCTGCCACGCGCCGCTCGTGGAGCGCGACGAACCGAATGAGCTCCTCGACTACCTGGTGGAGCGCATTCCGATCGCACACGCCAAGCGCGGTCATCTGAACCGAGGGCCGATCACCGAGCTCTCGATCGACTTCGACGGTCGCAGCTTTCATGCCCGTCTACGCAACCAGGCGCTGGAGGTCCGGCCGGCCGTCGAGCTCGCGGCATGGGTCGATCTGCTCCTCATCAAGCTCAGCGAGGCCGCGGCGGTGAACCACGACCTGCGCCGCGCGGTGCTTCGCTCCGGGTGGGCCCTGCGCTAACTCGCTTCCTCGCCGTGGCGCTTGTGCTCGTCTCCTGCGGCGCAAGCAGCTCGCAACCGAAAGTCTTGCTGACCGCCGTTGGGAATGGGACGGCTAAGGTCGAGACCATCGACGCCAGCAAGGCATGGGAGGTGCTCTGGAGATACAACTGCGCGCCCACTGGCGTGTTCGCGATGGACGTCTTACATGCGGACGGGACGCCCGACTTCGATCATCCCGGCATCAACGAAGAGGGCGACAGTGACTCGGGAACGTATCGCGTGCCTGAAGCCGGTCGCTTCTACCTCGAAGTCACGACAACCTGCAGCTGGACCGTGAAAATCGAGGAGCCCGGCTAGAGGGCCAGCGCCAGCTGCTCGTTGGCCTCCAGCGCCCAGGCGCGCACGCCCCGCTTGCGCAGAACGCGCGCGAAGTCCTCGGTGTAACCGTGGACCGTGTAGACCTGCTCCGCGCCTGATCTCTCGACCACTTCGAGGAGCTCGTCGAAATCGCAGTGGTCGGACAGGTCGAAGGTCGCGTCGGCGCCGAACAATCGCGCGAACTCCGCATCCTTCGCCCAGCCCGACACGAGCGCCGTGCGGTAGCGAGGGAGGCAGCGGCGGATCTCGTCCTTGCCTGCGGGCGGCGCGATCACCACGCGGTCGCCGATGGGCTCGCCGTCCAGCTCGACCCAGTCCGGAAGCGATCGTCCCGCTGCCGCGTAGTCGCGCGCACAGGGAACGCAGCGCGACTCGAGCGCGAAAGAGAATCCATATCCCCGCAGCGCCAGCATCACCTCTTCGGTCTTGCCTAGCGCGTGGCACAGCAGCACCGGTGTCACGCGGCTGTCGAGCGCCCGACGGCACCACATCGCGATCGCTTCCAGCACCGAGTCGGGATCGCCGAATCGAAAATGCGGCCGCCCGTATGTGCTTTCGAGGATCAACACGTCGGCCCGGGGTATGTAGGTCTCGATGCGACCCGGTTGGCGGAGCTTGATGTCACCCGTGTAGAGCACGGACCAGCCGTCGTCCTGGAAATGCAGCTGCGCCGAGCCAAGCATGTGGCCGGCGGAGTGCAGAGTTACTGTCGCCTCGCCCCGGCGCATCGGCTCCCCGTACCCGAGCATCCGCCAGCCGCGAGGACGCCGCGATTCCGGGATCAACGCCAGGGTTTGCGGTGTGAGCAGCGCCTCCTTGTGCCGGCGCGCGTGGTCGGTGTGGGCGTGCGAGATGAACGCAAAGCTGCGGACCACCAGCGGGTCTAGCCACAGGCGGTGGCCGGGCAACGAGACGCCGTGATCCCAGACGACCTCGCCCCTCATCTAACGGGGTTTGCCAGGACGATTCCGACCGCGGCGTAAGCCTCGCTCGGAATCCCGATGTCAGCCACGGTGACCCGTCCGCCGACCTCGCTGAGGCCCGGCTTGGGCAATCCAAGAGCCACGGTCATGGTTGCGTGCACAGTTGGAGAGTAGGCGACACCGGTCTCGGCGTCGAGGCCCGACGGAACGTCGACTGAGAGCACGGTCTTGCCCGAGGCGTTGATGGCTTCGATCCACTCCTTGAAGCGACCCTCGGGCGCACGCGAAAGCCCGGTGCCAAAGATCGCGTCGACGATCCAGTCGGCGCCGCCGAGCTGAAGGTCGTCGTCGACCGGCACGTCGATCCGCCGCAGCGCGTCCAGCTCCTTGGCGGCCGGACCGCGCAGCCGGCCTGCGTCCACGCACGACACCGACGCCAGGAGACCCCACCGATGCAGATGTCGTGCGGCAGCCAGCCCGTCGCCCGCGTTGTTGCCCACACCGCACACGACCGCGGCGGGCGCCTCGACTGACCTCGCGACGACCCAGCCGGCCGCCTCCATCAGCCACTCGACAGAAATGCCAAAACGCTCAGCGCAGAGCCGGTCGACCTCTCGCGCCTGCTTGCTAGTGAGAAGCGGCAGGTCGCTGGACGACAAAGGAGCAGTAGGGGTCGTGGCGGTGGATCGAGTCCGATTGAGAGATCGCGGCCTCCGTCAGGCGCGAGATGAGCTGCGGCGTGATGCTGCATACCTGCGGGAACTTCAGCGCGGTGTTGCGAAACGGGCAGTTGTGGATCGTCACGTGCACGCCGTCCGGACCTTCAGTCTGCTCGACCAGCGTGCCGGCGCGGCCGATCCACGCGACGACCCGGCGAAGCTTCTCGTCGAAGTCCAGGCCTACCAGGTCGCGCTCGATGGCGTTGGCGTGCCGGGCGGCCACGCGCGCGAAGAGCTCGTCCAGAGCGTCAGGCCCGCCCATCTCCTGGACCTCCTGCAGGACCATTGTGGCGAGCTGGCCGTAGCGCTTCGGAAAGACCGCGTCGGCCCGCTCGGTGAGGACGAAAAGCAGCGACGGCCGGCCCCGACCGCTGCGCTCGGGTTGGCTGACGACGAGGCCCTCTCGCTCGAGGTTGGTCAGGTGCTGGCGCACCGCGTTGGGGGTGACGCCGAGGTCGTTGGCGATGGTTTCCGCGCTCGAACGGCCCTTGCGCCGAAGCAGCTCGAGGACTTCCATGCGGGTCGAACGGCCGGCGATCATTTAGGGTCTCATTCCGGTCGCGTTGTGGCCGACTCTAGCACAGCCCAGGAAGCCTAAATCGATTTATTACAGGTGGATCTTGACAAAAGACGGTGGCGTCTTAAACTTGGTACGCGGAGGAGATAGAAGGGAAATGCCCATGATCAAGCAGGCCAGCCGCGCCATCGAGCACATGACCGCTCGGGAGCGCCGGATCCAGCGGGCCAAGTACGCCCGCCGCAACAAGATGCACCACATCGACAAGCTCCTGAACGAGCTCGAGATGCTGAACCTCGCCGACCAGCGGCAGATGCCGCCGGTGCTTTCGGTGGCCATCAACAAGGTCATCGAGGAGTCGCCCGAGGTTACGGTGCTGGCCCAGACCAAGCCGGCCTCGGTGATGGAGGCGATGGACGCTCTTTACGAGATCCAGGACAGCCTCATGTACAACCAGATCGAGGACGAGTAAACAAACCTGGTAGCTACCGGATGCGTGGCCTCCGCAGGGCTAATCGTCGAGAAGCTGTCGCTGTAGCGCGTCGGTCAGCCACTCCCGGAACCTTGTGGGGGACCACTCACGCCGCACTACGAGGTGATGGTAGAGGCCGGGATCGTTGAGGACCCAAACGATGTCGGCAGCACGGTCGGGGTCCAGTCCGGCCTTCAGATGCGCTCCTTTCGTCAAAAGATCGGAGACCACATTTGCCGCACCCTGCCGGCGCTGGGCAAGGTGGGTCTCCCACAGCTGACGGGCGTCCGCGTCTACGCCCGCCGCGCCCCGGACCGCTTCGGCGATGGGCGCAACTCGGCTGCCGATCTCGGTAGCCATCCCTGCGTAGCGCTGGAGGTACACCCGGGGATCTGGTTCTGACCGAATCGCCTTAGAGGAGGCGCGGTCGGGCAGGGGCACTGGCTCGTCGTCGCCGACGATCGCGACGTCGAAGGCCGCCTTCAGGAGTACTGGCTTGCCGCCTACGGCGCTGAAAACGGTGGCCCGGCTGACACCCGCAGCTGTGGCGATCTCGTCGATCGAGGTGGCGGCATATCCGAACTCTGCGAAGAGGCGCCAGGCCGCCTGGATGATGGCTGTCCGCGTCGTGAGCGCCTGGCCTTCGCGAAGTGGCGACTCATATTTCCGCTTGACCTGGGCTCCCTTTTCCATCAGACTATAAGTCTAACGATTCAACCGTCAGTCTGATGATTGGCAGGAGGTTGCTCGGAATGGTCACGGAGACATCATCGTCGACGGCAGCTTTGGCGCAGCGACTTGTGGACGCCACCAACCGGCATGACCTGGCCGCGCTTGCAGAGTGCTTCAGGGCGGGATTCGTGAACGAGACGCCGGCTCACCCGGCGCGGTCGTTCGTGGGATCGGACGTCGTCCGTCGCAACTGGTCGCAGATCTTCGCCGCCGTCCCCGACATGGAAGCGAAGGCTGTCCGCCAGGTGGTCGACGGCCCGACCGCGTGGATCGAGTGGGAGATGCGAGGCACCCGCGTCGACGGCTCCCCTCATCTGATGCGCGGGGTCACCATCTTCGGCGTCGAGGAGAAGCAGTTCGCCTGGGTCCGCTTCTACATGGAGCCCGTCGAGGAAGGTGGCGCAGGCATCGACGACGCGGTTCGGCGGCACCTAGGGCGATGATCCTCGTCGCCGGAGGGACCGGTCATCTCGGCCTCGAGCTGGTGACCTCGCTGACCGCTCGTGGGCTGACGGTCCGGGTCCTGACGCGCCGCCCGGATCATGCCCGCAAACTGCTCGGCGCGGCACCCGAGGTGGCCGCGGGCGATGTCCGGGATCCTGCGTCCCTCCAACTCGCGCTGACCGGCGTCGACGCTGTCGTTTCCGCGATCACCGGTTTCGGACCAGGCGGTTCAGGCCCGCGAGCTGTCGATTACGAGGGCAACCTGAACCTGATCCGTGCGGCTGAGGCCGCCGGCGTCTTGCGTTTCGTGATGCTCTCGATACACGGAGCCTCACCCGACAATCCGATGCACCTGCACCGGATGAAGCATCTGACCGAGGCGGCGCTGAGGGACAGCAGCCTCGATTGGACGATCGTGCGCCCGACCGTTTTCATGGAGCTGTGGACCGGCATCGTTGGCGATCCCATCCTGAAGTCGGGGAAGACCACGATCTTCGGACGCGGAGAGAACCCGGTGAATCTTGTCTCGGTTCGCGACGTCGCCAGCGTTGTTGCGCTCGCCTTGACCGAGCCGGCCACATCGCATCAAACCATCGACGTGGGCGGGCCGGACAACCTCAGTTTCAGGCAGCTCGTGGGCCTGTTCGAGTCGGCGTCAGGCCGGACGGCCTCGGTGAGACACGTCCCGATACCACTGATGCGGCTGGCGCGTCTCGTGCTCGGGCCGTTCAGGCCGGATCTTGCCGGAATCATCGAGGCCGGGATCGCGACCGACACCGCCGACATGAGCTTCGACCCAGGAGAACTTCGGCAGTGGTTTCCGCAAGTCAATCTCACACCGGTGGAGCAGGTCGTGCGCCGGCGCCTGGCCGATACGCGGCGGCTCGTGCAACGGCCATGAGCCCCAACTACGCCTTGTATGCGGCAAAGATGCGGGAGCTTAAAGCTGCTCGCGCACGAAACCGGCCGCTATGCGGCCAGCTCACCGAACTCCTCGACTACGTCTTGCAATGTGAAGCTCGCTGGAGGTATCAATACCCGGCGTGGCCGCGACGATTGGCATCGTGAAGTGCATCGTAAGGAAGCCTCCGATCGAGAAAAGTTCAAAGTCGGGTTCCTCGCGGGACCAGCCTTTGTTCGTTTGTCCGGGAGTTAGGCCATGAGAATCGCGGTGATCGGCGCGGGAAAGGTTGGGGGTACTGTCGGAAGCCGGTGGGAGGCGGCCGGCTACGAGGTCGTATACGGACTCCGTCAGCCGGCGAAGAAGAACGGAGCGATGTCCATCGGCGACGCGCTCATCTCCGCGGATGTGGTGCTGCTTGCCATTCCCGGCGCGGCCGTGGCCCAGTTTGCCGCCGAGCACGGCAAGGAGCTGGACGGGAAGATCGTCATTGATGCGACCAACAACTTTGGCGGTTCGGCGATGCACTGTTGGCCGGAGATCCTTGCCGCGGCGCCGAACGCGCGTCTTTACCGCGCTTTCAACAGCTACGGCTGGGACGTCTACAGCGATCCATTGCTGGGCGGAGAAAAGCCCGACCTTTTCTACTGCGGCCCGGAAGGAGCGGGACAGAAGACCGTCGAGGAGCTGATCTCAGACGCTGGGTTGAGGCCTGTGCGCGTTGGGGACATGGACCAGGCCGACACCGTCGACGGCGTGTTGCGCCTGTGGTTCAACCTGGCGAAGAGTCGAGGGCGTCGAATCGGTTTCAAGCTGGTGTCGGACTGATCGGCGCGGGCGCCCAGAGCTGCTGGGCGCGCACGCCCAGGCCATGGACGACGGCGGTGAACGCGTCGCGTTGCTCCAGGCGCTCCTCACCGAATCTCGCGGCAAGATCGTGGCGGAACGCCGGGATGTAGCCGGATCCGCCCGTCACCAGCACTCGATCGACTTCGCTCGCTGCGATCCCAGCTTCGCTCAATGCGAGTGCGATCGTGCTTGCGATCTGGTCGAGCTCCGGCCGGATCATCGACTCAAACGCCGTGCGGCGCACCTGGACGTGCAGGCCGAGCGGTCCGAATTCGAGGGACGTGACGTCGTCACGCGACAGCGCGATCTTCGCGGACTCGATCGCCTGGTAGAAGTCGTACGCGACTCCGCGGTACAGGATCGCGTCGACCACGTCGGCCGCCGTGCCGCCGATGCGGGCGAGGATGTTCGGGATGCCAGGGTCCGCCATGAGCAACCGGACCGAGCTCGCCGTGCGCAGCTCGTTGAACAGCCAGCTGGGCAAACCGTCGAGACCAAGCTCGGGCCCGACTATGGTTTCGAACAGGACGCCGTCGAGGATCTCGCCGCCGATCGCGACACCGGCCGTCGCAATGACCCGGGGCGCACCATCACGCGAGTCCATCACCGCGACGTCGAACGTGCCTCCACCGAAGTCCACGGCGATCTCGACGCCAGGCTCGGCGTGGCCTTCGATCACCGCTGCGGTCGGTTCAGGCAAGAAAGCGATCTCGGCGAATCCAGCCTCGCGCGCCGCATGCTCGAGTCGCCGAAACGCCTCGGCGTCCGACGCAGCGCGGTTCTCTGGGTCGGCGCCGGCGAAAACGACCGGATGTCCCACCACCACCGAGCGGACATCGTGTCCTGTCTGCGCGTCCGCCTCGCGCTTGAGCCGGGTGAGGACGACGCTGACGAGCGACCCGACGCTGAAGTCGGTCGCCCACGAGTTCGTCCCGGCGAAGCCGAGCTTGGCGAGCTCGTGCTTCACCCCAGACAGCAGGCGCGCGTCGTTGCAGCCGCCGCCCTTGCGGTACTGCCGGCAGTCCGTGTCCCAGCCGTAAGGCGCGAGCGGGCAGTTCCAGCAGTCGGTCTTCTCGTGACCGGAGACGAGGAATGTCTTGACGGCCTCGTCGCCGGCAGCGCGCCGCCCGCCGCGGTGGAGATAGACAAAGGACGGCAGCGTTCGGGACGCGGATTCTCCTAACGGCAGGACCTCGACGCGGTCGGGGTACGCGACCGACACCGAGCTGTTGCTCGTGCCGAAATCGATGCCATAGCCAAGCGGACGCTTGGGGTCGGTCACCGGCGGACTATACGGCTTTAGCGGTCGCCCTCCGCCTGCCGGACGCGCCTGCTCAGCGTCTGCAGCATCCGATACGCAACCTCCGGGTGCTCCTTCAAGAACGGCTTGAAGTTCCACTCCGGTATCGACGCCAGCGTCACGTCGGTGTCGGTGGTGACGGTCGCGCTCCGGCCCTCGTGGTCCAGCAGCGCCATCTCTCCGAATGAGTCGCCAGGGCCTAGCTTGCGTGCCTTGCCCTGCACCGTCTCCACCGTCACCGTGCCGTCGGTGATGATCATGAACCCGACTCCGCCGTCGCCCCGGACCATGATCTCCTGCCCGGCCGGGTGCTTGACCAGCTTCATCTGCTTCTCGACCGACCGCACCTCTGACTCGGGCAGGCCCTGCAGCAGCTTGGCCTGCTTGAGCTCCATAACGTCCCGAATACTATTCGGCTCCGGCCCTGCCCCACAAGGACCAGTTCTGGCCGTCCCAGGTCCAGGTCTCGTCGTAGGGCGACAACGAAACGAGCGACCCGCCGAACAGGACGACCTGGTTGGTCTCGGGGTCGTCGGCCATGAGGGTCTGGGCGCGTGGGCTTGGATCCCCCGGCGACGTCCGATCAGTCCAGGTCCTGCCGTCCCACGTGATCGTGTACTCGACGACCGGATTGTTGTCGAGGCTGAAGTAGACATAGGCGACAACCTGTTGTCTTGCTGTGTCGTACGCGAGTGTGCTCCAGCCGCGCGCGGCAGGAGCAGTATCGGGCCGCGAGGTCCAGTTCGACCCGTCCCACGTCCAGGTGTCGTTGAAGCGTGCGCCCGCCATGCTGCCGCCGAACAGGACGGTGTCGCCGTGTGCGGCGTCGTACGCCATCGTGGCAAAGTGGCGTCCCGGCGGACTCGTCGCGGGCTCCTGCAGCGTCCAGTCGGCGCCGTCCCACGTCCACGTGGCGTTGTAGGTGGTCGTGCCGTCGCCTTCGCCGCCGAACATCACCACCACGCCTCGGCGCTCATCGAATGCGATCGCCGCCCTCATCCGCGGGTTCGGCATGTGCGTGGGATGCTGCTCGGTCCAGCGCGACCCGTCCCAGCTCCACGTGTCCTGCAGCAGGTACGGGTCCCCGGCGCCTCCGAACAAGACGACCTGATGCCGGACCGAGTCGTATGCGGCCATCTCGGCGCTGCGCGCCGGAGGCCCCTGCACGTCCAGTCGCTTCCAGGCCTTTCCGTCCCACAACCAGGTGTCGGCGACGGCCTGGCCCAGGTTGGTCCCGTCGGGCTGATGGATCAGCCGAGTGCCCCCAAACAGGATCACGCCGTGGCTTTCGGGGTCGTAGACCATGGCGCCGCCTGAGACGGGTGTGGTCGCTGGTGATGCTTCGGGCGAAGGCTCAATTGACGGCGACGGCGACGGACTCGGCGCGCTGCCGGCCGTTTTGACTGGCGGCTTGAGCACGACGCTCCCGGCGAGCGCGCCTAGCGCGATCACCGCCAGAGCGCCGATCCCGATCCCGAGGACGAGCGCGTGCCTTCCCTTCACG
>DASYZS010000008.1:0-1519 GCA_035945895.1 Candidatus Dormiibacterota bacterium | reverse complement strand
CAGCACCTCCCGCTCGAACTGCGCCGCCTTGCGCAGCGCACGGAATTGAAGGACGCGTGCATTGGATTCGCTTACGCCGAGCTCGTTGGCGGCCTCGCGCACCGAATAGCCGCGCAGGAAGCGGAGCTCGAGGATGGAGCGGAAGTTCTCAGGCAGCAGAGCCAGGAGGCGCTGTGCGCGCTCCGAAGCATCCGGGTTCAATCCGATCTCGAGCGGAAGCTGCTCGAGCTCAGCGGCCGCGTCACGCGCGGCGTAGTGGCGACGCCAGTGGTCGGCCAGGACAGTGCGGGCGGTCTTGACGAGGTACGCGCGCACGGCTGGAACCGGCGCCGGCAGGCGAAGGGTCTTGAGGGTCTGCATCAGAACCTCCTCGGCGAGGTCTTCCGCATCGGCGGAGTTCCCCACCCTTCGAAACGCGAGCTGGTAGATGCCGACGACGTTGTCCTGGTAGACCGATTCCCAGTCCGGGTAGACCTCGGAGGGCGCCTCGGGAAGGTGCTCGGGTTCGGGGCCGAGCACCCGGAGTTCAGGCACCCGCAGAGATCCCCCTCGTCACGCTGACCAGATACGCGGCTCCGTTACAAACCCACTCGCCGGCTCGAGGGATCGCACAAACCGCCGGCTCGGCAGGTCGTTGCCGGCGATCGCGGCCTGGATGTGGCACGCCGCGACCATGGCGCGCCACATCCCGGAGCGGGCTTCGAAGCGCACCGGAGGTCTGCGGGCGACCAGGTCGGTGACGAAAGCTGAAACGTCATCGAGCCTATGCGGGATGTTGTGTGTCGGCCCAAAACCGATCCGCTCAGCGACTTGCGCCAACGCAACGAGGACATGCCGGTCCGCCTCCTCGACAGGTACACGGAGCCGATTCGCGATCGTGGCGATTGGCAGGCGCCGCACGAATCGACGGATCAGGGCGAGGTGCATCTCGGCAGTCAGGTCTGCCAGGAGAGATTCGAGCCTCGGGCGCGAGTCGGTCGGTGCGGACGCTGTGACGTTCAACCCCATGACGCCGTATCTGGCCGACCAGTGCCGGACGATTGCTTCGGACGTAAGCTCGGTGAGTAACTTCTGGACCACCTGGACACGTTGTGCAGCGCCGAAATCTCGTCCGAGGTTGTGGAAGATCCACTCCGTAAGGTCTTCCGCATCGGGGCGGTTCCCGGTCCACCTGTAGGCGGCCGCATAGGTCGGAAGGAGCCACCTCCGTTGGACCTGCGCCATGTGGGTGTAGCTGAGACCCTGCACGATCGCGAGACGGACCATCGCAACGACAACTACAGCGTGCCGTTACAGAGCCGGTGGAGGTAACGCTGCCGCGTAGTTGAACGCCGTTATGAGAGAACAAGCCGTTGCAATCGAGCCGTGCGAGCCCCGTTGCGTCTCACCTTGACAAGAGGATCGAAGCAAGCCTCACACCGAATGGTCGCGATCGCATTGCTCCGCATCGCCTTCGGCGCGATCTGGGCAGTTGACGCTTCATTGAAGTGGCAGCCTGCGTTCCGAGCCAACTTCGGTC
>DASYZS010000007.1:0-21040 GCA_035945895.1 Candidatus Dormiibacterota bacterium | reverse complement strand
CACGAAGGAGGTGTGGCCCTACCTCGTCGAGAACAGCTGGGGCCGGCTGATCTTCATGTCCTCGGTGGCCGGCACCCTGGGCGGTTTCGGCCAGGCGAGCTACTCCTCGACCAAGGCGGGACTGATCGGCCTGGCCAAGACTGCGGCCCTGGAGGGTGGGCGCTACAACATCACGTCGAACGCGATCGCGCCCGGGATCATCATGTCTGAGGCGGGCGCCGCCGCCGAGGCCGTGAACCCGATGTACGCGCGGTTCAAGGCCCGCACCGTGTTCAAGCGTTTTGGCCAGCCGGAGGACATCTCCAACACTATCGCTTTCCTCTGCACCGAAGAGGCGGGCTACATCACCGGAGCGGTGATCGAAGTCGCGGGCGGAATTCCACTGTTCACCGCTTGAGCGAGCTGATCGACGTCCGTCTCGACGGCCCAATCGCGCGCGTCGTCATGCACCGCAAAGGCAACAACGCCATCGCCGAAGACCTGATGCAGGAGCTGGCCGCGGCCTTCACCGAGCTCGGCAGCGATCCCGCGGTGCGGGTTGTGATCCTCGCGTCGGAGTACGAGAAATACTTCAGCGTCGGGGCCGACCTCACGAACCTGGCCGCAGTCAACCGGGACGCAACTGATGCCGCCGACCAGATCGCGCTCTTCATGCGCAGGATGAATCACCACTTCAGCGCCGTCGAGCGATGCCCGAAGCCGGTGATCGCGGCCATCAATGGACACGCTCTTGGCGGGGGAAGCGAGCTGACGCTCTGCTGCGACTTCCGGATCATGGTCGAAGACGGCCGGTCGAAGATCGGCCAGGTCGAATCGTCGCTCGGCATCATGCCCGGCGCCGGCGGTACGCAGCGACTGCCGCGATTGATCGGCGAAGCACGGGCGAAGCGCTACATCATCGAGAGCACGCGCCTCTCGGCTCGGGAGGCGGAGGCGGCGGGCTGGATCGACCGGGCGGTGCCGCCCGAGGATTTCGACAAGGTGGTCGACGAGCTGGCCGGCAAGCTGGCCAGGGCCGCCACCTTCGCCATCGGCATGATCAAGGACGCGATCCGACGCGGCAGCGGTGTGCGCCTGGACGACGCACTCGACATCGAATCGCAGAACTTCGCCCGCACCGCCTTGAGCACCGACGCGGCGATCGGCATCATGTCTTTCCTGAGCAAACAGGAGCCGGAATTCACGGGCTCCTGAAAAATGTCGATCGCGCCCCGCTTCGTTCGTCGTGTCAGAGAGGGGACGCCCCCCTTGCGCAGGTGGTCGCGCAAAGCGCTCCCACCGGCGCCCCCCGTCGCCTGATGGAGGTATGAAGATGAAATACGTTCTCTTGTTCGGCGGCACGATGGAAGGCGTAGAGCAGCTCGAAGCCGCGGAGCGCCAGCAGGCGGTGGCGGGATACGAGCAATCCGGCCAGTGGTTCGAGAAGTACTACAAGACAGGGAAGATCGTCAGCGGGGAAGAGCTTCGCGGACCGAGCACCGCGACGACCGTCTCGAAGAAGAACGGCAAGGTCATCGTGACCGACGGCCCGTTCATCGAGTCGAAGGAGGTCATCGGTGGCTTCGCCGTCATCGACGTGGCCGACCTGGACGAGGCCCTGGCGATGGCTCGGGAGTGGCCCGGAACCGTCGAGATCCGGCCGGTCGTCGACCACTCCGAGGACCGCGAGCGAGCCCAGCGCCAGTAGTCCCTGTCGATTTCGGCCGGGCTCGTTCGTCGTGGAGGTCAAGGAGGTTTGACATGAAGTACGTGTTGCTTTTCGTGGGGACCATGGAAGACCAGGAGCGGTGGGACAGCCAGTCGCCCGAGCAGTACGCCGCCGCAATGGGCGCAGCCGGGAAGTGGTTCGATGAGTACACCTCGTCCGGCAAGATCGTTGGGGGCCTGCAGCTGCAGGGGCCGCAGACCGTCACCTCGGTCCACTCGGAGAACGGCTCTCGCGTGGTCACCGACGGTCCGTTCATCGAGTCCAAGGAGATCATCGGCGGATTCGCGATCGTCGACGTCAAGGACCTGGCGGAGGCGCAGGCGATGGCCAAGAGCTGGCCGGGCGGACCGGTCAACATCGTGCCGGCCGTGCCCAGCGTGGAACGATAAGAGGCCTGAGCGAAACACGATCAAGAACCGACGAGGCGCTCGCCGAGGTCTTCCGCGAGGAGGCCGGGCGACTGACGGCTGCGATGGTCCGGGTTCTCGGCAACTTCGACATCGCCGAGGAGGTCGTCCAGGACAGCCTCGTCGCCGCCCTGGAGAAGTGGCCGCAGCAGGGAATTCCCGACAATCCAGGCGCCTGGCTGATGACCACCGCTCGGCGCAGGGCGATCGACCTGCTCCGGCGCGACCAGCGCTACGCCGAGAAGCTGGTGCTGTTGGAGCGTTCGACGTTGCCGACTGAGCGCGCGGAGGCCGACGACCGGCTGCGCCTGATCTTCACCTGCTGTCATCCCGCGCTGGCTCAGGACGCCCAGGTGGCCCTGACCCTGCGCTCGATTGCCGGCTTCACGACCGAAGAGATCGCGGCCGCGTTCCTCGTCGCCGAACCGACGATGGCACAGCGCATCGTGCGCGCCAAACGCAAGATCGTGGCCGCTGGGATCCCTTATCGCGTGCCCGAGGGTGCCGAGCTGCCCGGCCGCCTGGCCGCTGTGCTGGCCGTGCTCTACCTGATGTTCAACGAGGGTTATCTGAGCCGCGGCGGGGCGGTCGCCTCGCGCCGCGACCTTGCTGAGGATGCGCTCTGGCTCGTGAGCCTTCTGGACCGGCTGCTGCCCAACCAGCCCGAGGTCATCGGGCTCGAGGCTCTGATGAAGCTGACCCTCGCCCGCGCCGCCGCGCGGTTCGATGCTGCCGGGGACATGGTGCTGCTCCCCGACCAGGACCGGTCTCTATGGAATGCGACGGCGATCGCTCAGGGCATCGACCTGCTGCATCGCGCGGCCGGCTTCAACGCGCCGGGTCCGTACCAGCTGCAAGCGGCTATCGCGGCAGTGCACTCGGAGGCGCGCTCGTGGGCGGAAACGGACTGGCGCCAGATCATCGCGCTCTACGACGGGTTGCTGCGCATGACCGACTCGCCGATCGTCGGGCTCAATCGCGCTATCGCCATGAGCCAGGTCGCGGGCCCCGAGGTGGCGCTGGGCGAGGTGAACGACCTGGCGATGTCGCTAGCCGACTATCACCTGCTGCACGCGACGCGGGCCGAGCTGCTGGATCAGCTCGGCGAGCACGCTCTGGCCCGCGAGGCGCGCCTACGAGCGCTCGAGCTGTGTCAGAACCCCGCCGAGCGCGCTTTGCTGGAGCGAAAGCTCAGCTCGTAGCGATCTCGCCTAGCACGCGCGCCAGGTCAGCGGGCCGCGACCACATCGGCCAGTGGCTTGTCGGCAGGTCGACGTATTTCAGATTCCGCAGGTGGTTCAGGCCGTCGAGCCACGAGTAGCCCTCCTGGGCGTACTTCTGATAGTCCTCGGAGCTGTACCCGGTGCAGATGACGGTGCTCGGGACGTCGAGCCGAGCGTCGTTGGAGAGGACAGGTGTGTCGCGGACCGCGCCGCCCGGCTCGGGCACCGCCCGGCGCCGAAACGTGTCGAGCTGTTCGTCGGTGAGACCGGTGAGGTTTTCGTTCTTGGCCAGATCTTCGGGCGACGGCATCGGCAGCTCTTCGCCGGTGAATTCGGCGTTGATGGCGCCGCTGCCGGGCGCGGTGTCGACGTAGACCATCTGCCCGATTCGCTCCGGAACGCGGTCGCTGGCGCCGTAGCCGCTGACGCTCGCGCCGCTGTGCACTGCCAGCACGATGGGCGCAGTCGCGGCACTCACCGCATCGACGATCGCGTTCACATGATCCTCCAGGCGGATGTGCGAGCGGTCCGTTTCCTTCGACGCCAGGCCGGGGAGCGTCAGCGGTGTGACCTCGTGTCCCGCGCTACGAAGGATCTCCGCGACTTCGTCCCATGCCCACGCGCCGAGCCAGAAACCTGGGACGAGGACGATGGGCGAGCGCCTCATGCGCGCACCGCTTGCAGCGCCTCGCCTCGCGCCCACAGGTCGAGCAGCGAGTCGGCGTGCGGCCGGGTGAAGATCTGGTCGGCGGGCACGAAGTGGTGGATGCCGGCGAACCTCTGCACCCGAATGTCAGGAAAGATCTGGGCAAGGATTCCGGCCTTCTGCGCCTGCTCCTCGTGGGAGAGGTCGCCGTAGCCGTAGTAGACCGGGAACTTGACGTCGCGGAGCGGGTTGCGGTCGAACCGGTACGCGTCGAACGCGCGGATCAATGCCGCTATTCCGGCGGGTCGTTTCTGCATCTCCGGCGAGGGCGGCCCCGAAGGCGGCGGAGGGAGCACAACGCCGGGCTTGACCTGCTCGCGAACGAACGTCGCCATGAAGTCCGCGCCGCTCAGACCGACGAGCTTGTTTTCAAGTCCCGTGAAAAAGGCGTGCTCCGATTGGGTCAGCACTCCCGGGATGCGCGCTGGTTCGAAGACACCGAGGCTGAGCAATCGCTCGGGCCGGGTTCCCGCATATGCGAGCGAGATGAAACCGCCTCCCGAGTAAGCGACGAGGTGGAACCGGTCGAGCTGCTGCGATTGAGCAAGGCGATCGATCGCCTCGAGCTCTTCATCGATCGAGTAATCCGCGGGCGGCTGCGGTTCGCGATAGACCTCGAGGTCCTTCAGGTAGAAGGCCGCCTGGTCGCCGACGAGATCTTGCAGCGGTCGGTACCGCTCTGCGGCAGGCGCGACGCTTCCCGGAACGCAAACGACGGCGTACCTCATGCGGGTGCTCTCCTCTTGATGATGGTCAGGGCTTCCTCGACCCGCTTGGGGTCGGCACCGAGCACGCGGATCACGAGCTCTTTCGTCTCGAAGTTGGGATAGGAGCCCACCGAGACGTCGGGAAACGTCTCCTCGAGCTCGCGCATCAGCGGGTAGAACCGCGCCTCGACCGCGAAGTTGAAGCGAAGCTCGCGGACCGTCGCCGCCGAGCCGGCAGTCAGGAACTCGGGTTCGATCTCCTCGGTGAAGATGCCCTTCATTTCGAGCGGTACGCCGGGCAACACGAAGATTCGCTTTCCGCCCACTTCGTAGAGCGTGCCTGGCGCCATGCCGCGCCGATTGCGAAATACGTGCGACGGATTGGCCGGAATCCGGGCCATGCGCAGGTTTCCTTCCGTCACGTCTGGTGACTCGAGCAGCCCCATCGCGTGCATGCGCTGAACACGGCGCGCGATGCGCTCGCGGGTCTCGTCCCACACGATGAGCTCGCGTCCCAGGGCATCGGCGACCGCGGCAAACGTCCGATCGTCCGGAGTAGGTCCAAGACCTCCGGTGAGGAAGACGTCTGTCACCTCGTTGTCGTCCAGCTCGCGTCGCACCTGCTCGACGATCTCTTGCGGCTTGTCCCGGATCTGCGTCACCCGTTTCAATGGATAGCCCAGCAGACGCAGGCGTTCCGCCATCCAGTGCGAGTTCGTGTCGAGGGTGAAACCACCGACCAGCTCATCACCGATGGCGACAATGCACGAAACAGGCATAGCGGCACCATATACGGATGGAGCGCCTGCATGCGATCGTCCACGGCGACGTGCAGGGCGTCGGCTTTCGTTACTTCGTCCAGCGCAAGGCGCAGCAGCTCGGCCTTGCCGGATGGGTGCGCAACAACGACAACGGCACTGTCGAGCTCGTCGCCGAGGGCAACCGCCGAGAGCTCGAAGACCTCAAACGGATCGTGGAGGAAGGTCCTCGCCTGGCGCGCGTCGAGCGTGTGGAAACGCGCTGGTCGGACGCCACCGGCAACCTGGGACGGTTCGAGCTCGCGTGGTGAATCCGCGCTTCCCTTAACCTATCGCTTCGCGGCATGGAACCCAGCCGCGGATAGAGGGAGGTAAATGGACCCCAATACAGCCTGGTTTGGCGTGGCCGGCGGACTGGCCGCGGTCGCGTTTGCGGTCGTCCTGATCGTGCTCGTCCTCAACAAGCCGACCGGCAACGACCGCATGCGCGAGATCGCGGCCGCGATCCAGGAAGGGGCCGCCGCGTACCTCAACCGCCAGTACACGGTGATCGCGATCATCGGCGTGATCATCGCGATCGTGATCGGCTTCTTCATCAACTGGAAGACCGCCGGTCTGTACATCGTCGGCGCGGTGCTCTCGGCCGCGGCGGGCTATGTCGGCATGAACACCGCGGTGCGCGCCAACCTTCGGACGGCGGAGGCCGCGAGGAGCGGTCTCAACGCGGCGCTCCAGGTTGCGTTCCGCGGCGGTGCGGTTACGGGATTCATGGTCGTCGGGCTTGGGCTGCTCGGAGTCTCGGCTGCTTACCTGGTCTTCAAGAACCCTGACACGCTCGTCGGCCTGGCCTTCGGGGCGAGCCTGGTCTCGGTCTTCGCACGACTGGGCGGTGGCATCTACACCAAGGCGGCCGACGTGGGCGCGGACCTGGTCGGCAAAGTTGAAGCGGGCATCCCGGAAGACGACCCGCGCAACCCCGCTGTGATCGCCGACAACGTGGGCGACAACGTCGGCGATGACGCGGGCATGGCCGCGGACCTGTTCGAGACGTACGCGGTGACGATGATCGCCGCCATGCTTCTTGGCTCGCTGCTCTTCAAGGGGCAGCTGGGCTGGGTCATATACCCGCTGCTGCTCGGAGCGGCGAGCGTTGTCGGGTCGATCGTCGGGACGTTTTTCGTGCGCATCTTCAACCCACGCTGGATCATGGGCGCTCTCTACGCGGGCCTGCTGGTCGCCGTGGTCATCGCGATCATCGGCTTGTTCTTCGTCACGCAGTACATGAAGAGCAACGGTTTTCTCGCCGGTTTCGACCACGATCCTTTCAATCTTTTCTACTGCGCCCTGGTGGGCGTGGTGATCACCGTGCTGATCGTTGCGATCACCGAGTTCTTCACCGAGACCGCCTACTGGCCGGTGCACCTGATCGCCAAGGCTTCGGTGACCGGGCACGCGACCAACATCATCGCCGGCCAGGCGATCGGCATGATGGCGACGGCGCTGCCCGTCGTGGTCATCGCGACGGGGATCCTGACCAGCTACGGCCTCGGCGGCCTGTACGGCATCGCCATCGCGGCGACGGCGATGCTTTCAATGACCGGGATCATCGTCGCCATCGACGCGTACGGCCCAATCACCGACAACGCGGGCGGAATCGCCGAGATGGCGAAGCTGCCGGCAGAGGTGCGCGCGATCACCGACCCACTCGACGCGGTGGGCAACACGACCAAGGCCGTGACGAAGGGCTACGCCATCGGCTCGGCCGGACTCGCAGCCCTTGTGCTGTTCTCGTCCTACACGCAGGAGCTCGCGCGGGCGGGCCACCCCACGAAGTTCGAGCTTTCGGATCCGCTGGTCATCGCCGGCCTCTTCCTCGGCGGGATACTTCCGTTTCTCTTTGGGTCGCTCGCGATGCTCGCGGTGGGCCGGGCCGGCGGATTGGTCGTGGAAGAGGTCCGGCGCCAGTTCCGTGAGATCCCAGGGATCCTGGAGGGGACAGGCCGTCCCGAATACGGAACCGCGGTGCGCATCGTGACCGCGGCGGCTCAGCGCGAAATGATCCTTCCGGGCATCATCCCCGTAGCCGCACCGATCTTGGTCGGCTTCCTGCTCGGCCCACGGGCCCTGGGTGGACTGCTCCTCGGGGCCATTGTCACCGGGCTCTTCCTGGCCATACAGATGACGAGCGGTGGCGCCGCCTGGGACAACGCGAAGAAGTACATCGAGGAAGGGCACCTCGGCGGGAAGGGCTCAGAGGCGCATAAGGCGGCGGTCACCGGCGATACGGTGGGCGACCCCAATAAGGACACCGCGGGCCCCGCCATCAACCCGATGATCAAGGTCGTCAACATCATCGCCATCCTCATCGCCGCGTCGGTCTCCGTGAACTATCTGATCCACTAGTAGACTCGTCGTGGGGTGGACGACTACCAGAAGGAGATCGCCGACCTCGAAACCCAGGTCGAGCAGCTGGTCGAATCAGAGGGCGACGCGAAGACGATCGCCGAGCTGAGCATGCAGCTCGACATCCTGAAAGCGATCTACGGACGAGCCAGCGAGCTGCTGGCGCGCGGCCACGAGGACGAGGGGCTTCGCTACGGCTTGCGGATTCAGGGTTACGGCGACTGGAATCTCGACAACGTCTACGCGTTCGTCTACGAACGCTCGGTCGAGCTCGAGTCAAAGGCCCACACAGCTTTCGTGGGCGGCATCAGGTCGGCAGATTTCGCGCTCATGCTCAACTCTTAGGAGGAGCTGCAGATGGAGACACCTCTGACTCCACTCGAGTTCGCCCGCCGCACCCGCAAGCTCTACCGCGATAGGGAGGGAGTGGTCGACGGCGACCTGCGCCTGACCTATGAAGAGTTCTTTGCGCGGTGCGACCGGTGGTCATCCGCCCTGCAGGCGATGGGCGTCAAAAAGGGTGATCGCGTCGCTTACATCGCGCCCAACACGCACGAACAGCTCGAGTCCTTTTACGCGGTGCCCCAGATCGGCGCCGTGCTGGTGCCGATCAACTACCGGCTGACGGCCGAGGACTTCGTGTACATCGCCAATCACTCTGGCGCGTCAGTGCTGTGCGTTCACCCCGACTACGTCCCGGCGATCGACGGCGTGCGCGATCAGCTGAGCACCGTGAAGCATTTCGTGGTCCTCGGTCCCCTGCCTGACGGCCGCAAGGGCTGGCGGCAGTACGACACCGAGCTGGACAACGCGACTGCGTCATTCAAGCGACCCGACATCAACGAGAGCGACCTGCTGACGATCAACTACACCAGCGGCACGACCGCCAAGCCCAAGGGCGTGATGATCACGCACCGCAACGCCTGGATGAACGTGATGGACACGCTCGTCCACTTCCACATCACCGTCGGTGACACGTACCTGTGGGCGCTGCCAATGTTCCATGCCAACGGCTGGACGTTCGTGTGGATCATCACAGCGGTCGGGGGCCGGCACATCTGCTTGCCCAAGGTCGAGCCTGCTCGCGTCTTCGAGCTGGTCCGCGATGAGCACGTCGGTTGGCTGTGCTCGGCGCCGACCGTGTTGATCTCCCTGGCCAACGCGCCGCCAGAGATCCGGGGCGTGGTGCCACGCGGGGTCCACGTAATCACCGCCGGGGCTCCACCCGCGGCGGCGACGATCGAGCGGCTCGAGGGTGAGTTTGGATGGGAGGTGACACAGGTCTACGGATTGACGGAGACCTCGCCCTTCCTGACCATTTGCGAGCCGCGGCCGGAACATCGATCGCTTTCCGCGTCCGACCTCGCCGTCGTCAAGGCTCTCACCGGAGTCGAGATGATCGGCGCCGGCGAGATGCGTGTGATCGATAGCGACGGCCGCGACGTGCCGGCGGACAGCCAGACCCTCGGCGAGATCGTCTTCCGCGGCAACGTGATCCTGCAGGGCTACTACGACGACCCCGAGGCGACCAAGAAGGTGATGGGGGACGGGTGGTTCCACACCGGCGATGCCGCGGTGGTCCACCCCGATGGCTACGTCGAGATTCGCGATCGGATCAAGGACGTGATCATCAGCGGCGGCGAAAACATCTCGTCGATCGAGGTCGAGGGCGTTTTGCTGCGCCACCCTGCGGTCCAGGAGGCCGCCATCGTCGGCCTGGCGCACGAGAAGTGGGGAGAGGCGCCTTACGCGTACGTGGTTTTGAAGCCTGGCGCGAGCGCGACCGAGTCAGAGCTCATCGCGTTCACGCGTGACCGCCTTGCGCACTTCAAGGCGCCGCACGGCGTGACTTTTGTGTCCGAGCTGCCCAAGACCGCAACAGGGAAGATCCAGAAGTACGTGTTGAGGAAGGGCGCCGCGGCGATCGTCAGGCAGTAGCCGTCAGACGACCCTGGACCGTCACCAGCACAGTGTGCCGAAAAGAGGTTCGAGGAGCCGTGGACGCTGCTTTTTCCACGGTTTTCAGCACACTGTGCCGCCATGCCAAGATTCACCAGAGTGCTGGACCTCCCCGAGCGCTACAACGTCGGCGCCGACCTGCTCGACCGTAATCGCGAAGCCGGCCGGTCCAACAAGGTCGCGATCCACTCGGCCGACGGCGAGGTGACCTACGGAGCGCTCGCCCGGCTCGCCTCGGGCGCGGCGCTGCAGTTCCTCGATCACGGCGTCCGCCGCGAAGAGCGCGTTCTGATCGTGGCGTTCGACTCGCCCGGCTGGGTTGCTTCCTTTCTCGGCGCGATCCGCATAGGAGCGGTGCCCGTTCCCGTGAATCCGCTCCTGCAGCGCAGCGAGGACTACGTCCACTACCTCGAAGACTCCCTCGCGCGAGTCATCGTGGTCGATGCCAACAGCGACGAGAAGTTGAGGGCCGTGGCGCGCGACCGCAGCGTCGTTCGCGTCGATGAGATCGAGCCCACCGACGAGGTGCCCACCGCTCACACCC
Organism: Candidatus Dormiibacterota bacterium; assembly: GCA_035945895.1. Classification (GTDB taxonomy): domain Bacteria; phylum Chloroflexota; class Dormibacteria; order Dormibacterales; family Dormibacteraceae; genus 40CM-4-65-16. The sequence goes on along the minus strand of DASYZS010000007.1, from coordinate 10,625 downwards.
GCAGAGACGACATGGCCTTCTGGCTGTACAGCTCAGGCTCGACCGGCAAGCCGAAGGCCGTCGTGCACCTGCAGCACGACATCCCCTACACATGCGTCACCTATGCGGAGAAGGTGCTCGGAATCGAGGAGTCGGACATCACGTTCTCGACGACCGGGCTGTTCCACGCATACGGTTTCGGAAACAACCTGACCTTTCCCTACTGGGTCGGCGCCAGCACCGTGCTGCACGCGGGAAGGCACACCCCACAAACCGTGCTCGACACGATCGAGAAGCGAAAGCCCACGCTCTTCTTCTCCGCGCCGACGCTCTACAACGCGATCCTCAACTTCGAAGGGTCGAAGCGAAGAGACCTCAGCTCGATCCGGCACTGCGTCGCCGCCGCGGAAGCTCTGCCGGCGGAGGTGTGGCGGCGATGGAAGGACGCTTTCGGCCTCACCATCCTCGACGGCGTCGGGTCGACCGAGATGCTCCACATCTACTGCTCGAACCGCAAGGACGACGTGAGGCCCGGAAGCAGCGGCAAGCCGGTGCCGGGTTACGAGCTGAAGATCCTCGATGACGACGGCAAGCCTGTGAAGCAAGGCGAGGCCGGCGACCTCTACGTGAAAGGCGACAGCGCGCTCGCCCTTTACTGGGCGCAGCACGAAAAGTCGAAACGGAGCATCCTCGGCGACTGGTTTTTCAGCGGCGACCGCTATCGCGTCGACGAAGACGGCTATTACTGGTACGAGGGACGATCCGACGACATGATCAAGGTCAGCGGCCTCTGGGTTTCGCCGGTGGAGATCGAGGCCGCGCTGCTCGAGCATGCAGCGGTCAACGAGAGCGCAGTGGTCGGCGTCGAAGTCGAGGGCTTCACGAAGATCAAGGCGTTTGTGATCCCCCGGGAAAACACGACCACGGACGAGGCCCTCGTACTCGAGCTGCAGGAGCACTGCAAGAGTCGGCTGCAGCGATACCAGTACCCGCACATGATCGAATTCGTCACCGAGCTGCCCAAGACGGTGACGGGCAAAATCCAGCGTTACAAGCTGCGCGAGAAGGAAGCGGCAACTGTCTAGCCGGGCTGCGCACATCGCCGTCCTTCCTTGCGACGGCGCCGGCAAAGAGGTCGTCCCCGAGGCGATCAAAGTGCTGCGCGCCGCCGGCGCGGCCTACGAGTTCCAGGAGTACGACGTCAACGCCGACCAGTTCCTCAAAAGCGGCGTACCGATCCCCGACGACACATGGAGGGACCTCGAGAAGGCCGATGTCATTCTGTTCGGTGCGGTCGGTGATCCTCGCGTCAACGACGCCGCCTACCTCGCCGGGGTCCTCCTTCGGCTTCGCTTCGAGCTCGATCTCTACGTCAACCTGCGACCCGCGAAGCTGTACGACGACCGGCTGTCGCCGCTGCGCCGCGAGGACCGGCGCGGCATAGACCTCCTGATCGTCCGCGAGAACACCGAAGGGCTGTACGTCGGGATCGGGGGCAGGTTCAAGAAGGGCACCGACCAGGAGGTCGCGGTCCAGGAAGACCTGAACACGCACCTGGGCGTGAGCCGGATCATCGAGTACGCGTTTGGTGCGGCCAAGCGCGAGGTCGTGATGGTGGACAAGGCCAACGCCATGACCTACGCCGGCGCCCTCTGGCAGGAGCGCTGGAAAGCCATCGCAAGCAAGCACGCCGACATAAAGGCGCGTCATCTATATGTGGACGCCGCCGCTATGCAGCTGGTGCGCGACCCGACCCAGTTCGACGTGATCGTGACGGGCAACCTGTTCGGCGACATCCTCTCGGACCTGACGGCCGAGCTCATCGGCGGGATGGGCATCGCGCCCTCCGGAAACGTCAACCCTGAAACCGGGCGCGGCCTTTTCGAGCCGGTCCATGGCACGGCGCCGGACCTCGCCGGGCGGGGCGTTGTGAATCCCATCGGGGCGATTTTGAGCGCGTCTATGATGGGTAGACACCTGGGTCAAACGGAAATGGCTGACGCGATCGAGGGTGCGGTCAGTGCGGCCATCCGCGCGGGCGATTGCACGCGCGATCTCGGCGGCAGCCTTTCGACCAGTGAAGTTGGCGATGCAGTTGCGAAGAGGCTGAAGGACTAGCAAATGGACATGACGATGACCGAGAAGATCCTCGCGCGCGGCTCCGGGCGCGACAGCGTGAGGCCAGGCGATCTCGTGCTGGCCAAGGTCGATTTCGCGATGGGCCACGACCTGACGATCCCGCCCGCGGGCAAGATCATGCGCGAGCAGATGGGGGCCGAGAAGATCTGGGACCCCGATCGCGTCGCGGTCACGCAGGATCATTTCCAGCCGGCAAAGGACGCGGCGAGTGCGACGCTGGGGCGCCTCACACGCGAGTTCTCGCGGGACATGGGAATCAAGTGGTACTTCGAGGTCGGCCAGGGTGGAATCTGCCATACGGTGCTGCCCGAAAACGGCCTGGTGCTGCCGGGTGAGCTGGTGGTCGGCGCCGACTCGCACTCGTGCACGTACGGTGCCCTCAACAACTTCGCGACCGGGATCGGGTCGACCGACCTGGCATGTGTGCTGGCGCTCGGTGAGCTGTGGTTCCGCGTCCCCGAAACGCTGAAGTTCGTGTATCGGAACCGGCTCAAGGAATGGGTCGAGGCGAAGGACCTGATCCTCTACGTCATCGGCCAGATCGGCGTTGACGGCGCGCGGTCCAAGGCGATGGAGCACACCGGCGAGGCGCTGCGGCACATCGACATGGAGGCGCGGCTGACGATGACCAACATGGCGATCGAGGCCGGCGCCAAGAACGGAATCATGGAGTTCGACGAGGTCACCAAGGGGTACCTCGAAGGGCGCGCCAAGCGGCCTTACACGCCGGTTTCGTCGGACCCCGACGCCGAGTACGAGAAGGTCTTCGAGTTCGACGCCGAGAAGGTTGAGCTCGGCGTGGCCAAGCCGATGTCGCCGGACAACTACGCGCCCCTTTCCGAGGTCGCGGGCACGAAGCTGGACCAGGTCTTCATCGGCTCGTGCACGAACTCGCGCATCACCGACCTGCGCCGCGCGGCGGCGGTCCTCGAGAACCACAAGGTCGCTCCCGGAGTGCGGCTGATCATCACGCCGTCATCGCACCAGGTCGCCATCCAGGCCGAGAAAGAAGGGTTGATTCGCACGTTCCTGGCCGCAGGCGCCGCCTGGACCACGGCGACGTGTGGCGCATGCCTGGGCGGGCACATGGGCGTGCTCGGGGAAGGCGAGGTCTGCTTGAGCACGACCAACCGCAACTTCCCGGGTCGCATGGGCCACCCCAAGGCGATGGTGTATCTCTCGAATCCCGCGGTAGCGGCGGCCAGCGCGGTCACCGGTGAGATCACGCACCCGAGCGAAGTCCTCGCGCACATGCCGGCGGAGATCAGATGACGGACAGTCCGGACTATCCGAGGTTTTACTGCTGCGAAATATCGGTTAGTCCGGACTATCCGGGGTGTTGGAGGTGACCCTTCCGAAGACCGTCCGTGGACGCGCGTGGAAGTTCGGCGACAACGTCGACACCGACCAGATCATCCCGGCGAAGTATGCGATCTACTCGCTCGACGAAAAGGAGCTGGGCAAGCACGCCATGGAAGGCGTGCCCGGTCACGAAACGTGGGCTTCTCAGGTCACGACCGGCGACATCATGGTCGGCGGATCGAACTTCGGCTGCGGATCCTCGCGCGAGATCGCGCCGGTCGCGATTCGAGGCGCGGGCATCTCGCTCGTGATTGCGGACTCTTTCGCGCGGATCTTCTTCCGCAACGCGATCAACATGGGCTACCCCATCCTTCAGTCACCGCAGGCGGCCGAATTGGTGGAAGAGGGCGACGAGCTCGAGATCGACCTCGAGGAGGGCGTGATCCGCAACTTCACCAAGGGCGACGAGTATCACGCGGAAGCGTTTCCGCAATTCATGAACGACCTGCTCCGCATGGGTGGGCTCGTGCCGTGGGTGCGCAGACGGCTGGAAGAGCGAAGGCGCAAGACGCCCGTCGCGAGTGGATAGTCAGAAGCCTGTCGAGCTGCAGGAGCCGCTCGACGAGCTGGCGCGAGACCCGAAGCGTTTCTCGCACGACCTGGAGTTCCCGCCGCCCGAAAAGCTCCGCGTCTACGACGACACGCTGCGGGACGGCGAGCAGATGCCGGGCGTGGCGATCACGCCCAAGAACAAGTACGAGCTCGCGCGAATGCTCTCGGACATAGGCGTCCACATCATGGATGTGGGCTTTCCATCGGTGTCCGAAGGAGAGCGTGAGACCCTGCGACTGGTCCTGAACGGACGCAAGCGTGGCGAGCTGCGGGAAGACCTCGAGGTTGTGTGCATGATGCGGTCGACCAAGGGCGACATCGACGCCACCATGCGGGTGATCGACGAGCTTGGTTACGGACGCGACGAGGTCACGTACTTCATCTTCACGTCTGCTTCGGACCTGCACGTCAAGTACAAGCTCGGCAAGACGCTGCTGCACCGCGACGGCATCCCAGAGTCAGAGTGGCTCGAGCTGCCAGTCTCGTACTACCGCGAGGCGAACTTGCGGATGATGAGCGAGGCAATCAGCTACGCGCGCGCGCAGGGCGCGACGTCGATCGAGTTCGGCGGCGAGGACGGGAGCCGAGCCGACGTCGACTACATCGCCGAGATCCATATCGCGGGACTGAAGGCGGGCGGGACGCGTCCGTCGACGCCGGACACCGTCGGCTGCTATTCGCCATTCGCGGTGCGCGAGTACATCCCCGCGATCAAGGCCGCGGCTCCGGACGCTCCGCTGGTCGTGCACTTTCACAACGACCTCGGTCTCGGCGCGTGGAACACGGTGACTGCGCTGGGCTCGGGTGCGGAGGTGTTCACCACCAGCGTCAACGGCATCGGCGAGCGCACCGGTAATGCGCCGATGCACCAGGTACTGCTGCAGCTGCGCTACCTGTTCGGGATCGAGATTCCCGGCTTCAAGTACGAGCAGCTGCGGACGCTGGCACGCTACCTGGAGCGGATCAGCGGCGTGCCCGTGCAGCCGACCGAGCCGGGAATCGGGCTCAACGTGTTCAGCCACGAATCCGGCATCCACACGGCAGGGATGCTGATCCACCCGGCGATCTACCAGTTCCTCCCGCCCGCCGATCTCGGCGCCGAGATCACGTACGTCTACGGCAAGCACTCGGGCGCGCTGGTCATCGAGCACGCGCTGCGAGGCGCCGGCATCAAGCCCGAGCCTGAGCTGGTTGCGAAGGTCCTCGCCGAGGTGAAGAAGATTCGCGAGGAGCGCGCGGAGCGAAGTGACTTCTCCGAGTTCTATCGCGAGTACTACGATCACCTGAACCGCATGGGACTCAGCGCGGAAGAGGTTGTCGACATCGCAAGGGCCCTCACCAACTGATGGCGACGACCACCCGGTCCGAGACCGCGAGCAAGCAGGAGTTCCTGCAGATGCACCGCTGGATGTGCATGGCCAAGGCGCTCGACGACCGCATGCACATGCTCGTCAAGCAGGGCCGCGCGGGCTTCGTCGGCTCGAGCCGCGGTCACGAGGGCATCCAGGTCGCCTCGACCGCGGCGATCGGGCCCGACGACTGGCTCGTGCCGCACTACCGCGGGCTCGTGAACGCGATCGTGCGCGGCCTGACCATGCGGGAGTGGATGCTCGCGGTCTTCGCGAAAGCCGGCGATCCGTTGTCTGCGGGCCGCAACATCCCGGGCGGCTGTTACAGCTATCCCCGGCTCAAGATCGCACCAGTGTCCCAGGTGGTCGCCAGCTGGATCCCGAAAGCCGCGGGCATCGCGTATGCGACCAAGCTCAAGGGCGAGAACTCGGTAGTGCTGTGCACCTTCGGCGACGGCGCCACGAGCATGGGCGAGTTCCACGAGGGCGTGAACTTCGCGGCCGTCCACCGCCTTCCCGTCGTCTTCGTCTGTGAGAACAACAGCTACGGCATCTCTGTTCCGATCCGCCTGCAGATGGCGAATCCCGACGTCGCCGACCGGGCGGCCGGCTACGGGATCGCGGGCGTCACGGTCGACGGAACGGACGTGCCGGCGTGCTATTCAGTTGCCCGCGAGGCCGTGGCGCGGGCGCGGAGCGGGGAAGGGCCGACCTTGATCGACGCCAAGATCTGGCGCATCAACTCCCACACCTCGGAGGACAACCAGACGAAGTACCGGTCGAAGGAGGAAATGGAGGAGGCCGCGCGCCACGACCCGATCGCCAGTTTCACCGCGTGGCTGGTGGAGCGTCGGTGGATCACCGCCGAGGCCGCCGCAGCGGTACAGGCGGAGTTCGACGTTGAGGCCTCTGACGCCGCCGACTGGGCCGAGCAGCAGCCCGACCCGCTTCCAGAAGACGCACTCAAAAACGTATTCGCAAAGCTAGACTGATCGGTCGATTTGGAGACTGAGCCCCCCGCCCCAAACGACTCGACGCCGCCCGAGAGCACGGCGAACAACGGCAGCGAAGAGCCGGTTGAGGCCGTGCCGACAAAGGAGACGACTCCTATCTGGGCGCAGAGCGATGCTGCCGCGCCCGCGCTCAAGAAGGGAGATCCCGACTGGTCCAAGACGGAGGGGTCGGCCAACGGCGACAGCAAGCCCCCTCGCGACTGGGCCGCGACCGTCCCCACGTCTCCCGGCGAATCGGTAGAAGCCGAAGAGGAGGAGAAGTCTCCAGAAGCAGAGGCGTCAGTCACTCAGGAGCCGCCGCCCGCCGCCGCGGCCGTGGAGACCGAACCGCCCGCCGCCGCGGCCGCGGAGTCCGAGCCGCTCGCGCCGGCAGCAGAGGCCGAACCGCCCGCCGCCGCCGCCCTTGAGACCGAACCGCCCGCGCCGGCAGCCGAGGCCGAGCCACCCGCGCCCGAACCCGAGCCGCCGGCGGTCGCCCCGCTCACCGACCCTCCGAGGGCCGTGGCTTCCGACGCGACCAGGTCGACCTGGCCTCCCGGCACGGCCGCTCCGCCGGCCCCGCCGGAAGAGACCGACATCTGGCCTCCGGAACCTCCAACCGAGCGCGCGATGCCCGCCTGGCCCCCGCCGTCCGAGCTCGAGGAACCAGCGACTCCCGCGCAGGCCATCCCGAGCTGGCCGGACAGCTTTGACGCGCCGGCAGCCGCGGCACCCGCCCAGGAGGTTGCGCCCACTGTCCCGCCGCGATCAAAGCCCGTTGCCCCGCCGCCACCGCCGCCCGCGCCCCCGACGATTCAGCCGGCCGCTGCTTCCGCGCCGGCACCCCCCTCGCAGCCACCGCCCTCGACCATGCCCGTGACACCGGCGCCGTCGCCGGCCCCGGCACCCCCGGGCAGTCAGACACAGGCGGGACCGCCGGCCCGGCCGACGTGGGCACCCGGCCCCGTCGTGGAGACTTCAGCCCCTGGCTCGCATCCTGGTACCCAGCACCCGGTGCAGGTCCCAGCCTGGGCGCCGCATGTTCCGCTCGCGTCGGAACCCGGCACCCCGACCTGGTTCAGCCCCAAAGAGAACATCCCTCACGCCACCACGCAATCTGTGGTTCAGCCCGCCGTTCCGGCGCCCGAGCCCGAGCCCGCACAACCGGTCGTTGGCGGTCAGCTTCCGGTCGCACCGATCCCGACGCCCCAGGCCGCCGCTGCGCAACCCCAACCCTCCAACAAGCCCGCGTGGGAGGTCGTGAATCAGCCGCGCAAGTCGGGACCTCACGCGCCTGCCCAGGCCGGCCCCACGCCCGAGGATCGGTCCTACGCCGAGTGGTTCGCCTGGGCCAAGCGTGGGGGAGCACCGGCGAGCGCCTGCCACGCGGCGGCCCAGGGGGCGTTCAAGGCGCTCTCGAGCGGCAAGGACGTCAACACCGCGGTGCAGTGGGCGACCGCGGCCATGAGCCGCCCGCCCGAGCAAGTCTCCTTCGCCCGGCAGCAGTACTGCGCGTGGTTCGCGCTGGGCAACATCGATTTGAACCTCGACCAACACCGCGCCCACCTGTTCGCCCAGGGGGCGATCCAGGCCCTCGACGCGGGCCTGGATTCCTCGGCCGCGCACGCCGCGGGCCTGGCGGCCGCCGGCATTAAGTAAGAGACCGCACCCGCGCGCTCGCGACCGCGCCCACAGCGCAGGCGAGCATCATTCCGCCGGCGATCAAGAAGAGAACGGTGGGGTTGAGCTGAGCCGCGAAGCCTGAAGCGGCATAGCCGATCGGCGTGAGCCCGACCGAGGCAAACATGATCAGCGACATCACCCGGCCCTGCATGCCGCGGTCGGTGCGGCGCTGCAGCCAGCTGATGCCGTAGGTGTTGACCACTCCGGTGCCGATTCCCGACACGCCCATCAGCACCGCGGCCGGCAGGAGCGTCGGCACGAGGCCGACCCCCACCATGCCGAGCCCCAGCCAGACGCACAGCGCCACTACCAAAAGGCCCATGCGCTTGGGAGGAGGGACCATGCCGGCGCCGATCGCTCCGACCGTGGCGCCGACGCCCCAAGCCGCAAACAACACGCCAAGGCCGGTGGCGCCCGCGGCATACCGACCGTGAGCGAGGACGGGCAAGCCCACGCCGATGGCGCCGTTGGCTGCGAAATCGATGACGGCCACGACGATCAGGACCAGCCGGATTCCGAAGTCGGACCACGCATAGCGAAGGCCGGCGACGATCTGCCCGGCAAGGCCGCCGCTCGACCGAGGCGCGGCAGCGCTCGCAGGGCTCGAGGGCAACCAGAGGACCAGAAGCAGGCCGATGGCGAAGAACACCGCGTCGCCGGCAAACGCCCAGCCTGTCCCCAGCGTGGCGACGATCAAGCCACCGATCACCGGTCCGATCACGAGCGAGGTCTGGCCGGTGATGTTGAGAACCGCGTTGCCGGCCTCGAGCTCGGTGTCGGCCACGACGCGTGGCAGGATCGAGGTGCGCGCCGGGACGAAGAAGGCATCGGCTGCGCCGAGGACGAGGGCGATCACGTAGACCTGCCACATCTGCGCACGGCCGCTGATCACCACGACCGCAAAAGGCGCCACCAGAAGTGCGCGCACGCCCATCGACGCGACCATCGCCATGCGCGGGGAGAGCCGGTCGGTGACCGCGCCGCCGACGAGCATCAGCAATGCCCGCGGGACCGCACCGACGACGAGGACGCCGCCCAGGGCGAGGCTAGAGCCGGTCAGCTGAAGGACGAGCCACGCCTCGGCGATGTAGCTGAAGAAGTAGCCGAAGAACGATAGAGCGGTTGCCGCCCACAGCTTGCGAAACGCGCCGGACGCGAAGATCGTCCACGGCCGCGGCTTCGATTGCGCCGTTTTGTGTTCCTCGGGTGCGACAAGCTGCTCGGTGCTCATCGCGCTTGCCGCCGCTGGCCGGTCGGGTCGATGCGTTCGGCCAGCCGGTGCAGGAAGCCACGGAGCATTCCCGTGCGGGAGTGCGCGTAATACGCGATGGCTCGCGCCTTCTCCATCTCATTGCGCCGCGACGCCAGCTGGCGCGCGAAGTCTTCTGGACCGGGTTGCATGGGGTTCATCTCTGTCACGCCTCCTTGTATGGCGGACCGCTGAGGCGCGGCTCACCGGATCTGCGTCGGCCATTTCGGCCGAATGCCGTTGTCATCTCCTGCGCGCCTCGCTCACGCATTACGGATGCGCTCGCTGCGGTGCTCGTCGCTTCCTCGGCCTCGGCCGTCTGGCCACCGCAGCTCTCGGCTCGCGACCTCATCGGTCCGCCCCCTCGAGGCGACGCATCGCCTCCTCTACGTCGATCTCGCCGCGTGCGACCTGCTCCATGAGCTCGAGCCGCGAGGGCGCTGGTGCCGCTGCGCGTTCGATGCCGAGGCGCGTGAGAAGTTGGTCGAAGCGCGCGCGGGCGGTCGGATAGCTGACACCGAGGTGTCGTTCGAGCTCCTTCATGTTTCCGCGCGAAGCGAGGAAAACCCGGAGCACGTCACGGTCCTCGTCCGTCAGGACGCAGAACTCGCACGAGGTGAATGCGCCCGAGAGCTCGGTCGAACATTCGGGGCAGCTGAGGCGCGTGGTGGCCAGGCGGTGGTTGCACACAGGGCAATTCGCCGGCGGCCGCCGGGTGTTGGTGCGGGCCATCAGACGACCCTCAGCGCGACGTCGCCCATCGTGCAGCTGATGTCGAGCGTGCCGGCGCCGTTGCCGACGACCTGGTCTTTGACGCCCTGGATGTCGATCTGGCCCAGCGTGGTGTGGGCGGTGATGCGGACGTTGGACGTCTTGTCCAGGTCGACTTTGACCTCACCCATCTGGCACCGAATGGCGCTCGTTCCGCCGTCGAGGCGACCGCTGGCCTCGAGATTGCCGGCCGAAACCATCAGGTTCACCGGACCGGCGAAGCCCTGGACGATGCAATTGCCGGCCTGGACGTCGCTCGTGACCGGCCCCTTGACGCCCTGGATCTGCAGGTTGCCCGCCTGGACTCTGGTCCGCAAAGCCAGCCCGGGGTTCATCCGAACTATGAGGTTGTTGTTCCTGTCGAACCCGGGGATCGAGATCCTCGAGCGGTTGAACTGGAAGGTCGTCTCGCCGGTCAACAGCGACTGATCGATGACCAGCGTGTCGCCCTCCTGCCGGGCGCGGTGGGGCCCGTCCGCCACGGCCCCCGAGACGGTGGGATCGCCCACGATCTCGGTGTTGCCGAAGCGGGAGTTGACCGTCACCTGC
>DASYZS010000006.1:0-5148 GCA_035945895.1 Candidatus Dormiibacterota bacterium | reverse complement strand
CTCGGGTCGAGGCGAGCGAGATCGGCGTCGTCTTCCTGGCTGCGGCCGTGATCGGGCTTGCGCTCGCCCGCCAACCGAGTCTTGCATTGAGGGCGCGCCTGGTCGAGGAAACCGTGCTGGAAGGCGCACCTGCCACGCTGGAGCTCTCTCTCGACTCGACCTCCGGTGTGCCGTGGCTGGAGCTCGTCGTGCCGGCGACAGCCGGGCTCGGACAGGTGGGTGGTCGGCCGCGCCGCGACGCGATCACCGTCGCACGAGAACGGTCACGTCATCTCGAAGTTCGCCTGGCCTCCAACCGATGGGGTGTCTATCGGCTCGGGCCGGTCGCCGCACTGGTGCGCGACGCCACGGGCTTCTTCGCCTACGAGGCGTCCGGCGAGGAGCAGCTGACGCTGCGGGTATTTCCGCGCGAGGAATGGATCGCCCGCGCCATCCGGCCGGCGGAGACGCAGCTCTACAGCGGCGATGAGGTGTCGACTCGCAAGGCTGAGGGGATCGAGTTTGCCGGCGTGAGGCCGTTCGAGCCCGGCGACCAGGTCCGCCGCATCAACTGGCCGGTGAGCACTCGACTCCAGAAGCTGCACATCAACGAGCTCCATCCCGAGCGCAACGCCGACGTGATCGTGTTCCTGGACAGTTTTTCCGAGGTCGCCGGTGGAGACGACAGCACGCTGGTGTCGGCGGTGCGCGCCGCCGCGACGATCGTTCGCCATTACCTGCGGCGCCGGGACCGCGTGGGGCTCGTGGGCTTTGGCGGAACTCTGCGCTGGCAGGTGCCGGCGATGGGAGTCCGGCAGGCCTACCGCATCATCGATGCCCTGCTCAGCACCGATGCGCAGCTCAGCTACGCGTGGAAGGGAGTCGACGTCATCCCCGCGCAGACGCTGCCGCCGAAGGCCCTCGTCATCGCGTTGACCCCGCTCCTCGACAGGCGTACCACGGCAGCTCTGATCGAGCTCCGTGCCCGAGGTTTCGACCTCGTGGTCGTCGAGGTTTCACCGATGCCTTATCTCGAGTCACCGCGGACCGAGGAAGAGCGTCTCGCATACACGTTGTTCGGGATGCGGCGCGAGGCTGCGCGCTTCGACCTGTGGAGCCAGGGCATCCCGGTCACCGAATGGGTCAGAGGGCAACCGCTGGTGGCTGCGCTCGAGGAGATGGAACGATTCCGGCGGCACGGGCGGAAGCTGCGTATCTCGTAACCGGGACCGGCGCCGTGGCGCTGGCGTCCGCGGTCGCCATTCGCGTGGCGACCTCACCGGGCACGGGCGAGGGGTTGTTTGTGTTGGGCGCCGGGGCGGGCGTCGTGATGTTCGCGGGCGCGGTGGCGGCGGGCCGTTTGGGACTGGTGCACTGGGGCATTGGCCTGCTGGGCGCCTGCTATGTGGCGTCGGTCTTGATCGTCGGTGGCGCGCCCGATTGGTGGTCGCCGGCGATTGCGGTCGCGCTCCTGGCGTCGAGCGAGCTCGCCGGCTGGTCGATTGACTCGCGGCGTCGGGGGCGTGACGATCTTGCCGTGCACGTGATCCGTCTGCGCACCCTCGCCCTTATCGCGGCGGCCGCCCTGGTGCTTGCCTTATTGACGCACGGGGCGGGGCTGGTCGGAGGGGGTGGTGACGTGGTGCCTGCGCTGGCGGTGGGTGCGCTGCTCGCGTCGGTCGCGGGCTTCTGCGCGCTCATGCTCTCTTTTCGGCGTTAGTCCGGACTATCGCGGGTTTTCGATCGCGAGATGTTGCGTTAGTCCGGACTATCGCGGGTTTTGCCGGAAATGGGGTCAGCGCTTGCCAGCCGCCGCCTTCGGTCCGAGCTGGTGCGAGGACGCTGCGAGCTGCACGACGCGCAGCTGGTTCCCGAACGGATCACGGATCCCGAAGTCGGTGCCGTAGTCGCGCTCGGTCAGCTCGTCGGTGACCTCGACGAACGCCCTTGTTCTTCAGTGACTCGTACGTCTTCTTGGCGTCGTCGGTCGTGAAGCCGGCCGCGAATCCGCTCGCGCCCTTGCTGATCAGGTCGCGGACCTGGCCCGCGGTCTTCTCGTCCATCGCCGGCGCGCCGGGAACCTCGAGAAGGATGTCGTGCGTGGGGTCGCCCGGTGTGCGCACCGGAAGCCAACGCATGACGCCGAGGTCCATGTCGTTGCTGACCTCAAGGCCGAGCTTGCCGACGTAAAAGTCGAGCGCCTTGTCCTGGTCGAAAACGAAGATGTGCGAGATGTTGATGGTGTTGAGCATCGTCACGCCTCCTGTGTAATTGATGTGGTCGATGCTATGTGGCCGTTGGAAGGTCTCGCTTCTCCAAAACTGCTGGGTCTCATCCACGACATCGTGAAGCAGGTCGGCGCGCTGATCGCCACGCTGTTGGCGCGATAGTCGGTCGGCGTTGCGCCGACGATGTCGCGAAACGTTCGGCTGAAGGTGCCGAGGCTTGTGAAGCCAACGTCGAGGCAGATGTCGGTGATGCTGCGTTGTGATTCGCGCAGCAAGAACATCGCCCGCTCCACGCGGCGGCGCTGCAGGTATCGGTGGGGAGTCTCGCCGAAGGTCGCTCGGAAGGTCCGTATGAAGTGCGCCTCCGAGACGCTGGCGACGCGAGCCAGGGCTGGGGTGTCGAGGGGCTGCGCGTAGGTCCGGTCCATCGCGTCGCGGGCGCGCAGCATGCGGCGGTTGAGCTCCTCGACGGCCCGGCTCATCTGGCCTCAATTCTGCTTGAACCCTTGACGTATTCCGATATCGGAATATGATTGGACCGTGGCACGGTCTTCCACCACCTCGGATGTCTTCAACGCGGTCGCGGAGGTGCGCCGCCGAGACATCCTGGACGCGCTGATCTTGGGCGAGCGGCCGGTCGGAGCGATCGTGAGCGAGCTCTCGATGTCCCAGCCCCAGGTGTCGAAACACCTTCGGGTGCTGAGTGAGGTCGGGTTGGTGTCCTCTCGGGCCGACGGTCGTCGCCGGCTGTACCGCCTGGAGCCGGCGCACCTCATGCCGCTTCGGGATTGGTTGGGCAAGTACGAGCGGGCGGTGAACCAACGGATGGATCGACTGGATGACTACCTGCAGGAGCTGCAAGGAAAAGGAGATGGGAAGTGATACGCACGCGGCATGGATCTGCTGTCATCGAGGTGGCGAACGATCGCGAGGTCGTCATCACACGAGAGTTCGATGCTCCGATCGCTCTCGTCTTCGACGTCTTGACCAAGCCGGAGCACGTGCGCAAATGGTTCTTCGATCGCGAGGTGAGGGAATGCTCGATCGACCTGCGGGTTGGAGGGAACTACCGCTACACCACCGCCAGGGACGATGGCAGTGAGTTCACGTTCTACGGCACGTTCCTGGAGATTGACCCGCCGACCCGCTTCGTGAATTCCTGGCTGTTCGACCTCTGGCCAGAGGTGAAGGCGGTTGAGTCCGTGCAGCTGGAGGAAGCCGGCGGGGTGACGACGATGACCGACACTCTGACGTTCAGTGACGCGGCCGGGCGACAACGGATGATCGACAGCGGATTCGGGGGCATCCAGGAGGGCTGGGACCGCCTGGAGGACTTCCTGAGGTCCTTGCTTTCGTGATGATGATGCGCACGCGGCATGGATCTGCCGTCATCTCGCTGCCGAACGACCTCGACATCGTTCTCAAGCGGGACTTCGAGGCTCCGATCGAGCTGGTGTTCGACGTTTTGACGAAGCCGGAGCACGTGACGAGATGGTTCTTCGATCAGGAGCTGCGGGAGTGCTCGATCGACCTGCGCGTCGGAGGGAACTACCACTTCGTGGCGGTGATGGACGACGGGCGCGAGATGGGGTTTCACGGAACCTTCCTCGAGCTCGAGCGGCCGACGAGGTTTGTAGACACGTGGGTGTTTGAGGGGCGGCCCGACGACGAGGCGATCGAGGCCGTCGACCTGCATGAGGCCGGCGGCGTGACGACGATGACCAGCACGTTGACGTTCCGCGACAGGGGCGGCCGGGACCGCATGACGGAGCACGGATTCGACGGCCTCCAGGAGAGCTACGACAGGGTGGAGGATCTGCTGCGGACGCTGACGGGGTAAGCCTCTTGACATAGGCGTCGCGGTTTGGTTGAATAGTCAACCAATGCTGAATGATCGTTCAACCAAACCTGACACGCACGAGAGGATCCTCGAGGCCGCGTTCAACGTCCTGAGCCGTCAGGGGTACGAAAACACCTCGATCAAGGACATCGCCGAGGACGCGGGCGTCGCGCAAGGACTGGTCCACTATCACTTCAAGTCGAAGCAGCAGCTGGTCCTGGCCGTGCTCGACTATGTCTGCAAGAAGGTCGAGCTGGGGGCCATCGAGGGCGAGGCCGGCGCGCTCCAGGCGTTTGAAGACACCAAGGCTTCGCTCAAAGACAGCCGAGACGCGAACTCCCTGTACGTCGAGCTGATCGGAGTGGGCCTGCACGACCCGCTGGTCGGAGCGGGCGTCCGGGAGTTCATCCGCACGGAGCGGGTGCACATCGAGGAGCTGGCGCGGCAGGTGCTGGCCCAGCGCGGGCAGGAGAGCAGCCCGGCCCGCGGCATCGCCGGCGTGGTGTGGGCCGCGGTCCTCGGGATCATGATCCAGGACCTGGTCGATCCCGAGTTCGACGCGGACGAGGCGGTCGACGCACTCGCCGCGATGTCACTTTCAGCGGTGTTTCCCGGCGAGCAAGCGCGCGCCGAAGGCTAGGAGGAAGGCAAAGTGTTCGCAGCCTGGGGTCGATTCGTCTACAGAAACCGATGGGCGGTGCTTGTCGGGTCGGGTGTCCTTCTCGTTCTTTCGGTGGTTTCGCTGGCGATGGGCGGCACGCTGCAGAGCGGCGGCCCGCTGAGCAGCAACCTGGAGTCGGCCAAGGCCGGCAACCTGACCACGTCGCAGCTGCACACCGCGAAAACCACGTCCAACTTCGACCTGATCTTCAAGAGCAACACGCTGCAGGTCAGCGACCCGCAATACCAGTCGGCGGTGACCGAAGCACTGGCCCCGATCCAGAACGACTCGCGCATCGCGAGCATCACCACGCCGTATGACACGCGCGACCCACGCATCGCAGCTGCCTTCACGTCGAAGGATGGGCACGAGGCGTTGGTCAGCTTCGAGCTCTACTCCACCGGCCCGCAATCGTGGAAGGACTACAGCGACCTGCGCGG
>DASYZS010000005.1:0-25285 GCA_035945895.1 Candidatus Dormiibacterota bacterium | reverse complement strand
CGAGCCGGCGCCGTGGGACCTGCTGCCGGTGTTCGCTTTCGTTGCCGCGATCACGGCTTACTGGGCGGCGATGGGCCGAATGCTGGGTTTCATGCTGTTTCCGCGGGAGGGTGCCGCTGGAGGGGCGTGGTCGTTCCTGCTCTCGCCGCTCTCGGCGGCGGTGGCGGACCTGCCGCTCGCGCTGTTCGTCTTCCGTTCGCCTCTCGCGCCGGCGTCCCTGGTCTTGCCGACCACGGCCTGTATCGCGCTGACGATCCTGTGCGGCGTGGCGTTCGATCGGGAGCGCCTGATGGAGACCGGGCTGGGACGGACGCGCCGCCGGCGAAGGTGGATACAGGTTGCGGTGCTGCGGCGTAACGCACCCGCGATCGTCGCGGGGATCCTGCTCGCGGTCGCATTTGCGGGGATCGCGGCAGCGATCACGTCGGCAGCCCACTGGCATTCGTGGGCCGAGGTGACGGCATCATTCAGCGGCCAGCACGTGAGTGCGCAGCCGGTGGCAGCAGCGCCAGGCGCACATGACCCGGGCTCCCCGGGCGGCGTCACGGTCGCCGCTGCAGCCCTCGCCGGCGTGGTTGCGACCCTGGCCCTCATGCTCGCGATGGTCGTTGTAAGCTTCACCGCGTTCTTCTTGCTGGGTGTGCCCGCGGTCATCGGGCTGGCGGCGGCCGCGTCACTGTGGGGTGTCCAGGCTGGATTCGGAGGCGCCGGGCCGCTGCAGCCGTGGCTGGCCGGTGCGGGAGGGGTGGCCCTTCTTGCGTTGACCCTCAACACCGGCGCTGCGTTGCCGATCTACTGGTCGCTGGTGTTCGGCTCGGGACGTCGCCTCGACAGGCTTCGCGAAGCCTGGTCGAACTACTGGGCGCTGTATCGCGCGCTCGTCATCCCGGCAAGCGTCCTGTTCGGACTCGTCGTCTTCCGGCTGCTTGCCGCCGGCTAGAGGCGCGGCCGAAAACCGGCGCCGAGAGATTGGGCCGCATTGGGCGCCGAAGCTCCGGCGAGCGGTTTTCCGGCCGAGCCTCTAGAGGTCGAGCGCCTGGGCGACGAGCTCGCGGTGGTAGGTGGCGTCGCCGAGCGTCACCTCTGAAGATTTGGCGCGCTTGAAGTACAGGTGCATGTCGTGCTCCCACGTAAAGCCGATTCCACCGTGCACCTGGATGCCGTCTCCGGCGACCTTGCGATACGCGTCGGAGACATAGGCCTTGGCCATCGACGCCGCCACCGAGCGGTCGGGCGCGTCCGCGTCCACCGCCCAGGCCGCGTAGTACGTCGCCGATCGTCCGCTTTCGGACAGCACGAGCATGTCCGCGATCTTGTGCGACACGGCCTGGTAGATGCCGATCGGCTTGCCGAATTGCTGGCGCGTCTTGGCGTACTCGGTCGAGGTCTCGAGGACTTTCTGCACTCCGCCAACCATCTCGGCGCACAAGGCTGCGGTCGACCACTCGAGCGCGCGCTTGAGCGCAGGCCACGCCTTGTCCGGTGCGCCCATCACGGCATCGCCGTCCAGCTGCACCTCGTCGAATCGGACCTCCCACCAGCGCCGCGTCATGTCCATCGTCTCGAGGGGCTTGACGGTCATGCCGTCCGGACGTCCCTTGATGAGGAAGAGGGACAGTCCTTCTTCGCCCTCGCCACGCGTGCGGGCGACGACCGCAATGTAGTCAGCGACGTGAGCGTCGGGCACGAAGAGCTTGACGCCGTCGAGGCGCCACCCGCCCCCTGACCGCTCGGCTTTCAGGGCGACGCCGGCCGCGTCCCATCGACCCGACGGCTCGGTGAACGCAACCGTGGCGCGGGCCGAGCCTTCAGCGATCGCGGACAACGCTTCCTTCTTCTGCGCCTGGGTGCCGGCTTCGACGAGCACCGGAACCGCGAGTCCCATGGTCGAGAAGAACGGCCCCGGAAGCAGCGCGCGTCCAGCCTCCTCGAGCACCACCACGAGGTCGAGAAACGTGCCGACGCCGCCGTACTGCTCGGGAATGCCGAGCGCGGTCCAACCAAGGTCGGCGATCTTCTTCCACAACGCCGCGTCGTAGCCGTCCTCAGTCTCCATCAGGCGCCGGACGACCTTCGGGCCGCACTCCTTGGCGAGAAACTCGCGTGCCGACCTGCGGAGCATCTCCTGCTCTTCGGAGAACGCGAAATCCACGAATCGAGAGTCTAGGTGCTGGCCGTGTTCGACTCGTGAGCCGGAAGCTCTGGCAGCTCCTCCGGCGCGGGCAGCTCGGGCTCGGGCTCTGGCTCTTTCTCTGGCTCGGGCTTGGCCTGCGGCGCGGGAGGCGCCGTGTCTTGAACTGGAGTTGCGGGCGCAACTGCCGGGATCTTGCGCTCCGGCGGCGTGTACGCCGGAGTCACCGCCCGGCGGTAGATCGTCACGAGGCCGAAGAACCCCACGAAGACGGCCACGATGCCAAACGCGGTCGCGGACGCGATCCCGGTGTTCTCGGAATCGCTCAACGCCCGCGGCAGCCCCGTGGTGCACGGATTCGGTGCGATCGGGCAGGAGCCGAGCGCCGCGAGTCGGACGGGGAGGGAAACCATCGAAAGGATTCCGAAGACGACGGCCAGGCCGGCTACGAAATAGACGACCGAGACCATCGTCCTGCTCTGGTTATTCAGCAGCGCGCAGGCCGCAAATCCGATGGCACCGATGGTGAAGGGCAGGACCACACCCTCAACCCTGCTCGATGTGCCTCCGAACACCAACGGGAGCAGTCCGCCGATGAACGCGATGGCGGCCGCGAGCCACAACGACCAGATGGAGCGCTGTCCGGAACGGGCTGCCGAATCCACGACCCGGAATTCTGTCCCTGAGGCCCCCGCCTGTACAAGCGATTAGTGGAAGTGTGCTAGCGGCTCCGGGGCAGCCCCAGCACGCGTTCAGCCAGGATGTTGCGCAGCACCTCCGAGGTGCCGGCCTCGATCGTGTTTGCGCGCGACCGCAGGAACTGGTACTTCCAGCCGTGCCCGTCGCCGACCTGCGAGGCAGGCCCGCCGATGTCAACCGCCGTCTCGGTCATGCGCTGGTTGAGCTCCGACCACATCAGCTTCAGGATCGACCCTTCGGGGCCGGGGATTCCGTTCCGCTTGACGGCCGTGACCGCGCGGTAGCCGTTGAGCTGGAGGGCTCGCGCCTCGATGGTGTGCTGGGCGATCTTCTGCCGCACCAGTGGGTCAGCCCCGCGCCCCAGCTGCCGGGCACGTTCGGCCAGCTCCGCCGCGGTGATCTGGGCGCGCGTCGCCAGCGCCAGGCCAAGCGTGCCGCGCTCGTGGAGCAGCGTCGTGATCGCGACCGCCCAGCCATCGCCCGGGTTCCCGAGGATCTGCGACTTGGGGACCTCGACGTCCTTGAAGAAGATCTCGTTGAACTCGGCATCACCGGTGATCTGGACCAGCGGTCGCACCTCGATACCCGGACTCTCCATGTCCACGATCAGGTAGGTGAGCCCGTCGCGCGGGTTCGACTCCTTGCGCTCGCGGGCGACGAGCATGCACCACTTGGCGACATGGGCCAGGGTCGTCCACACCTTCTGGCCATTGACCAGGTAGTGATCGTCCTTGTCCTCGGCGCGGGTCTGGAGGCCCGAGAGGTCGCTGCCGGCGTTCGGTTCGCTGAAACCCTGGCACCAGATCTCTTCCGCCGAAAGCAGCGGGGCGAGGTAGCGCTTCTTCTGCTCCTCGGTCCCGTGGGCGATCACAACGGGGCCGCCCATGCCCAGGCCGATCACATTGATTGGTTCCGGCGCGTGGGCCTGGATCATCTCGTCGTTGAAGATCAGCTGGTCCATGAAGCTGCGGCCATGGCCCCCGTACTCCTTCGGCCACGTCATCCCCACGTAGCCGGCCTCGTAGAGCTTGCGCTGCCAGGCGCGGCGGTTCTCGATGAAAGCTTTGCCGTCGGTCGGGCCGCCGTCGCGGGGGGCGTTGGCCTTCAGCCAGGCGCGGACCTCGTCGCGGAACGATTTCTCGGAGGGGCTGAGGTCAAAGTCCACGTCCATACCTTACAGTCGGCCCGTGCAGCCGCCTGAGCAGACGACCGGCCAGATCTCGCCCGACGGCTACTGGATGTGGAACGGCGCCCAGTGGGTGCCGAACCCCTACCGACCGGCGGTTGCGCCGGCGCCGACCGTTCCCTACGAGTCTGCGGGCTCGCGCGCGGGTATCGCCGCGATCCTCATCTACTCGAGCATCGCGGGCAACGTCCTGCTGACGGTAGCGAACGTAGCCATCGACCTCACACCCAACGCGAGTGACAACCTGGCCGTCAGCGCCCTCGCGCTGGTGGCGTTCCTCGTATGGTTCGGAACCCTTGCCGGGGCGATCGTCTTCTTCTGTATGTGGCTGCACCGGGTGATCCGCAACATGCCCTCGCTCGGAGCGCCGGATCGGCGATGGTCGCCCGCCCGCGCGGTGGTGTACTGCTTCATCCCGTTTGTTTTCTGGGTGCATCCTCTGTGGAGCGTGCTCGACGCCTGGCGTGGCGCCGATGCCTCGCGTCGCTGGCTCGACCGGGGCACGCGCCGCACGCTGCGCGCGCCAGGGTTGTTCGTCGCGTGGTGGGCGAGCTGGCTGATCGGGAACTACACCACCAACATCGGCGCGCGGTACAACGGATCGGCGGGGGCGGTGCTCGACGTGATCGGGAGCGTGGGGCAGATCATCGCGGCGGTCCTGGTCGTCATGGTCATCCGTGAAGTGACCGCGCGGCAGGAAAGAAAGAACGAGCTGATAACGAGCGGTCAGCTGGTTTAAGCGACTGCTGGAATAACCTCTTCCGCAAGCAGTCGCAGCGCGTCCGTGTCGTCAAGTGGAAAGTGCTGGAGCATGTAGAGATCAACGCCGAGCCTCGAGTGCTCGCGCATCTGCGCCGCGATCTCCTCGGGGGTTCCGACGAAAGCAACCTGACGCATCCTCTGCAACACCTCGTCGGCCGTCATTCCCTTGAGCCTGGTGAGCACGTTCTGCAGCTCGAGAGCGCGGCTGCGCAGCTCGTCCTGGTCGCGGCCGATGATGTAGGTGGTCATCACCGAGTAACGGATCTCCGAGGGATCGCGTCCCACCTCCTTGCAGCACCTATCGAGGACCTCTCGTTTGTGCCGGTACGTGTCGAGGTCGAGCCCATTGAAGTTCCATTCGTCCGCCTCACGCGCGACAAGGGGTAGGTGCCGCTTCTCGCCCACGCCGCCCATGAGAAGCGGGATCTTCCCTTCACGTGGCGGCTTCGGGTTGGATCTCGCCCACGCGTTGCGGATGATGGCCACGCCGTGCTCCATGCGATCCATTCGGCCCTTCAAGTCGAGGAACGGCACCTGGAAAACCTCGTGCTCGTTTTGATTCCAGCCGGCGCCGATTCCGAAGATCAACCGGCCGCCGCTCAAGAGATCGACCGCGGTCGCGCGGCGAGCCAGCACCGCCGGCTGATAGAAGGTCAGCGGGCTGACCATCGGTCCGAATTCGATCGTCTTCGTCCATTCCGCGGCCAGCGCGAGAGAGGCCCAGCAATCGATGCAGTCGCGGCTGTCCCCTCCCATCAGCGAGATCAGGTGGTCGCTGCGTCGCAGCGAGGCGAAGCCGAGCGACTCGACGTCTGCGCAGAGGCGACGCCACCGCTCCCAGTTGAGGCCCTCTTGGCCCTCGATCATGATCCCGATCTGGGTCACTTCTGAAAGGCCATCGTAAGTTCATCCAGAGGCCGGAAGTTGAGGATGCGCTCCTCAGGGATCGCGGCCCGGCGCGCCATCCACAAGCCCATCGGCACGTATGCAAACTCCGCCGGCGCATGCGCGTCCGCGTCGACGACGAAGTTGCAGCCGCATTCGAGGGCGAGGCGGGCCATCTCCGGCGAGAGGTCCATGCGCGCCGGGTCGCAGTCGATCTCGAGCGCGATGTTGTGTTTCGCCGCCTCTTTGAAAACCGCCTCGAAGTCGTAGGTCGCGCCCTCGCGTGACCCTGGCCTGCGGCCGGTCGGGTGTCCGATTACGTCGACGTGGGGATGCGAGACCGCGCGCATCATCCGCTCCGTCATCCCGGCCGGCTCCTGGCGCAGCTTCACGTGCGGCGAGGCGATCACGACGTCGAGGATCTCCAGCACGGCGTCGGGAAGGTCGAGCGAACCGTCCTCCAGGATGTCGACCTCGATGCCTTGAAGCAGCGCGACGCCGTCCACCTGTGCCTGGACCTCGGCCATCTCGCGCGCCTGCGCAACCAGACGCTCCGCGTCGAGGCCATGGACGACGGTGATTCGCGGCGAGTGATCGGTGACGCCGAGGTACTTGTAGCCAAGCGCCTTTGCGCCCTCGGCCATCTCCAGCATCGTTGCCCGACCGTCGCTCCATTTGGTGTGCGAATGGACGTCCCCCTGGTAGCGGGCGAAGTCGAGCTTCGTCTCGTCCTCCCTGGCCGGCTGCTGGTTCTGTTCGCGCAGCCGGTTGAGGTAGCGGCTCTGGCCGGTGGTGACCACGTCGGACAGGACGCGAGCGATGCCTTCGCCCACGCCTTCGATCGAGGTCAGGCTGTTGGTGCGATGCAGCTTCGCGAGGTCCGGCCGTTCGAGCGCGAGCGTCCAGGCGGCCGCGGAAAAGGCCCTCGCCCGGTACCGCTCGTTGGGGTCCTGCCGGAGCAGGTAGCCGATTTCCGACAGCACCTGCGCCGCGTCGATGGCGTTCACCCCGTAAATTGTCTAGGCAAGATGGCACAGGCCAAGGCCAAGCACGGCGACACAATGGCGGAGCTCGTGGATGCGCTTCTCGTCGAGATCGGAGAAAACCCGCGGCGTCAGGGGCTCCGCGACACGCCCGACCGGGTCGCGCGCGCCCTGCGTGAGCTGACCGACGGGTACGACATGCGGCCCGAGGACGTGATCGCGGACGCGATCTTCGACCAGGACTACGACGAGATGGTGCTGGTCAAGGACATCACCTTCTACAGCCTCTGCGAGCACCACATGCTCCCCTTCTTCGGCCGGGTCCACGTCGGCTACCTGCCCAAGGGCAAGGTGATCGGCCTGAGCAAGATTCCGCGCCTCGTCGAGGTCTTCTCCCACCGGCTCCAGATCCAGGAGCAGCTCACCCGCCAGATCGCCGAGGCTTTGAACTCGGCCCTGTCACCGGTCGGCGTGGGCGTGGTCATCGAGGCGCGCCACCTGTGCATGGAGATGCGTGGCGTCGAGACCCCGGGCGGTCGGATGATCACCTCCTGCATGCTCGGCGCGTTTCGCCGGGACCCGCGGACGCGCGCCGAGTTCCTCGACCTCGTCCAGCGCACGACCGCCAGCTAAGGAAGCACGAGCAGGCAGCGAACTCCTCGCAGGCTTTGTGCGAGCTGCGCCCAGGACGCGCCCTGATCCTGGGAAGCGAAGACGTCGCCTGACTCCGACGCGAATGCGCTGAGAATGCCGTCCGGCAGCGCATCCAGGCACAGGCTGTCGATGTTGCCGTCGAACCATTCGGGCAGCCCATCCCGGCATCGCTCCAGGGTCCTCGCTCCCTCCGCGGCGCGGTAAAGCGCGGCGCGCCCTCCACGAGGTCCTTCGGAAGCGGAGAGCAACACCATCTCCCCGCTGACGGCGACAGACCGGCAGTACGTGGCGTGCAGCCCGCGCGACCTTAGCTCCCAGCTGTCTCCGTCGTCGCCGCTCACCGAGAGGCCGCCATTCCCCGCGGCGTACACACGTCCGCCGCCCGTGACCACTCGATGGACGTCCGCGTGAATGTCGATCGTCGGCTCCCATGTGCCGCCCCCGTCGCGCGAGCGCAGCACCCCACCGACGTGCACGTTGACGAAGACCCATTCCCGGTTCTCGGTGATGGAGCGCACCGCCGGCGGACCTCCCCACGGCGTATACCAGTCTTCTCTGCCGGGGGCATGCTCGAAAGAGTCGACCCTCTCGAGACGGCCATCCCTGACGCGCGTGAGGTGGGCCTCCGAGGTGCCGATCAGGATTCCGCTCTCATCGTTGGCTCGGGTGTCAGCGAGGCATGTGCCTTGCCGCCGGTCGATCGACGTAACGAGCTTCCACTCGCCATCGAGGTCATCGCTGCGCCATACCTCGTGGTTATCGACCACGGCCCACAGGCGCTTCCAGCCAGCGGGTGCGATGGCGCCGATCCGATGGCCTTCGAGAGCGGACTTTCTCCGGCCCGCGTCGGCTTCGAAGCTGACCAATCCCTGCGCCGTGCCGACCAGGATCCGGGGCACTCCATGAATTAGACTCCATAAAGGAAGCTTTATGTTTCTCCAGAGCCCCCGCCACGAGCTGCCCGACCACTTCCTCGCGTTCGCCAATCCGACCCGCCTGCGGATCGTCGAGCGCCTGGCCAACGTCGGGGAGGAGAAAGTCACCGACCTGGCGGCGTTCATGCATATGAGCCAGCCACGGGTCTCGTGGCACCTGCGGATGCTGCGCATGGGTGGGGTGATCCGCATCCGCCGCAATGGACGCCAGGTCTACTGCTCCCTCGACGTGGACAGCATCAAGCGCAGCCGCGAGCGCCTCGACCAGATGCTGGGGCTGAGTCAGGACCAGAAGGTGAAAGTGCGCGAGGAGGTGGGCGCCTGAGCGCCGCCTCATCAGCACGAAACCGGCCGCAGCTGCTGGGCGCCGGCTACAGGGCGAGCGCCCGGATCCTGCGGGCGGTCCCACCGAGCATGCGGTACGCGGCCGCGGCGCCCGGCGGCTCGGCATGGTTCTGGCTCTCAGCTGGCCAGCGCCGCGCGGCGCTGGACAACTACGCCGTGGTGCTCGGCACGCATCCCGATGATCCCCGCGTGGCCGCGGTCGCCCGCCGAGCATTCCAGAACTACGGCCGTATGCTGATGGACTTCTTGCTGCTCGGCAGCCTCTCGCACGACGAGATCAAGCAGCGTGTCACCCACGACGGACGCGAGCACCTCGATGCAGCGTTGAAAAAGGGACGAGGCGTGATCATGGCCGTCCCGCACATGGGGTCATGGGACATGGCCGGCTCCTACGCGGCAGCTCTCGGGTACAGGGTCTGGGCGGTCGCTGAGAAATTCCCCGGGTCGCTGGACGACGCGGTGGTCGCGACCCGCGAGAGCTTCGGCCTGAGGGTCGTGAGCCTTGGGCGGGCCGCGGTCAGGACGCTCACCGAAGCCCTGCAGAGCAATGGCGTGGTGGCGCTGGTGTGTGACCTCGAACAGGGACCTGGGGTGCAGGTGCGATTCTTCGGCCGGCGCGCGACCGTTCCCGGCGGGCCGGCGGCGTTGGCGCTGAAGAACGGTGCGGCAGTCATACCGGCGGCTCCGTACTCCACCTCGCCCGGCCACTACCACGTGCACCTAGACCCGCCGCTCGAGCTCTCGCCCGGCGAGACCAAGGAAGGCGTGATGCAGCGCGTGATTCTGCGCTTCGAGGACTTCATTCGAGAGCGACCCGACCAGTGGTACGCGTTCCGCCGGATGTTCGACCGCTGAGAGGATGGGTGAGTGGACATGGCGCGGGTTCAAGCTGGTGCAATCGGTTCTCGAACGCCTACCCCGGTCCTGGGCCTACGCGCTCGCGGTTTTCGCCGCGCGCTTCGCGTGGTGGTTCTCGCCGCTGGCACGCCCACGGCTCGAGTACAACCTGCAGATAGCGTGTCCAGAGCTTCGCGACGACCCGCAAGAGCTCAAGCGTGTGTCGTGGAAGAACTTCCGCAACCACGCCAAGGCCTACGCCGACCTGATGCAGCTGCCGTTGGCGCACGTCGAGGCGATGGGGGACAGGCTGAAGGTCAAGGGTTTGGACCACCTCGAGCAAGCTCGAGCGATGGGAAGGGGAATCCTGGTCGTGGCCGCGCACATGGGCTCCTACGAAGAGGCCGCGGCGATCTGGTCGGCGACCCAGGCACCGGTCAGCCTGTTTGCGGAGGAAGTCGAACCGCGGACGCTGTTCGAGTGGTACCGCGAGACCCGCGCCCGGCTCGGGATCAGCGTCCTGACCCTCGACCACGGCGGCATCCGGAAGGTGCTGCAGGCTTTGCGGGAGCAGGAGATCGTGATCACAGCCATAGACCGCGACATAACCGGCACCGGAAACCTGATGCCGTTCTTCGGCAAGATGGCACCCATTGCGCTCGGACCGGCGGCGATCGCAATGCGCATGGGCACGCCTCTGCTGCCGGCGTGCGTCTACCGGCTCCCGGACGACTCGTTTGGAGTCGAGGTTGGGCCGGTGGTCGTACCCGACGGGAAAGCCACCTCGAAGGCGGAGCAGCTGCGCCTCACAGGGCAGCTTCTGCGCATCCTCGAGGGATTCATCCGCGGGCACCCGGAGGACTGGCACGTGCCACATCGCATCTGGTCCGGAGGACCGTGAAGTGAGAGTCGGGCTGGTCTCGCCGTACGACTTCGCCTCGCCTGGAGGGGTCAACGACCACGTCCGCAACCTCGCGGCGCGCCTGCAGCGCCTCGGTCACGAGACACGGATATTTGCGCCGTCGAGTCGCGCCGATGTCGATTTCGACAGCGCTCGCTTCTACCGCATCGGGACCCCCATCGCGATCCCCGTCAACGCCTCGGTAGCACGCATCACGCTCAGCTTTCACCTCGCCGACCGGGTGGCGGCGATCATCGAGCGCGAACGCTTCGATGTCCTCCACTTCCACGAGCCGCTGATGCCCGCGCTGCCCATCACGATGCTGCGCATGTCGACCACCGCGAACGTCGGGACCTTCCACGCCTTCGCTCATTCCAACGTCGGCTACTTCTACGGCCGGCCCTTCCTGCAGCCGTACCTCGCTCATCTGCACCGTGGCATTGCCGTCAGCGAACCGGCGCGCGCGTTCGTCAATCGCTACTTCCCCGACTATCCGCTGCGCGTCATCCCCAACGGCGTCGACGTCGACACGTACCGCCCGGGACTCGCGCCGATACGTCATCTGCGCGATGACAAGCTGAACATCCTTTTCGTGGGCCGGCTCGAAAAGCGCAAGGGCCTCGGCGATCTGCTCCGCGCATACCGGGCGATGAAGGCTCGGGTTCCGCGCAGCCGGCTGATCATCGTCGGCGACGGGCCGCTTCGCGGGCGGGTCGAGTCGTTTGTCACACGGCACCGTCTGCCGGACGTCGTGATGGCGGGGTTTGTTCCGGACAGCGTCAAGCCGCGCTACTACTCCAGCGCCGACATCTTCTGCGCTCCGGCGACGGGGGCGGAGAGCTTCGGGATCGTCCTGCTCGAGGCCCTTGCCTCAGGACTTCCGGTGGTCGCAACCGAGGTCCCGGGTTACATGTCGGTGCTCGAGCCAGGGCGCGACAGCGTCACCGTCATGCCGCAGAACTGGCGCGAGCTGTCCGCGTCGCTGGTCATCCTCGCACGCGACCCCGACCTGCGCCGGCGCATGTCGGACTACGCGCTCGAGAAGGTGCGCCGCTACTCCTGGGAGAACGTTGCCGCCGAGGTAGTCGACGTGTATCACGAAGCGCGCACGGCTTTTGTCGCCGCGCCGGCGAGAGCACTGGAGGTGTCAGGTGTTCACCACGCGGTTTGAGGCATGGGTGCGCCGGCACGCCGAAGCCCTGATCACAGCTCTCGGCCGAACACCGTTGACGCCGAACCAGGTCACGGTGGTCGGGCTGGGGCTGACTGTCATCGCGGCCGGCCTCGCCGCCTTCGGGCATTTGCGTTGGGCCGGAGTCGTCCTGATCTTTGCCGGGACCTGCGACATCCTGGATGGCGCCCTCGCGCGTTCCACCGGCGCGGGCTATCCGTACGGGGCGTTTCTCGATTCGACTCTCGACCGCTACTCCGAGGGCGTCGTCTACCTCGGACTGGCCGCTTACTTCCTCAGCATCGATGGACCGCTCCAGCGCTGGCTCGTGCTGGCCACGCTCGCGGCGCTGGCCGGATCGTTTCTCGTCAGCTACGTGCGCGCCCGGGCCCAGAGCCTCGGATTCACCTGCAAGTCGGGCCTGTTCCAACGGCCCGAACGGGTCGTGCTCACGGTGGTCGGCCTGCTTTTCGGGGGAGTTGTCCTTTACGTCGTCGTTTTCTTGCTCGCGATCGTCACCAACATCACCGCGCTTCAGCGCATCCGCGAGGTGTGGTTGCAGGGCCGCGCCCAGCGCCTCGAGCGGGAACGCGAACAGGCGAAGGCGCGCAGGGCCGCAGGCGAGGCCCGGTGAACGAACCCTTCTCCGCGATCGTCGGCCACGAGCGCGCCCTGCATC
This sequence comes from Candidatus Dormiibacterota bacterium, assembly GCA_035945895.1. Classification (GTDB taxonomy): domain Bacteria; phylum Chloroflexota; class Dormibacteria; order Dormibacterales; family Dormibacteraceae; genus 40CM-4-65-16. Next base: position 13,117 of record DASYZS010000005.1, on the reverse strand, counting down.
AGCTGCAAGCCGACATCGACGGCGCCAGGGTCGCGCACGCGTATCTCTTCGTCGGCGAAGCGCACCTCGGCAAGTGGTCGGTCGCGCAGGCATTTGCGCAGCATCTGCTTGACGAGGCGCCGCTCACCCGCCACCCGGACTACTGGTTCGACGATCGGAACAAGCTGCTCAAGGTCAAGGAGATCCGGCTCGACCCCACCGATCCGCCTGAGTATCACCAGATCACGTTCCAGACGTTCATGAACCTGAAACCGGCCATCTCGAACCGGCGCGTGGCGATGATCAAGAACGTCGGGCGGCTGCAGGATCAGAGCCAGGCTCTCCTGCTGAAGACGCTCGAAGAGCCGCACCCAGGGCGGGTGATCATCTTCACGACGCCCAGCCTCAATCCATTCGTGGTGCTGCCCACAGTCGTTTCTCGCTGCCGGCTCGTTTTCTTTCATCCGGTGCCGGCGCCGGAGATCGAGGAGCTGCTGTTGAAGCTCGCGGTCGAGGCCAAGCGGGCGAGGCTGCTCGCCGACCTCTCGGGCGGGCGACCCGGCTGGGCGGTGCGCCGCGCCCAGGACGAGGGCGTCATCGAGCTACACCACGCGTGGACCCGCCGACTCGAGGAGATCTTTGGCGCACCCGCCGACGTCCCGCTCCACGTCGCCGCGCAGCTGGACGCCGAGCAGATGGGCTGGCGAAGAAGTGAGGGCGAGGAGGAAGATCCCGCGGTGTTCGCGCTCGCGAGCTGGCAGATCGAGCTGCGCAGGCGGATGCTGGCCACTCGAGGTCGCGAGCAGGGCCGCTGGGCACATCTCCTCGAGCTCTCGTACGACACCCTTGGCTACCTCGAGCAGAACGTCAGCCCGCGCCTGGCTCTGGAAACATTTCTGCTCGAATGCCGAAAAGCGTCCTGAGAAAAACCCTCGAGGGATTCCAGCCTTACGTTCCCGGCGAGCAGCCGCCGGACGGGGAAGGTTGGGTGAAGCTCAACACCAACGAGTCGCCTTTGCCGCCGTCCCCGAAGGTGATCGAGGCGATCAGGAACGCCGCCAACGATTCGCTGCGGCTCTATCCGAGCCCGACCGCCGCACCCGCCCGCGAGGCGATCGCCCGGAAGTTCGGTCTCGAGCCGGCCCAGGTCATCGTCGGCAACGGTGGCGACGAGCTGATCGAGCTCTGCTTTCGCGCGTTCGCAGGCGCGAGCGATCACGTCGCCTATCCCACACCGACCTATCCGCTGCTCGAGCCGCTGAGCCGCATCCACGAGGTGGTCCCATCCCCACACCCGACGGAGCTCTTTGGTGAGCTGCCGCCGAGCCTGGGACCTGACCCGGCGCCTCTCAAGTTCGTCGTCAATCCCAACTCGCCGACAGGGGCGCTGTTCGATCTCGACGCGGTCGAGGCTGTGATCGCCGCCTCCACCGGGATCGTGGCCGTCGACGAGGCCTACGTAGACTTCGCGCCCCGGTCTGCTCTCGGGCTCCTCAACTCTCATGACAACGTGGTGCTGCTGCGTACCTTCTCGAAGTCCTACGGCCTTGCCGGACTCCGGATCGGGTATGCGCTCGGCCCGCGCGAGGTGATCGAGGCGCTGGACGCGGTGAAGGACTCGTACAACGTCGACCGCCTCGCCATCGCGGCCGCGGTCGCTGCGATCGAGGACGAGGCGCATCACCGCATGCTGGTGGACGAGGTCGTCCGCAATCGGAGCGAGCTCGAGATGGCCCTCGCGGGGCTTGGATTTGAGGTCGCGCCGTCCGCGACCAACTTCGTTTTTGCGCGTCCGCCGAAACCCGCGATCGAAGTCGTCGAAGCTTTGCGCAAGCGCCGGATCCTTGTCCGCCATTACGATCGAGAGCCGATCGCGGGCTGGCTCCGGATCACGGTCGGCACCCGCGACCAGGACGACAAACTGTTGGAGGCGCTGAAGGACATCCTGTGACTGCCGCACCGACGCGGGAAGAGGCGTGGGCGCTGGTTCAGTCGTCCACGCAATCCGATCAGCTTCGCCGCCACATGCGCAGCGTCGAAGCGGCGATGCGCGCGTACGCGCGGCGCTTCGGAGAGGACGAGGAACGCTGGGCGGTTCTAGGTCTGATCCACGATTGGGACTACGAGTCGGGTCCGACGGCGGAACTGCATCCCATACGCGGGATCCAGATGCTGCGCGAGAAAGGATGGCCCGAGGACATCCTCGACGACATCGCTTCGCACGCGGACTACCTCAACGTCCCGCGCGACAGCAATGCACGAAAGGCGCTGTACGCCGTCGACGAGATGTGCGGCTTCATCATCGCGTGCGCGCTCGTCAAGCCCGACAAGTCACTCAGCTCCGTGGAGGCGTCGACGGTGCGCAAGAAGATGAAGGACAAGGCTTTCGCGCGCGGCGTGCACCGTGAAGAGCTCATCGCCGGCGCCGAGGTGCTCGGTATCCCGTTCGATGAGCATGTGGAATTCGTGCGGGACGCGTTGAAGCCGATCGCGCACGAGCTTGGGTTGAACCCGTGAGCACGACCGGTCGCCCCCGCGTCCTCGTGATGCATCCCATCCTCGATCCAGGTCCGTCGATCCTGGCCGAGGCGGCCGAGGTGGTCCCGTACCCACAGGGTGCCCCGCTCGACGAAGCGAGCATCCGCCAGGCTGCCTACGGCTGCGTCGGAATCGTGAGCCAGCTGATGGATCCGATCGGTGAAACGGTGCTGTCTACGCCAGGCCTCAAGTGCGTCAGTAACGTCGCCGTCGGCTTCAACAACATCGACGTCGCTGCGGCCACGGCGGTGAAGGTCATGGTGACCAACACGCCGGGCGTGCTCGACGACGCGACCTCCGATTTTGCTTTTACGTTGCTGATGGCGACCGCGCGCCGTGTCGTGGAAGCAGACCACTTCCTGCGGTCCGGGCAGTTCCATGGTTGGGCGATCGACATGATGCTCGGCCAAGACGTCTATGGCGCAACGCTCGGCATCGTCGGCATCGGCCGCATCGGTCGTGGCGTCGCTCACCGCGCCAAGGGATTCAACATGCGGGTGCTCTATTACGACCCGCAGCCGCTCCCGGCCGAGGCGGAAGAGCAGTTGAACGCTCATCGCTCGACCCTTGATCGCCTGGTCGCTGAGTCCGACTTCATCTCCGTTCACGTGCCCCTCACCAACGAGACGACGCACCTGATCAGCACCGCCCAGTTCAACGCGATGAAACCAAACGCGATCCTGGTGAACACGTCGCGCGGACCTGTCGTCGACGAGGCTGCGCTGGTGGCCGCGCTGCAGGCAAGGAAGATTCTGGGCGCCGGGCTCGATGTCTACGAGCGCGAGCCGGCCGTGCATCCCGGGCTGCTGTCGATGCCCAACGTCGTGCTGGCGCCGCACATCGCAAGCGCGACGGTGCGCACGCGCTCGGAGATGTCTGCGATGGCGGCCCGCAACATGGCGACCGCGGTGCGCGGCGGCCGGCCGCCCAACCTCGTGAACCCCGAGGTCAAGCGATAGCCGTCTCGACGCGATACAAGCTCCTCGCGCTGGACCTGGACGGGACGATCCTCGACCTGCACCTCAACCTCGACCCGCGTGACCTCGCGTCACTGAGACGCATCCTCGACGCCGGCGTCGCCGTCATCGCGTGCACCGGCCGCCCGTTTCCCGGCGCGGTCCCCTGGGTCGAGCGGCTGGGTTTGACCGGGCCGATCATCTGCTACCAGGGAGCGGAGGTTCGGGCGCTCGACGGCGGCGTTCTGCTCGACCATGGCGTGCCGCATGACCTCGCGATGGAGGTCATCGATTTCGCCCGCGCTCGCGACCTGCATGTGCAGGCCTACCGCAACGACGAGCTGATCGTGGAACGCGACCGCCCCGAAGCCCATCGCTACGCCGACCACGCCGGGATGGAGATTCATCTCGTGCCCGACCTGGACCAGGCGATGGGTCCCACCACGCCCAAGCTCGTGATCGTTTCCTCGCCGGAGATGCTGGAGAAAATCCTTCCCGAGGCTCGTGCGCGCTGGAAAGGCCACCTCAACGTCGCAACCTCGACGCCCGACTATCTCGAGTTCACGAGCGTGGAAAGCGACAAGGCATCGGCGCTGCGCTTCATGTGCGAACGGCTCGGCATCGCTCAGGCCGAGACGGTGGCCGTGGGCGACGGCCGGAACGATGCGTCGATGATCGCTTGGGCGGGACTTGGGTTCGCGGTCGAGGGTTCGGCGCCCGAGGTGATCGCGGCCGCCGAACGCACCATTCCCGCGCCGGGGCACGACGGAATTGCCCGGTTGGCGGAAGCGTTGCTGTCCTAGATGGGAACGCTGCTGCTCGTCCATGCGCACCCCGACGATGAGTCGATCTCGACCGGCGGGGTGATGATGAAGGCGAAAGCGCATGGGCACCGCGTGGTGCTCATCACCGCCACCCGCGGCGAGGTGGGCGAGATCCACAACATGGACGAGGCTTCGTCGCGGCCTCGCCTGGGCGAGATTCGCACCGAAGAGCTGCGCGCAGCGGACGAGATCCTCGGCGTGGATCGGCAGGAGTTCCTCGGCTATCGCGACTCGGGGATGGTCGATACGAGCGACAACAAGGACCCGCGCTCGTTCCACCAGGCCAAGCTCGAGGAAGCGGCCGGCCGGCTGGCCGTCTACCTCCGCGAAGAGAGGCCCGACGTCGTCGTCACGTACGCCGACGATGGCGTGTACGGGCATCCGGACCACATCAAGGCGCACGACGTGACCAACGCAGCGCTGGACGCGATGCAAAAGGAAGGCGTGGACATAAAGAAGCTCTATTTCACGGCCGTGCCGCGGTCGTTGATGCAGGCGTATGCGGAGCAGTATCCCGACCAGGCCCAGGAGCAGGCGCGACGCAACATGCGCATCGCGGGCACGCCGGACGAGCTGATCACGACTCGGGTCGACGTGCGCGATTACGTGGAGCGAAAGCTCGCGGCCTTCCGGGCACACGTGAGTCAGAACGATCCGAACTCCTGGTTCGCCACCATTCAAGAGCAGGTCTTCGCAGTGGCGTTCGGCACGGAGTACTACCAGCTGGTCCGCGGCAAGCTGGGCACCGACCCACCCGAACCAGACCTTTTCTCAGGGATCAGTTAGGCAGGCAACTCAAACCGGCATCGGTGTCGAGCCATCCGAAGGGGAATTCCCATCGCATGTCGATCGAGCCGGTACATGCATCCGTTGCGGTGTGGCCGGTCAGCGGATATCTGACGGTCCCCGGACCCCACGTCGGTGTGCCGAGTGAGTAGCCCTGGAGGTCGCTAAACACGCCCCGGTGCTGGTTGAACTCTCCTGCGAGCACGAGCGGCGGCCGCCCGAAGTAGTTGAAGGCGATCGTTACGACGACAGCCGCGGCTATTGCCCAGGCGAGGATCCAGCGGGCTCGGCGCCCCGAGGTGCGAGTCGCGCCCGGTACCGGGGCGACGCTCTCGTGGACGACCGTGGTCCCCGCCCAGCGGTCACCGATGCGCTGACTGCCGGGGGTGTTCAGAAGGATGAAGCCGCCCAGCAGGTAGAAGAAGGGCTGGTAGTCGATCACACGGAGCACGTTGCGGAGGGCGACATCGCGCAACGCTAGGGGACGGCCGTCCAGCCGGACGACCTTAAGGTGGGTCCACCACTTTCCGGGAGTCGCGCCGAACATCGCCTCCGGGACCAGGAAATACACGACGAGAAGAAGCCCCTGGAGAGGCACGGAGATTGCGGTCGTATATCCGCCTCCACCGATCGTGATCTGGGGGAATGTCTCGATGTGCGCCACGCCGTAGACGTTGTTCACGACCAGGGAGATGAACGCGTAGAGGATGGAGTCGATGACAATGGCGCGGACTCGCGCTCCTTGGGCGGCGCGAGCGCTTGCGGCCCGCTCGTGAGTTGTGTCTGTGACCGTCGCGACGGCCATGGCGGGCCGGATCATCTCACGTAGACTCGGAATTGACCGATGGAAGTTTTGAAGATCACGCCCCGGGGTTACTGCCACGGCGTGGTTGATGCGTTTCGAATCGCCAAACGCGTGCGCGAAGAGTCGCAGGGGCCTGTCCACATGCTGGGCATGCTGGTGCACAACACACACGCCACCGACGACCTGCAGCGGGACGGCATTGCGCTTGTCGACCAGCCCGACCGGCTCGCCGGGCTGGAGCACATCAAAGACGGGACCGTCATCTTCACCGCGCACGGCGTCTCGCCGCAGGTCAAGCAGCGCGCGGTCGAGCTCGGTCTCACGCCGGTCGATGCGACCTGCTCCGACGTCGTCCGCACGCATGAGCTCGTCGCCGACCTCGCGCGCAAGGGATACGAGGTCGTCTACATCGGCCGGAAAGGACACCCGGAGCCCGAGGGCGTGATGGGTGAGGCTCCGGGCAAGGTGCACCTGGTCCAGGACCCAGAGGACATCGAAGCATTGGATCTACACGGCGACCGGATCGCGGTTACGTGCCAGACGACGTTGTCGGTGTGGGACACGGAGGACCTGATCGGGCGAGTGCTGGCGCGCTATCCGCAAGCCGAGGTCCACAACGAGATTTGCCGGGCGACCCAGGAGCGTCAGGAGGCGGCGGTCGAAGCGGCCAAGGAAGTCGACCTGGTGATCGTGGTCGGCAGCCCCCGCTCCTCCAACTCGCTGCGCCTCGTCGAGGTCGTGAAGAAGCTGGGCCACAAGCCTGCCTACCTGGTCGATCGACTCGAGGACCTCGACCTCGAATGGTTCAAGGGCGTGCGCAGGGTCGGCGTCACCAGCGGCGCTTCCACGCCCACCCAGCTCACGCGCCAGGTGATCGAGCACCTGGCGGCGCTGGAAGTCCCGGCCTAGGCCTCTAGGTCCCCCTGAGGCGGCGAAGCACGCCGCCGATGCCGCCGCGATTGGTCTCGGCGTCGGCCAAAGCTGGCGCCGCGGCCGCGACCGCGGCGGGCGGAGGCGAGGTCTCCTGGACGTGCGCGGCCCTCGGCTCGTGCTCTTCCTTTAGGGCGGCCGATCCGGACGGACGGCGCCTTCGGCGCCGGCGCGAGCCGCCGGTCGTTCGCTCGGGTTTGGCCTCTGCTGCGGGCGGAGCCGCCACCGCGGGTGTCTCGGGCGTGGTGCCTCCGGACCGAGATCGCCGGCGCCGCCGCCGGGGGGCAGCCGCGGCGGCGGGTGCTTCGGGCCGAGCGGTCACGATCCGGCTGACCTTGGCGCCGATCTCGCCCTCCGCGCACAGGGCGCCGTCGGCGGTGTGCACATCCACTCGCCAGACGACTATCGACGTAGGCGCGGCGCCTGCAGGCGGGCGCTTCTGGGTGACCATCCACCGCGCGTAGATCGTGTCTCCGGCGTGTATCGGCCGCGGGAACCTCCAGTTCAGCCACTCCCACTCCGCCACGGCCGGCACGGGCATGTCGACCGAGCCGAGGCCCACCGCCAGGGCCACCACCATCGCCGGCGGGGCCGTCCGGCGACCGCCGGCGGGCGCTTCTATGGCGAGCGGTGACAGGTCGCCGGCGACGCCGGCGAACAGGGCTATCTCGGCTTCAGAGACGGTGCGGCGGCGGGTCGTCCACTCGCCGCCAAGGGGCAGATCGTCGAAAGAAAGCGGCTCCAGATCGAGGCCGAGTATAAGGCGCGGGGGAGGACGGCTGTCCTCCCCGCGGTGCCCCCACCTCCCCCGACCACGCCGGGAGACCTGCCATGGCATGCGCGGGGACGGCCGGAGTGAATCCGGCCTTCACCTATGCACCGAGATCCAACGCCAAGGGTGCGGCGTTAACCTATGGCAACTTCGGACCTCTCTCAAGGAGCAACAGGTGGATCTGGCGGCGATTCTCCTCATAACGCTGGTCCTTCTCGTGGCTGCTTTCATGCTGCTGCTGCTCTCGCTGATCCGCCTCCGAGGCACTGCGCGCGAGCTGGAAGCGGCCCTCGCGGACGAGAGTGGAGCCCGCGACAGGGCGGCCTTGCTCCTGACCATCGCCTCCGCCGTCAATTCCTCGCTGGCGCTCGAAGAGGTGCTCAACCTGGCGCTGACGCACGCGGGCCGCATCATGGGAGCGGTCGGCGGAGCGATGTACCTCATTCGAACCGGGAAGCCTGAGCTTTACCGCGAAGCGTCTTACAACCTCACCAACCGGGCCCGCGGCGGGTTGCGCAAGCCCGAAGAGGAACCCCTCCAGTCGGCGCTGGCGGCGATGCGGCCGATCGTCGTCAAGCTCGACGAACGCTCCGCTCCGGGACTCGACGTCGGCGGCCATCCTGAAGACGCTCTTGTTGTCCCGATCCAGCGGGCGGGACAGCTCATGGGAGCGATGGAGCTCTACCTGAACGAGTGGCGGGAGCTGAGCGACGACCAGGCCGACCTCCTCAACGGTGTCGCCTCGCAGGCCGCCATCGCGATCAGTCACGCGCAGCTGTTCCAGGCGCAGGAGGAGACGGCACTGACCGACGAGCTGACGAAGCTGCCCAACCGCCGCGCGCTCGCGCAGCGATTCCTGCAGGAGACGCAGCGCGCCCGCCGTCACAAGGCCGGGATCTCGTTCCTAATGGTCGACCTCGACCACTTCAAGCAGGTCAATGACACGTACGGCCACCTGAACGGTGACGCGGTTCTCGCGGAGCTGGCGTCGATCCTGTCGACCGGCCTTCGCGAGTCGGACGTGTGTGCGCGATACGGTGGCGAGGAATTTGCGCTGATTCTTCCGGAGACGAACGAAACCGGTGCGCGCGTGCTTGCCGAGCGGCTCCGTGCCAAGGTCGCCTCCGCCACATTTCCCGGTGGGCTGAAGCTGACGATCAGCATCGGCGTCGGTGCGACCGAAGAGCCCTCCCTCTTCACCCAGCTGATCGATCGCGCCGACCAGGCGTTGTACGCCGCCAAGCAGGGGGGGCGCAACCAGGTCCGGGTCGCAGACATGAGAGGTCCCGCACCGAAGCCACATCCAGCGAGGCCTGAGGTCGAACCGGTTTAAGCTCGGCCCGGTGGGGCACTACTGCGTACTGTGCGGCGCGCCACTTGTTCTGCGGACCATCGAAGGTCGCGAGCTCGAGGCTTGTCCCAATGACGAATTCGTCCTGTGGCGCGATCCGAAAGTAGCCGCGGCAGTCGTGGTGGAGGCCGATGGCGGCATAGTGCTCGGACGCCGCGCGATCGAACCAGGTCGAGGTTTGTGGTGTTTGCCTGGGGGATTCGTGAACGACGACGAGGATCCCGCGCGGGCCGCCGTCCGCGAATGTCGCGAGGAGATCAACGCCGATGTCGAGCTGGTCAACCTGTTGGGCGTGTACCACGTCGCGAAAACAACTGCTTCGTCGATCGTCGGCATCGCGTACCGCGGTCGAATCGTCGACGGTTCGATCGGTGCTGGTTCGGAGATGCTCGAGGTCGGAGTGTTCAGGCTCGACGCGTTGCCGGCGATCGCGTTTCCGAGTCACCGGGAAGTTCTGGCGATGTACGGCGTCGAAATGCTTCGCTCTGCATCACCGTCATCAACAGCGCGAGCAGAACCGCCACGATCGCGGTCACGGTGAACCCGGCCGCGTAGCCGCTGCCCTGGACGATCGGTCCAAACAGAAGCGGCCCGAGGCTCAAACCGAGGAACAACACAGTCCCGTAGAAGCCCATCGTCACGCCGCGCGTGGAAGCGCCCGACAGGTCGCCGAAGACGACGCTGATCGCCACGAACGCCGTTGCCACGAACGGCGTGCCGGCAGCTATGACGATCGCAGGGAATGCGAAACCGCTCAAATGCCCGATCACCACGAGGGCGATCGACCAACCGACCACGCCGATGAGGACGAGCGCGAAGCGTCGCTGCGCACGATCGACCAGGCCGCCCGCAAACGGTCGGGTGCCCGCGTTGAAGATCGCCTGGATGGCGAGCAGGTAGCCGACCTGAGCGCTCGGCAGGCCGAGCGACTCCTTGGCGAAGATCGCTGCGAAAGCCTGGAACGTTCCCCACGCCAACGTCGCGCTGATCAAGCCGACGATCACTGGCAAAAACGCCGGTTGCTGGATGAGCGCACGCATCGGGGCACGGAGTGAGAGTCCGCGTCCGGTTTGCTGTCGGGTACGGCTCGTCATCAACGCGCCGGGAATGGTGAAAACGAGGAGCACTGTCGTCAACGCTATGTCGGTGCGCACGTCGATCCAACGCAGAGCGAGGCCGGCCAATGCGGGACCAAGAGTGAATCCGAGCTGCATCGAGAGCGTCAGCCAGCCCATGGCGCGGCCGAGCCTGCCTCGCGAGACCGACTCGGTCACGGCGCTGAACACGGCTGACTGCTGCGCACCGGCCGCCAGTCCGCCGATCACCTGCCACAGGAACAAAGGCGGAACACTGGGCGTCAGCGCCGTGGCGAGCTGCGAGGTCGCGGTCAGCACCAGCGAGGCGACCAGCAGGCTCCTTGCGCCGAAACGATCGACCAGCACTCCGGAAGGCAGCGACAGAAGGGCACCCGCCAGGGTCGAGACCGAGAACAGCGCGCCCACCGTGAATCGGTTGGCTCCCAGCGCGTGCGCGTATAGGGGGACGGTGAGACCCCGCGCCGCCAGGGTCGCGAAGACCGACCCCGCGAGGAGGTACAGAAACACCATGCGCCTGGAATCGGGGATGGTCGGTGCCACGGTCAGCCGCATCTAACCTAGAACAGGCAAGTATGCGGGCACATTCGAGCCAACCTGATCCGGCCTCGTTGGAAGCGGCGGCGCGATTGCTCGCCGATACGCGCCGCGGACTTGCCCTCACCGGCGCCGGCGTTTCCGCCGAAAGCGGTATTCCGACATTTCGCGGTGAGGGTGGCCTGTGGACCAAGTACGACCCCGTGAAGGTTTCGTCGATCGAGAGTTTCCTCGCAGACCCGGCTTCGTACTGGCAGGTCTCGAAAGACCGCGGGCGTGTGGCGCTGGCGGCCCGGCCGAATCGGGGCCACGCCGCGCTGACGAACCTCGAGGCGCAGGGACACCTGGTGGCGATCGTCACCCAGAACACCGACGGACTGCATCAGCAGTCGGGTGCGAATCGCGTGATCGAGCTGCACGGGTCGGGTCGCAAGGTGCAGTGCCTCGAGTGCGGAAGCGTCGAAGCTCGGCAGGACGTCCAGGATCGGCTCGAGGTCGAGATGCCGCCCCGGTGCCTCGCATGTGGCGGCGCAATCCTCAAGCCAACGGTCGTTCTGTTCGGCGAGCCGATGCCGGCCGATGCCGTGCGCGAGGCCTACACGCTGGCGGAAGCCGCCGACGTGATGCTGGTCGTGGGCACGTCGCTTGTCGTCTACCCGGCGGCGGAGATCCCACTGGTCGCGGTCCGCGCCGGCGCGCGCATGATCGTGATCAATGCCGAGCCCACGCCCTTCGACCGACTGGCCGAGGTGGTGATCCATGGGCGTTCGGGCGAAATCCTGCCGGACATCGTCTCCCTCATAAATGGGTGACGCTGCCGGCGACGTAGGGCCGTCCGTCGACGATCAGCTCGCCGTTGGGGCCTAAGTCTTCGGCCAAACCTTCAGCGCCGTCGATGCGCACGTGGCGGCCCAACGTGGCCGAGAGCTCGCGCCAGCGATCAAGGATCGACTCGTCCGCCGCAACCGTCCACTGATCGATCTTCGATCGCAGTCTTGCGAGCACATCGTCGCGTGGCTCGCCGAGCATCGCGGCTCCTTCCGGCGCCCACGTCAGGTTGATGCCGATCCCGCACACCGCGCGTTGTGCCGTGGCCTCGACCAGGATCCCTCCCAGCTTTCGGCCGTCGAGCAGGAGGTCGTTCGGCCACTTCAAGCGCACTTTGGGTCCGCACGCCTCAGCCGCGGCGACGCCTGCCGCCAGGCTCAGCAACCGATGCGGCGCCAGCACGAAGGAGACGAGGAGGGCGGTGCCCGCGGGTGACTCCCAGCGGCGCTCGAGACGCCCGCGGCCCGCGGTCTGATGATCGGCCATCACGATCGATCCGATCGGTAGGTTCCGGGCCGCGTCCTGGGTCGAGGTGACCGAGCCCAGGCGCAGAACTTCCGCTTGACCCACGATCGGTAAGCTAACCGAGACCGTGAGACTCCACCGCGCGATCGTGCTCGTCGCGATGATGGTGCTGACGCTGGGCCTCGTCATCCTGATGACCGCATCCGGGATCGCATCCTTCGACGGCCGCAGCCTTATCGCGCTCGCGGTGGTGCTGGTGGCGGCCGCGGTCGGCGGTGTCGCATTCAGCTGGAACCGCTACTTCAAGCGACCCTGACGTGACCCCGAAGCTGCGGCTGGGTTACAAGGCGTCCGCCGAGCAGTTCGGCCCGCGCGAGCTTCTCGAGTTCGCCTGCGCGGCCGAGGCGAACGGATTCGATTCCGTGTTCGTCAGCGACCACCTCCAGCCCTGGCGGCACTCCGACGGCCACGCTCCGTTCGCGATGGCCTGGCTCGCCGCCGTGGGCGAGCGCACCACCCGCGTCTCGCTCGGCACGTCCGTGGTGACGCCCACGTTCCGCTATCACCCGGCGATCATCGCCCAGGCTTTCGGGACGCTGGGCGTGCTGAACCCCGATCGGATGATCCTCGGTGTCGGCACCGGCGAGCACCTCAACGAGGGAGCCGTGGGCGTGCAGTGGCCTGACAACCGCGAGCGTTTCGCCAGGCTGCGGGAAGCGGTCACGCTGATCCGCAAGCTCTGGACCGAGCAGTCGGTGAACTTCGACGGCGAGTACTACCACACGCGCAACGCGACGGTCTACGACCGCCCACAGATGCCGATACCGATCTATATCAGCGCGGGCGGTCCGCAGGTCGCCAAGTACGCGGGCCGCGGAGGCGATGGCCTCATCTGCACGTCGGGCAAAGGAATGGAGCTGTACTCCGAGCAGTTGCTCCCCTCGTTCAACGATGGGGCGAAAGAGTCAGGGCGCGATCCGGCGAGCCTCGACCGGATGATCGAGGTCAAGGTCTCGTACGAGACCGACCGCAAGCGAGCTCTCGAGGACACGAAGATCTGGGCCGCGCTTTCGTTGCCGGCCGATGCCAAGGCGGGGATCGACGACCCGCGCGAGATGGAGCGGCTGGCGAAGACGGTCGAGGATGTGGCGTACCGGCGCTGGCTTGTTTCCGACAATCCCGACGAGCACATGGAGCAGCTCCGGCCTTACCTCGAGCTCGGCTTCACGCACCTGGTGTTTCATCACCCGGG
>DASYZS010000004.1:0-21599 GCA_035945895.1 Candidatus Dormiibacterota bacterium | reverse complement strand
GGAGATCAGGATGAAACCCCAGTGGAAGTACGTCGTAGGTGAATCCATGGCACGAACTCTGCGGTTGCTCGGATTTCGCCCGTAGGGTCCAAGGTCCCCCGCGCACAGGGACGGACGACCCTCGATCGCCGTCCGATGCCGCCTAGAGTCGGCGTCGCAAGGAGGAGACCATGTACGGCGGCATCTTGATCGTGCTGGCGGTGGCCCTTGTGGCCCTGTCGCCCGTCATCTGGGGCGCGTGGTGGTTCATCGCCGATCTCGGGGAAGCGATCGGCGGGTCGGCGCTCCAATCACGCTACGAGAACGCTGAGTCGTCACTAAGACCGGCAGCTTGACCATCGAGCCCGCCGCCGGTCCGGTTCATCGCGAGGCGACCATAGTCCTGCGCGACGGATCGACCGTCGGGGTTCGGCCGATCAAGCCGGATGATGAGGCGGAGCTAGCTCGATTTTTTTCCGCTCTCTCGCTCGAGTCGAGAGTCTTCCGGTTCTTCGCCGCGGTGGCCAATGCGGACGCGTCGGTCAGGCGAATGGTGCAGGTCGACTATTCCTCGAGATATGGACTGGTCGCATTCGCGGGTCACACGATCGTCGGCCACGCGATGTACGTGGCGACTGAACCGAAGAAAGCCGAGCTCGCGTTGGCGATCGCCGACGCCTATCAGGGTCGAGGTCTGGGCACGATCCTCCTGGGCCAGCTCGCGGAAGCAGCAGCTTCGGCGGGCATCGACGTCCTCGAAGCGGTGGTGCGGCCGGAGAACCGGCGCATGCTCGAAGTGCTGCGAGAGAGTGGTTTCCATGTGATCTCGTATGCGGAGCCGGGCGAGATTCACGCCGAGTTTCCAACCGAGCTCACGCCCGAAGCCCTCGCGCAGTTCGAGGATCGAGATCGCCTCGCGGCGGTGGCCGCGGTGAGCCACCTACTGGCCCCTCGATCCGTGGCGGTGATCGGTGCGTCGCGAACGCGGGCAACTATCGGAGGCGAGCTGTTTCACAACCTGGTCTCGATGGGTTTTACCGGCCGGATCTATCCGATCAACCCAGCCGCGCCCGAAATCGAAGGACATCGAGCTTTTCCGTCGGTGCTCGACGTGGATGACGACATCGACCTGGCGGTGATTGCGGTGCCGGCTCACGCAGTCGTAGATGTCGCGAGGCAGTGCGCTCTCAAGCGCGTACAGGGTCTGGTCGTGATCTCCGCCGGCTTCGCCGAAACTGGGACGGCCGGCGCGGAGCTGCAACGTGAGCTGGTCGACGTCTGCCGCGAATCGGGAATGAGGCTCGTAGGCCCGAACTGCATGGGCGTCATCAACACGGCTGCAGGTGTGAATCTCAACGCGACTTTTGCGCCGGACCGTCCCGAACGGGGACGGATTGGATTCATGTCTCAAAGCGGTGGACTGGGCATCGCGGTCATGGCGCGGGTGCAGGCTCTCGGGTCTGGAGTCTCTTCCTTCATCTCGGTCGGCAACAAGGCCGACATCTCGGGCAACGACATGCTGCAGTTCTGGGAGTCCGACCCCGAGACCGGGCTGATCATGCTCTACCTGGAGTCGTTTGGTAACCCGCGAAAATTTGCGCGCATCGCCCGCCGCGTCAGCCGCTCCAAACCAGTCCTCGCCGTCAAGGCCGGCCGCACGCAGGCTGGCAACCGGGCGACCTCATCGCACACGGGTGCCCTGCTCTCAGCCTCTGACGTGACCGTCGACGCACTGTTTCGGCAGACGGGTGTTATCCGCACCGACACCCTGGCCGAGCTGTTCGATACAGCGCTGTTGCTGGGTAGCCAGCCGTTGCCGCCTGGCAACAGAGTGGCAATCCTCACGAACGCCGGCGGCCCGGCCATCCTGTGCGCAGATGCGTGCGAGGCCGGCGGTCTGGTCGTCTCACCTCTACCCGACGACGTCCGCGCGGAGCTCGCGAGCTTTCTGCCGTTAGCGGCATCGACCGCGAACCCAGTCGACATGCTCGCCGACGCAACAGGTGACGCCTACCGTCGCGCAATCGGCGTGCTGGCGGCATGTCCGGAAGTCGACGCGGTGATCGTCGTCTTCACCCCACCGCTGATCACTCGTGCGACTGAGGTGGTGAGCGCCATTCACACCGCGGCGCGCGCCTTGCCCCGCCCGATTCCTCTGCTAAGCGTGTTCATGTCGAAGGAAACCGCTCCTCGTGTCATCCGATCAAGCGATGTCTCGGTGCCGCACTACCCATTTCCGGAAGACGCCGCCCGCGCACTTGCGCTCGCGGCGCACTACGCGGCATGGCGGTCATTGCCGGACGAGCCCCCATACACATTGGAGGGGATCGACCGCGATCGCGCCGCGGGCATCATCGCAACGGCGCTGGCGCACGGCGACGGATGGATGACCCCCGAAGAAGCCGGCCAGCTGCTCGCGAGCTATCGCATCCCTATGGTCGAGACTCGAATCGTCGAGTCGGTGCTCGATGCGGGTCGGGCCGCGCATGAGCTTGGAGGGAAGTTGGCGTTGAAGGCGATCGCGTCAGGGATTCTCCACAAATCCGACGTCGGCGGCGTGAGGCTTGGCCTCAAGGGTGTTGCAGCCGTGTCCCGCGCAGCTCATGAAATGGCCGAACGCATCCAGCGGGCTGGTCACAAGGTGGAAGGATTCCAGGTCCAGCGCATGGTGGAAGGAGGTGTGGAGATGATCGTCGGCGTTGTTCAGGACGAGCATTTCGGTCCCGTGCTCGCCTGCGGCGTGGGCGGCACAGCGACCGAGCTGGTCAAGGACGTCGCCGTTCGGATAACTCCCATCACGCGGGGCGAAGCTGCTCGGATGGTCCGGTCGCTGAAGACGTTCCCGCTCCTCGACGGCTACCGCGGCGCCGAGAAGGCAGACGTCCCGGCCCTGGAAGACGTTCTGCTGCGCGTAAGCGCGCTGGTTGAAGCGCACCCGCAGATCGCCGAGATGGACCTCAACCCCTTGATCGTCGAGTCAGCCGGAGCGCTGGCGGTCGATGCCCGCATCCGCCTTGATGCGGGGACCGCGCGACCTCTCTTCGGAGCTCGCTAGCCTAGCCTGAGGGTACGGCCAGGCTTCCGCGCTTAACCTCTGTTGTGCCAATGCTCATGAATCTCGAGCTCACCGAGGCCGCGCGGCTCCCCTCATCCGAGGTCCTCACACGATTGGGCAGCTCGGAGTCAGGCCTGACGACCCAGGAAGCGACCGCGCGGCTCAAGACTTACGGACCGAACAGCCTGGGCACCCACGGTGTGACCGCGGGCGAAGTCCTGCTCCGCCAGCTGCGCAACCCCTTGCTCATCCTTCTGGCCGGCGCCGCGGTCATCTCGTTCCTTGTCGGTGACCGCACCAGCGCGTCGATCATTCTCGCCATCTCCAGTCTCAGCGTTGGGCTGAGCTTCTTCAACGAGTACCGCTCGGAGCAGGTCGCCGAAGAGCTTCACGCGCGGATCCGGCACAAAGAGCTGGTCCTCCGTGATGGTTCCCCAAGTCAGGTTGACGTAACGGCGCTGGTTCCGGGCGACGTCGTCCTTCTCGATGTCGGCGATGTAGTGCCGGCAGACCTCCGGCTGCTCGAGGTCAGCGCGCTCGAGTGCGACGAAGCGGTGGTCACCGGCGAATCGATGCCGGTCGCCAAGACTGCAGCCGTCGAAGCACAAGGAGACTCCTCTCTCGATCTGCCGTCCTGCGCACTCATGGGCACTGTCGTAAAAGCTGGGCGCGGGCGAGGGGTGGTCGTGCGCACCGGTCGCAACTCGACCTTCGGCCACATCGCAGCGGAGATCAAGCGACAGCCGGCCGAGACCGCGTTCCAGGCAGGGCTACGCGACTTCTCGTTGCTGCTCGTGAAGGTCACGGCCGCATTGATCGTCCCGATCTTCCTTCTCAACTGGCTCTTCGGCAGGCCTCTTCTGGATTCGCTCCTCTTCGCACTGGCGATCGCGGTCGGGATGACTCCTCAACTCCTGCCCGCGGTTGTGACCGTGAGCCTATCCTTCGGCGCGAGTCGTCTTGCGTCGCGCTCCGTTCT
The DNA here is from genome assembly GCA_035945895.1 of Candidatus Dormiibacterota bacterium. Lineage (GTDB taxonomy): Bacteria > Chloroflexota > Dormibacteria > Dormibacterales > Dormibacteraceae > 40CM-4-65-16. Next base: position 17,586 of record DASYZS010000004.1, on the reverse strand, counting down.
AGTGAAGCGACTGATCAGCATCGAAGACCTCGGCAACATCACCGTCCTGTTCACCGATAAGACCGGCACGCTTACCGAGGGAGCCATCGATTTCGTCGACTCGGTCGATGCGGCAGGCAAGTCATCACCCGACGTACTTCGCCTCGGATTGCTTTGCAGTTCGGCTCAATTCGACGAGCGGGGTGAGCCGAATGGGAATCCCCTGGATGTTGCCTTGTGGCGAGCGCCCGGTGCAAAGCGAGAGCTCGTGCAGGGAGTCAATCGTGTGAACGAGATTCCATTCGATTACGAGCGCAAGAGGGCGACCATCGTGCTCGAGGAGTCGGGGCAGTCGTGGATAGTGAGCAAAGGAGCCCCCGAATCAGTCCTGGCGAGGTGCCACGACGTTCCGGAGTCGGCTCATACCTGGCTGAACGCCGCGTTTGACGAAGGGCGGCGGGTCGTGGCCGTCGCGTCGCGCGACCTTCCTGCCGGATCGCAAGATTCCGACGACACGGATCTCGAGCTCGACGGTTTCCTGGTCTTCACGGATCCGCTCAAGAAGGATGCCGCCCAGTCGTTGGATCGTCTATCCAGGCTTGGGGTCGAGGTCAAGATCGTCACTGGCGACAACGACCGCGTCGCCAGAAGGCTGTGCGTCGACGTCGGCCTGGAGGTCAATGGAGTTCTGACCGGCGCCGACCTCGACCGTATGGACGACTCAGCCTTGTCCATGGCATTGGCGAGCACCACCATCTTCTCCCGGGTAACGCCTGAACAGAAATCCCGTGTCATCCGACTGCAGCGATCACTTGGCTCCGATGTTGGCTTCCTCGGGGACGGGGTCAACGACGCGGTGGCGCTTCACGACGCAGACGTAGGAATTTCCGTGGACTCGGCCACAGACGTCGCCAAGGACGCCGCAGACATCGTCCTGCTGGACAAGGACCTCGGCATTCTCGGTGAAGGCATCCTCGAGGGAAGACAGATCTTCTCCAACACCATCAAGTACGTCCTCATGGGTACGTCCTCCAACTTCGGGAACATGTTCAGCGCCGCAGGCGCCTCTCTGTTCCTGCCGTTCCTGCCGATGACGGCGCCCCAGATCCTCCTCAACAACCTCCTCTATGACACCAGCGAGATGACCATCCCCACGGACCGAGTCGATGAAGAGCTGGTGCGCCGTCCCGCGCACTGGGACATCGCGTTCATCCGCCGCTTCATGGTTCTGTTCGGTCCGATAAGCTCGATCTTCGACTTCCTCACGTTCGGGGTCATGCTCCTAGTCTTTCGAGCCGGCGCGCACCTTTTTCAGACTGGCTGGTTCGTCGAGTCGCTGGCGACGCAGACACTCGTGATCTTCGTGATCCGCACGCGCCAGGTGCCGTTCTTTCGCAGCCGGCCGGGCACGTTGCTCGCCGCGGCCAGCATCGCCTCGGTGGTGGTTGGAACTGCAATCGCCCTGTCGCCGCTGGGTAGTTGGTTCGGGTTCGTGCCCCTTCCCTGGCAGTACTTCGTGGTGGTGGGCGCGATGGTCGCGGTCTATCTGGCCCTGGCCGAGGCGGCCAAAGCTGTCTTCTATCGCTGGACTCGGCCGGCCACGCCGCTCAGCATCGCTCTGGCGCAACCAGGCCGGCGCGTCCACCGCCTACAGACCTACTGGTGGGGCAGGCGCAAACCCGCCTGATCCCATTGGACCCTGCGTCACCAGGACCTCTTTCCCTTCCACGTTGAATTCTCAGGGGCAAGACTCGGGTGCGGAGGTGAACGAGATGTTCAAGCGCATCCTGGTCGCGATCGACGCATCGGATTACTCGCGCCTGATTCTCCCGGCTGCGATCGAAGTCGCCCACAAGTTCGGGAGCAGCGTTTTCGTGCTCCATGTCGTTGAACACGACCGAGGAAGGTCGGTGGTCTACTCGACTGAGAGCACTGCCGAAGCCACCCAGTTGGTGGCAAAGAGCGTAAAGGCGATCCGAGACGCCGGCATTCAGGCGGACGGGCAGGTAGGCGATGTGGCGGTAGGCCACGTAGCCCGTGACATCGTGGATACCGCGAAGGCGTTTGAATCCGACCTGATCGTCATGGGCTCGCGCGGCCTTTCCGATGTCCAGGGCTTGCTTCTCGGCAGCGTCACCCACAAGGTGATGCACCTGGCGCAGGTTCCCGTGCTCGTCGTCCGGGGTCCGATTCCCGTGATCGAGAGGGCCGAGCAGCCCATCAGGGCGCTGGCATTCGCCCAGGCTTGACAAAAGACCTAGCAGCGAGGGGTCTTCGGACTCCTCGCTGAGGGACGAACGGCCATCGTCGTCGAACCTTCCAAACGGTTGACTTGGCTCATGAGCCGTCCGGAGCTCACAAAACAAGAGCAAATCCCTCTAACGAGGGGACAGGAGGAAATCAAAGTGACAACGGCAATCAAGTGGCGAATCATCAGCCTTCAGGCAGTTCTGTTCCTGGTCCTTGCGGCGGCGGGCGGATTCGCGCTGTACGAGGGCACGTACGTGACCAACCAGGTCCACGACGAGCTCGCGGCGCAGCAGATCTTCTTCCCGGCGGCGGACCAGATCAAGACCGGCGGCGCGCTCGACCCGGCGGAGTTCCCCAAGGAGATTCGGGACCAGGCCGGCAACCAGGTCCTTGATGGCAACCAGGCCCGGATCTACGCCAACGACTTCATCGGCAAGCACCTGCAGGGTATCGACGGCGGTCGGAGCTACGCCCAGATCGGGACTCAGGTGTCGCAGCTGCAGGCCCAGCAGGCCAACCTTTCGAAGACGGACCCGCAGTACGCAGCGCTGCAGACTCAGATCACGACGCTGAACGCACAGCGCGACACCGTTTTCAAGGGTGAGATGCTGCGCGGCGCGCTGCTCAACTCGTATGGCTGGTGGCAGTTCGGCGAGTACACGACGTTCGCCTCGGCCGGACTGTTCATCGTGGCGCTGGTGGTGCTCGGTGCCCTGGTGTTCGAGGTCTTCGTCGCCGAGCGCAAGCCCAGGCTTGTCAAAGTCGCCAAGCCAATCGCGGCGTGACAGCTCTTACGGACGGCAAGCTCCGGCGGGGACGCCCCGCCGGGGCTCATTCTTTGCTCTGACATGGCCGCCACCGCGCCGGCTGCCGGCACCAAGACTGCCGTCAGAAACCCGTACAGCCGGCTGCCGAACTGGCTCTATCCGACCTTCGTGGTTGTGGTCCTCAGCCTGTTCGGCGTCTACACGGTCTGGGTTGTCCTGTTCCAGCCGGTGGCGCAGTTCTCGCCCTACCTGAGCCCATTCGAGTCTCCGCTGATCACGTTAGGCCGCGTTCCGCCAGGGATCTTCGTGGTCTGGGCGCCGCTCATCTTTCGCGCCACCTGCTACTACTACCGCAAGGCTTACTTCAGGTCCTTCTTCTGGCATCCGCGATCGTGCGCGGTACCGGACCCGCGCCGCGGGGAGTACCACGGCGAAACCCGGTTTCCGTGGGTCCTCAACAACCTCCACCGATTCACGTTTTACGTGATCGTCGTGCAGGTTCTCTTTCTGATCTTTGATGCCATCCTCGCTTTCGACTTTGGCGGCAGATTCGGCATAGGTCTTGGAACCCTGCTGATCGCAATCAACCTGGTCCTGCTTGCCGGCTACACGTTCGGATGTCACGCCCTCCGTCATCTGGCCGGTGGAGAACTCGATTGCTTCTCGTGCTCGCGCACGGCGCGCGCCCGGTTCCAACTCTGGAGAGGGATCACGGTGCTGAACATCAAACACGACAGCTGGGCATGGGCCAGCCTGTTCTCGGTGTGGTTCACCGATGTCTACATCCGTGTCCTGATGCACGGATGGATCCTCGACCTGCGGTGGATCTCGTGAGCGAACCAAGCTACGAGGTGGTCGAGACGGACGTGCTCGTGCTCGGCGCCGGCGGCGCCGGCCTGAGGGGCGCCATCGCCGCCGCCGAGGCCGGGGCTCGCGTGCTTGTCGTTTGCAAGTCGCTGCTGGGCAAGGCGCACACGGTGATGGCGGAGGGAGGCGTGGCTGCCGCCCTGCACAACGTCGCCTACCAGGACACATGGGAGGTCCACTTCGCGGACACGATCAAGGGCGGGAAGCTGATCAACGACTGGCGCATGGCCGAGATCCACGCCCGGGAATCACCGGATCGGGTGCTCGAGCTCGAGCGATGGGGTGCGGTCTTCGACCGCACCTGGCAGGGCCGCATCCATCAGCGTCCCTTCGGCGCCCATACGTATCCGCGTCTTGCCCACATCGGCGACCGGACCGGTCTCGAGCTCCTGCGCACGCTCCAGGACCGAGCTGTGCAGACGGACGGTGTGGAAGTGCACATGGAGGTCACCGTCTTCAAGCTTCTCCGGGCCGACGGACGGATCTCGGGTGCGCTGGCCTACCGCCGCTCGGACGGCTCGGTGATCCTCTATCGCTGCGGGGCGGTGCTCCTGGCTACGGGAGGCGCAGGCAAGATGTACCGCGTCACCTCGAACTCGTGGGAGAGCACCGGGGACGGGACGGCCCTGGCTTACGATGCGGGCGCGCAGCTCCGGGACATGGAGATGGTGCAGTTTCACCCCACCGGCATGGTCTGGCCGGCAGGTGTGCGCGGCATCCTCGTCACGGAGGGCGTTCGGGGGGAGGGGGGAGTGCTTCGGAACACCACCGGTGAGCGTTTCATGGAGCGCTACGACCATGAGCGGATGGAACTCTCGTCGCGCGACATCGTGGCTCGGGCAATCAACTCCGAAGTCAATGCGGGGCGCGGTTCGCCGCACGGCGGCGTGTTCCTGGACATCACGCATCGCAAGGCGGAGTACATCAAACGCAAGCTGCCATCGATGTACGAGCAGTTCATGAAGCTGGCGAAGGTCGATATCACCAAGCAGCCGATGGAGGTCGCGCCGACGATTCACTACATCATGGGCGGCGTGCGCGTGGACCCCGAGACGGGAGCCAGCACCGTGCCCGGACTCTTTGCGGCCGGCGAGGTGGCTGCAGGCCTGCATGGCGCCAACCGGCTTGGGGGCAACTCGCTGAGCGATCTCCTGGTATTCGGCAAGCGCGCGGGCGAAGGAGCCGCCGAAGCAGCAAGGTCAACACCCGGGCCGGCCGATGCAGTGCTCGACCGCGGTGAGATCGAAACCGCGATCGAAACGCTCATGGCTCCCCTCGACCGGCCGGCCGGCGAGAGCCCCTACAAGCTCCAGGTCGAGATCCAGGAGGCAATGACCAAGTACGCCCCCATCGTGCGCGACGGGCCCAGCCTCGAGGCAGGCCTGGAAGCAATCCTCGAGCTGGGCGCTCAGGCCAGGAAATGCGGTACCGGCGGTTCGGCCTCTCTCGCCTTCAATCCGGGCTGGCACACAGCGAACGACTTGAGCTCGATGCTCGTCAACGCGGAGGCGCTTTTCCGAACCGCACTGGAGAGAAAGGAAAGCCGCGGCGCCCATGCGCGATCCGACTTCCCGAGGCAGGATGACGCGCTGAGCGAAGTCAATTTCATAGTCGAGAAGACGCCGGAAGGCATGGCGGTACGAGCCCAGCGGCGACCTCCCATGCCGGACTACCTCGCGGAAGCCGTCAACCACTCGTACGCCCGATACACGCCTGAGGAGACGGAGTAGTGGAGATCTCCAACCTCGATCTCCAGATCTGGCGCGGAGATCGGCGCGGCGGTGAGCTGGTCTCATATCGGGTTCCGGTGCGCGAGGGCATGGTGGTGCTTGACGCGGTCCTCTGGGTGCAGGCCAACCTCGCGTCGGACCTCGCCGTTCGGTGGAACTGCAAGGCGGCCAAGTGTGGATCGTGCTCGGCCGAGATCGATGGCTACCCGCGGTTGATGTGCAAGACCTCTATCGCGGAGTATTCCGGAAAGATCACGGTCCGGCCGATGAAGGCTTTCCCACTGATCAAGGACCTGGTCACGGACGTGAGCTGGAACTACGAGGTCAACAAGCAGATCCCGCCTTTCACGCCCAGCGAAAAGGACATGACCGGCAGCGAGCCCTGGCGCATGCAGCAGAGAGACGTCGACCGGTCGATCGAGTTCCGAAAGTGCATCGAATGCTTCCTCTGCCAGGACGTCTGCCATGTCCTGCGCAACCACGAGGGACAGAGCGTTTTCTACGGGCCCCGGTTCATGGCTCGCATCGCGAGCCTCGAGATGCACCCGAAGGACGTCCTCGATCGCCGGCCGTTGTTGAGAGGCAAGGCCGGCGTCGGCTACTGCAACATCACCAAGTGCTGCAGCGAGGTATGCCCAGAGCACATCAAGATCACTGACAACGCGATCATCCCGCTCAAGGAGCGCATGGACGACGAGTACTTCGATCCGCTCCGATGGGCCGCGCGTCGTTTGAAGCTGGGACGGTAGGACTTTCGACCCGGCGGATCCAGGTCATATGCCACGTGAGGATTCACTTCGCGCAGCTGATTCTTGAGCCATGTACATCACATACACGGTGCATGTCCCGCACCCGATCGAGGACTGCGTAGCGGCCGTGGCGCGGAGCCCGCAGACCTGGTTTCCCGACTTCGCCGGCGCCGACAAAGCGGCAGTCGGTATCGATGTCGCCGGCATTCCTTTCCGGAAACGCGTCAGCGTGTTGATGGGAAGCCTGACGAGGGAGGGAGATTGGGCAGAGGTCGAGATCTCCTGGAGCGCCGAGGGGCCGAAGGCATTGTTTCCGGTCTTTCACGGGAAAGTTCAGCTGGCCCCGGTTGACTCGTCAGTGACCCGGCTCTCCGTCAGCGGCATGTACGAGCCGCCCCTGGGGCGCCTGGGTAGCGAGCTCGACGATGCTGTGATGCATCGAGTGGCCAAAGCGACCGTCAAGGAGCTGGCTGAATCGATCGCCGACCGACTCGCGAAAGCGAGTTAGGCGCTCGAGCCTGGCGTCGTCGTGTGCCTCGCCAGGTAGGCTGCGGCCTCGGCGCGGCGCGCCACCTCGAGCTTGGACAGGATGGTTGAGACGTAGTTCTTGACCGTCTTCTCGGCCAGCTTCAGCTGCTTTCCGATCTCGCCATTGGTCAGTCCCTGGGAGATGAGCGTGAGAATTCGCTCCTCCTGGGCGGACAGGCGAGCGAGTTTCTCGTCGCGCATGGTCTTGCCCTTGCGGAGGCGCTCGAGCACGGATTTGGTGACTTCCGGGTCCAGAAGGCTCTTGCCCGCGCCAACCTCCCGGATCGCACGGATCAATTCGCCGCCGCGGATCTGCTTGAGCACGTAGCCGGCGGCGCCGGCCATGATCGAGGCGAACAACGCCTCGTCGTCGGCGAATGAGGTCAGCATCAAGACCTGGGTCTTGGCAAGTCGAGCGCGGATCTCGCGCGTGGCTTCGATCCCGCTGCCGTCGGCGAGGCGGACGTCCATCACGACAACGTCGGGCCGGGTGCGTTCGGCCTGCGCCACGGACTCAGCCACCGTAGAGGCTTCGGCCACAACGATCATGTCGTCGTTGGCATCGATCAGGGACTTGACGCCATCGCGCACGACCTCGTGGTCGTCGACGAGCAGAATCCGAAGCCGGCTTCCCGCCACGACGCTATGTTCGCATTCCCCACCGGATTGTCTGGAGGCCTGACGTCCCGACGTCTGCAGGTCGATCAGCCCTGGATCGGGAAAGTTGCCACAAGGCGGGTTCCCTTGCCCCGCCCGCTGGAAACGGCCAGCTTGCCTCCGAGCGCAATCGCCCGCGCCTTCATGTTGCCCAGGCCGTGACCGCCGGAGTCGCCGTTTGGATCAAATCCGACCCCGTCGTCCTCGACGGTGAGTACAGCCTTTGAGCCGCGACGTGCCAGCCTGACAGTCGCGCGGTTGGCGCGCGCGTGGCGCGCGATGTTCGACAGCGCCTCACGCGTCAACTGCACCACTTCCGCCGACCGCGGTGACAGGTCGGCGGCGAGGGCCGCGTCCACTTCCACCAGAACCGAAGTGCTCGACCTGGTCTGCATGTCTTCCGCGAGGGTGCGAAGAGCCTGGTCGAGTTGACGGTCGGCAAGGATTCCGGGTCGAAGACCGAAGATGTAATTCCGAAGGTCACGGATCACTCGATCGAGCTCCTGGACCGCCTTCTCGATCCGTGCGGGCGTCTCCGGCGAAGTGGCGTTCATTGCGGTGCCCTGGAGTCCCATCCCGACGGCAAACAAGGACTGGATGATCCCATCGTGCAATTCCTTGGCGATGCGTTCCCGCTCCTCCAGGAGGCCCAACCTCCTCAGCTCGGCCTGGGCGCGGTCGTATTCGAGAGCCACCGAGGCCTGGTCGGCGAATGATTCGACGAGGCGGCGCTGGCGCGCGTCAAACCGCCGCCCACCCTTCAGGTTGGCGACCATCAAGGTGCCCGTCGAGCCCCCATGCACGCGCAATGGAGCAAAGAGCGCCGGCCCGTGACGACCGAGACGCACGATTGGCTGGTAGGCGCGGTCATCGGAGCTGACGTCATCGAGCATCAGCGACTGTCCCGTACGCATGACTTCGCCCGAGATGGAGCCTTCCGCCGGAAGCCGCTGACCGCGGAGCTCGCCCGAACGGGCCCCGATGGCAGCAGCCACCACAAGCTCACCCGGAGTTTCGCTGACTCCGACGATGGTTGCACCATCCGCCCCCGCCAGGTCGCGCGCATGTTGCGCAATTCGTTCCAGCAGCCGCTCGGCCTGTGACCCCGCAAGCACCTGGTCGGTGATATCGCGAAGAGCGTCGAGCCACTGTTCTCGAGAACGGACCTCGTCGTAGAGCGTGGCGTTGGCGATCGCCACGCCCGCCTGAGTTGCCAGCACGACCAGGGCCTCCTCGTCCTCATCGCTGAACTCTCGCGCCGTTCGTTTCTCGGCCAGGTAGATGTTGCCGAACACCCTGCCCATCGCTTGCACGGGCGCTCCAAGAAAGGAGCGCATCGGCGGGTGATTGGGCGGAAAGCCTACTGACCGCGGATGCTGGGCGATGTCCTTGACGCGTACCGGTCTGGTTTGGTGAAAAAGGAGACCGAGCACGCCGCGGCCAGTGGGCAAGGCCCCAATCGCGCGGCGCTGCCTGGCGGAGATACCCGTGGTAAGGAACTCGACGAGGTAGTCGCCGTCACCGATCACCCCGAGCGCCGCGTAGCGGGCATCCGTCACCTGGGCGGCGAGGTCGACGATTCGCTGCAGCACGATCGGCAGCGAAAGCTCCGAGGCCAGCGTCAACCCAGCCTCCAAGAGCATGTCCTTGCGATCGCGGCGGTCTGGCACCGGAGGCGAATCTACGCCAACCGACCTCCTCCCGGCGGGACACTCGACCCTATCTGTGCGGGCCTTCTCTTGCGATCCTCAGGCCATGAAACGCAGCGACTTCAACCGAATCCTTGTGGCGACGGACGGCAGCAAGGCGTCCCAGGCGGCGCTAGGGTTGGCGGCTTCGCTGGCCCGCCCATGCGGCGCCAGTGTGGAGCTGGTGCACGTCTGGAACCTCGAGGTGCATCACCGGCACGGGGTTTGGGATGTAGAGACCCGACATGAAGCCCGAAGCCTGATCGATGAGTCTCTGATCCGGCTTCGCGCTGAGGGTGTCGAGGCGCGGGGCGAGATCATGCATGCGGACACCGATCATGTCGCCGCCGCGATCGCAGAGGCGGCGAGAGAGTTTGGGGCCGACCTGGTGGTCGTCGGGTCGACAGGCCTGTCCGATTGGCAGTCGCTGATCCAGCACAGCGTCACCCATCAGCTGCTGAGCGCGGTTGACTGCCCAATGCTCATCGTTCGCGGCGAATCCAGGACCCACGGCAATGATGCGTTACGAGTGCTGCTGGCGATCGCGGGCGGAGATGACATCATCCCGGGGGTTCGCGCCGCTGCGGCAGCAGCGTTCGCGCCAGGGTCGGCAGTGCTTCTCCTGCACGTTGCGCAGGTGATCTTCGGGGCTCAAGGCTTCGCCTATGTCGAGCCTTCACAGGAGATAAGCGCCACGATCACGGAGGCGACAGCTCGGCTGAGAGACGCCGGCATCACGACGGAGGCGGTGGTCGCCCACTCAGGAAATGTCGCCCAGGTGATCGCTGAGATGGCTGAAAGCTGGCAGGCGGACGTCATCGTGACCGGGTCCAGCCGAATCGGCGACCTGGGCAGCATTCTCTTCGGATCTGTCACTCACAAGCTTCTGCGCGCAACTGAGACGCCGGTCCTGGTGGCCGAGCGCTCGAGATAATGAGCTCCCTGCCCCGCCACCGCACTGTGGCCGAGGTCATGACCACCCGCGTCCACGTCGCCAGCCCTCTGACCCCGTTCAAGCATCTCGTCCGCCTGATCGAAGAGAACAGGATCAGTGGCGTTCCGATCGTGGACCAACAGGGCCGGCCGGTAGGCATCGTGTCGGAAGCCGACCTGCTCCTCAAGGCACGTCGTAAAGAGCTCGACACATCACGCGATTCTCTTCATCTTCGGCGTTACGGTCGAGAGCGGGGAAAAGCTGCGGGTTCGATTGCGGCCCAGATCATGACAACGCCTCCAATCACGACCTCCGCGACTACGCCGTTGGCGGAGGCTGCCCGATACATGCAGGAACGCAACGTCCGCCGTCTGATCGTGGTCGACGATCGCGGCAAGATAGCCGGAATCGTGAGCCGCAGCGACCTGCTGCAGGTCTTTCTCCGAAGCGATGAGGACATCCGTGACGAAGTTGTCGATCAGATCGTTGCCGCGATCGTGCCGGCCGACGTCGAATCCATCGGCATCGATGTCAGGTCGAACGTGGTCACGCTTTTCGGCGAGGTCGACAGGCGGAGCGACACCGAGATCCTGGAGCGGCTCAGCCGCGAGGTAGATGGAGTGGTCGACGTAGTCAGCAGGCTCACCTACCGTTGGGACGACAGCAAGCAGCCCGCGCGGGCACTCCGAGGAGCCTGACGACCCACTCAGCTACGCCGCAGCGATTCGAGTGGACCCGAGACGGATCAACACCAGGGGTGGGTGCTCGAGTGTGTTGTGCACCGTGCAGTGCTCGATTACGCGCTGGAACGCAGACTGCCTTGCGGCCGACATTTCTGGCCCGGTGACCTTCAATTCGATCGCCCCGACTCGGTGAGGATGCTCGGCCCATGAGTAATCGCACGAAACAGTGAGGCCCTCGGTGGGCAGTTGATTGCGCCGGAGGAATCGTTCCGCGTTGAACGTTACACAGGCCGCGAGACTGGAAAGAAACATCTCGGTCGGGGTGGGGGCCGTGTCGTCCCCTCCGTCTGCAAGTGACTGATCGGCGAAAAGCAGATGCCCGCGCACAGCGATTCGCAAGCGGTCGCGTTCGACGTGTGTGACGACGATGGCCGGTGCATTCGAGGATCGGTGTGTTTCCGGTTCGGTCATTGCTGGACCTTTCTCGGCACAGCTCCCGTGAGTGTGAAGACAAATCTCATCGTCCTGTGAGCGCCGTCGTCCACCGGCTCGAACATCAACGGGCAGCCTCCCGGGATGACGTTGAGCCCATGTGTCCGCCCGTAATCACTCGCCGTCTTCGAGACGCTACCCCCACCCATCGAGCGGTGCATCCAGACGTGCTTGATCCCCAGCTCTACGCACTCGCGGACGGTTGCCTCGGCCCGGTCGGGCCTCGTCCCGATAACCACGGCTGAGACTCCACCTGGAATCGACTTCAAATCTGGGTATGAGTGGTCGCCTTCGACCTCGTCTGCATTGGGATTGATCGCGAACGTCTCATAGCCGCGTTCCCGGAGGCGGCGGTACACGACATTGCTGCCATGCGTCTCCGGTGACCTCGAGACGCCGGTGACGGCGATCCGCTTGTTGGCGAGGAATTCAGCGGCCGCCTCTTTGATCGGCCGTGTCCGCTCTGTTGTTCGCATTTGCCTACACCTCTAATGTCGGCCTTGAATCTGCGGCCGCTGATCTCGTTGACCCAGATTCCCAATCCAGTGATGACGTGGTCCCGGAGCCACTGGCCGGACGGGCCAGTAATGCATCCGTCCTGTGGGCATGCCCCGGGGATGCGTGATGTCATGGGCGATGCCCCTTACCAGCACGCTCCAACCGACGCCGGTGACTGCGTCCCACCCGTCGATCTCAAAGCACACGTGTGTGCCGGGTGCTACGTCCAGCTTCGTGCCCGGCGCAGTTCGAAAAACCACGACGCCCTCGTCGAAGAAGTAATTGATCGGGAAGATGACCGGCCGCGACTCGCGATCGACGACGGCGATGCGGCCCAGGTCGTGCGATCGCAGGAGGCGAACGCACTCTGCATACGACACGACCTCGAGCTCGCCCGACTCGCGATCCATGTTGACCGGTCATGGCAGCCGGAACCGCCGGCCGCTGATCTCCGATGGGTAGACCGCTATCCAGTACTCACGTTTACCGGGCGCCACCGGCACCACCGGCCGGGTGCGCAGCGCCGCCGCAAACGGGTCGAGGCCGCTCGTGATTTCCTCGGCCACGCCCTTGACCACCACGCTCCAGCCAATCCCAGTCTCCGGATCCCAGTCGTCGATCTCGAAGGCAACCCTTCGCTTGACGGACTCCTGCAGCCTGGTCCCTTGAGCGGTTCGGAAAACGATCACGGAGCCATCGGCCGAGTAATTGATGGGAAAGATCTCGGGCTTGTCATCGACAGTGAAGGTAATCCGGCCGAGGCTGCGCCGAGCCAGCAGCTCACGACACTGCTGCTCCGAGAGCACCTCGAGCCCTGGCGGTCGATCTGACTCACCCACCTGGCGCATGACCCGGTCTCCCTGGGAAGCTCAGGAATTGGCCGTCGTCGACATCGAAGAGCATCCGATTCCGGATTCCGATGACGCCATCGATGCCGGCCACCGCTCGGACCGTCGCGTCCAGGCGGCTTTTCGATTGAAACTTGCCTCTGAGCTCGATTACGCCCCCGCTGACGGTAACGACCAGGTCGTGCCCCCCGAGGCTGGCCTCGGCCTCATCGAGGATGCGAGTCACTTCGGCGGTCAGCTCGTCGTCGCTTCGCAGGAAAACTTTGAGCAGGTCTCCACGGCTGACGATGCCCACGAGGCGGCCGCCTTCATCGACCACCGGAAGGCGTTTAAATCCCCGGGCGTGCATCTCGCGGGCTGCCCGTGCCACCGGGAAGTCGGGCCGGACGCTCGTGACCTCGCGACTCATTGCGCTGGCGACGTCCGTAGCCGCCGCTCGTGACCGGTCAAGCCGGTGCCTCTTCGACTCGAGCACGTATGCGTCCGGCTCTCGCTTCTCCACCTTGTTGAGCAGGTCGCCTTCGGTGACGATCCCGACCAGCTGACCCGATTGGTCAACCACCGGCAGTCCACTTATGCGTTGGCTCCGGAGGAGCCGCACCGCTTCTTTGAAGCTGGTTTCCGGCGCAACGGTAGTGACGTTGTGCGTCATGACCGACTCGACTGTCAACACGCAATCAGGTTGTCAGGCGCCAAGGCGTTTGGCGCGGGCTGAAAGGCCCGTGCGCTGAGGGGCTTTGGACTCGTGGCGGACCGGTGAAAGAACGGCTTACTGGAAGTTGTGCTTGGAAATGCCTTCGGGGTCGAGCTGTACTGGATTCCGCTCGGTGCCGGCGGAAACTTCGTGCGCCTGAGCGGGCGGATCTATGAAGCGATCCTCGCCACCATCCAGCGCCGTCCGCGCTGCGAGCTCTATCACTCCGCCCTGGTGATCGGCGCGCGCGACGGCCGCTACACGATCGAGCAGACTCCAGCCGGCCCTCATGCGGAGGGCCGTGGAGTCGTGGGCATCGGTCCGGTTTTCGCCAGGTGGGCGGCCCGACTCCGCGTCTTTCGTTACGAGCTGCGTCGCTGGAGAGGCGGCGTGATTCCCGACCTGGACGAAGCAGTCGACAGTCCACAGCTGCTGAGCAGCGATCCAGCTGTCGCCGAAAAGTTGCTTGGACTCGCTCCTCAGGTGCCGTTCTTCGCGTGGGGGCGTGATGAGCTCCGTGTGGGTGACATGTGGGACTCGAACTCGCAGATCGCATGGCTGATCGCTCGCACGGGGCTTGACGCCGAATCGATCAAGCCCCCCAGAGGCGGTCGTGCCCCTGGCTGGCATGCGGGGCTCGTGGCGGCGACGCGTCACTTGACATGGCAACCAGAAACCTTCGCCCGCGATCACGGCGGGAAAGGTGGCGCGGCCCTAGGCGCGAAGCTGCGCTTCGGGGCCGCCGAGGGCACGCAGAGCGTTCAGGATGACCGCCACGTCGATCGCTTCCTGGAAGAAGGCGCCCGCCACCGGGGGCAGCACGCCGATCGTCGCGAAGACCATTCCCACAACCGATAGACCCATGCCGGCGACCACGCTCTGCGCCGCAATGCCGCGTGCGCGTCGTGCAATCGATACCGCCTCGGCAACTCGATCCAGCCGATCGACGACGATGACCGCGTCGGCCGCCTCAGAGGACGCGGTCGCGCCGCGCGCGCCCATAGCGATGCCGACATCGGCTGCGGCCAAGGCAGGGGCGTCGTTGACGCCATCGCCGACCATCACGGTCACAGCACCCCGACGTTCGTTGCGCACCGCCTCGACCTTCTGTTCCGGCGTGTGCTCGGCGAAGACCGCGTCGACGCCGATCGACCTGCCAACCCTCTGGGCGACGTCATTGCGGTCACCGCTGAGCAAGACGATGCGCTCGATGCCGGCCTGCCTCAAGGACTGAAGCGCGGCGGGCGTCTCGGTGCGCACCGGATCCAGCATGAGCAACGCTCCAGCCATCTGGCCGTCGACCGCGACGTAGACGACCGACGAACCATCGGCGGTGACGCGCCGGCGAAACTCCCCCGCAGCCTCGGTCATGGCGTTGCCTTCCAGCAGCCAGCGCGCCTGACCCAGCGCGACCCGATGTCCACCCACGACTCCCCGGATCCCGTGTCCGGGGTGCTCCTCGACGAGGGTGGGGAGCTCTAGATCCAGTTCCCGACTTCGCGCGGAGCTGACGATGGCGTCCGCGAAAACGTGGGGCGAGACTTGGTCCAAAGACGCGGCGAGTCGAAGGACCTGGTTTGGCTTCAAGCCGTCGAAGGACTCCACCGAAGCAACGAGAGGAACCCCAACCGTGAGCGTCCCCGTCTTGTCGAAGACGAGCGTCCGCACCCTGGCCAGCGTCTCGAGCGCACCTCCTCCCTTGACGACTATTCCGCGATGCGCCGCGCGCGAGATTCCCGCCACGATCGCAACCGGCGCCGCGAGTATCAGCGGGCACGGCGTCGCCACCACGAGCACCGCCAGCGCGCGGACCGGGTCACCGGAGATCAACCACGCTGCGCCGGCGACCAGCAGCGTGAGGGGCAAGAACCAGAGCGCGTAGCGATCCGCCAGGCGTACGAACGGCGCCTTCGACTCCTGTGCCTCGCGAACGAGCCGGACGATTCCGGCGTAGGTGCTGTCGGC
Source organism: Candidatus Dormiibacterota bacterium (assembly GCA_035945895.1). GTDB lineage: Bacteria > Chloroflexota > Dormibacteria > Dormibacterales > Dormibacteraceae > 40CM-4-65-16. The sequence goes on along the minus strand of DASYZS010000004.1, from coordinate 2,257 downwards.
GGCCGTGGTCAAGGCGCGCATGTCAAACGGCCCGCCGGCATTGACGGCGCCGCTGCGCACTCGCGCGCCCATCGAGTGCTCAACCGGCATCGATTCGCCGGTCAGGGCGGACTCGTCGAGTTCGGCCAACCCTGTCGTGATGACGCCGTCGACCGGAACCACCTCTCCCGGCTTGACGAGAAGGCGATCGCTCTCCGCCACGTCGGCGATGTCGCGCGAGATCAGCTCTCCACCCTCGTAGCGATGGACGACGCGGGGTGCTCGTGCCAGCAGTGCAGTCAGCTCGCGGCGGGCGCGCGAGCTCGCATAGCGCTCGAGCGCCTGTCCGCCCGACAGCATGAGCCCGATCACGGCTCCGGCCAGGTACTGCCCCAGGATCAGGGAGCCGGACATCGCCAGCAATGCGATCAGGTCGACGCCAGTCTCGCGACGAAGCAAATCCCGGGCGACCGAAATCCCGAGTGGCACGAGGGCGAGCAGCACCGCGACAGCCCAGGCCATGTCGGCGAATGTGTGGGCGCCGACCATCCAGAAAACCGATCCAACAGCGACGGCGCCTAAAGTCGCCAGCAGGATGGCGACCGAGTTGCCTTCGAGCGACGGACTGTTCCGGTGCATGTGGGGTTCCGTCACGATCTAACTGTGGCTTGCGGATCTCGACCAGGGTCGCCTTACCCGCAGAATCCGAGCCGCTAGCCACTAGTTCAGGAGCAGATTTCCGGCCTAGCCTCGAGCGATGAAGGCATCCAATTCACTGACGAGGGGCGGCGCGAGGGAGGCTGCTCCCGACATCAAGCCGTTGAGCATCGAAACGTGCTGGCGGTACCTGCACTCCCAGCAGCTGGGTCGAGTGACGATCACCGCAGCGGGGCGACCTCATGTGTTCCCGGTCAACTTCGCCATCGCCGGGCGAACCATCGTCTTTCGAACCGCGCCCGGCACGAAGCTGTCCCATGGTCCCGGTTCGGTCGCCTGCTTCGAGGTCGACGACTACGACAAAGGCTCGCTGGAAGGCTGGAGCGTGATGGCGTTTGGAGTGCTTAGAGACATCACCAGGGGCGAGGATCGGCTCAGCCAAAGGCTCCGTCAACTTCAGGTGCAACCAGCGGCGCCGGGGACCATGGTGCACTGGATCGCGATGCTCGCGGAGGAGGTTACCGGCCGGTCCTTCAGAGGTGGCTGGCTTGCGCCGGCAATCTTCCTCGGTCAGGAGCTCCTGATCTCAACCGCCAGCAGGTAGGGAACCTGCCTCGGGTCATGCAACCGGGGGGTCTATCGGCACATGGCACGAAACCCTCCTTCGCTGAGACTGCACGTCGGAGGTGATTTACGGTGATCGCATCGCGACGCTGGCAGGACTGGACAACAACGTTGATCGGCGCGCTGGTCGCTCTCTCCCCGCTCGTCTTCACCACGGCGTGGACTGAGAACGAAGCCCTGACGGGCTACATCTTCGGTGGCCTGATCTTCGTGGTCGGTGTGGCCAAGCTGCTCTTCGAGGAAGCCGGTTATCTCGAGCTGGCGCAGTTCGCATTGGCCGTGGCGCTGTTCCTGGCACCATGGGTGATCGGGTTCACAGCCGTCACTGGGATCGCTTGGGCCGCATGGATCGGCGCAGTGGCGCTAGTTCTCGTCCTCGCGACGCTGGTCTTTACCGACCAGCCCGCCGCAGCTCGAACGGCCTGATGTCCTGCTGGGCCGGCCCACTCGCGTGGGCCGGCCCTTCACACCATCGTCGCGGCGTTCATGATGTTCTCTGGGATCGGGTGACGGCGCAGCAGATTGGCACTGAGACTCCCATAGCGCAGCCACTCAGCGCGGAAGAGCTGCGACTCATGCATGCGTACTGGCGCGCCGCGAACTATCTCTCCGCCGGCCAGATTTATTTACTCGATAACCCGCTGCTCAAAAGGCCGATTCGGCTCGAGGACATCAAGCCGCGGTTGCTCGGTCACTGGGGCACTACGCCCGGGCTCAACTTCATCTTGGCGCACGCGAATCGCGTGATCAAGAAACGCGACCTCGATGCCATCTACATCATGGGTCCGGGGCACGGCGGTCCCGCCGGAGTCGCCAACGCATATCTCGAGGGCACCTATACCGAGCTCTATTCGGACGTGACCCGGGACGAGCGAGGTATCCAGAAACTCTTTCGGCAGTTTTCGTTTCCGGGCGGAATCCCGAGCCACAACGCTCCCGAGACCCCGGGCTCGATACATGAGGGAGGCGAGCTCGGCTACGCGCTGGTCCACGCTTA
>DASYZS010000003.1:0-2246 GCA_035945895.1 Candidatus Dormiibacterota bacterium | reverse complement strand
AGGTCTCGGGCGATGTCTTCGATTTCTCGGGCGATCGACATGGGGAGTTTTTTCCTCTGGGGTTGCTACGTTGAATTCGGCTGTAGCCCCATAGCTTGGCGCAAAAGCCCCATCTCCGGCTACAGAAAGTAAGGAAATCCTGCTGTCGGGTTGCTCGTTTAGAACCCTTTTTCGTCGCGCCAGCGCTGCAGCCAGCCGGCGTGCTGGTCCTCGTGGTCACTGTGCACGCCGGCCGCGCCGTAGCTAGATGGATCGAGGGCGCGCGGGGTCGCCGCGGTGATCGCGGCCAGCAATTTGCGCCTCGAGTTTTCGAGCTCCCACCTCGCCTGGGCAGCTGTCATTGACCGCCTGAGCTCATAGCCCGTCGCGTTGTGAGCGTCGTCCTGCTGCTCGGTCATCTTGTAGGCGGAGTCGAACCCCGCGGAGATGCGCTCGACGTCGTCCGCGCGCATGTCGTCCCACAGCGCGAGGTGAGCCAGATGATCCTTCACCGCCCAGCCGTCGATCGACGGATCTGACAGCTGCTCGTCCGTTAGCCCGTCGATCGCCGCGAGCAGCTTCGCGCGTGATTCGCGATAGTGGCGGAGCAGGTCCTCGCGGTCCTCAGCCATGCGCCATCAATGCTCTCACCTGTAGTCGTGTGAGCGCTGGGCGGGTCGGGGTACGCCATGGAGTGCCTCGATGTGAGTGGCGAGGATCGAGTACACCCCGTCCTGTCGCTGCATCACCCCGTCGATGATCAGGATCGGCTGGCGGTTGGCGACCTGTCGATAGCGGTCGTAGACCTCGGGTTTGATGGTGATGTTGACCTGGCCGAATTCATCTTCGAGTGTGAAGAACCGGATGTGGTTGGCGGTCGCGGGCGCCTGCCGCGTGATCACGAGGCCTGCGACCCTGACCCGCTGTCCGCTCCGGATCGATGCCACCTTGTTCGATTCGAGTGCGCCCATCTCCGCCAATCGCTCGCGGCAGAAGTGGATGAGGTGGTGACCCGTCGACAGGTCCGAGATCCTGTACTCGAGCTGGTTGGCGTCGAACTCGTCGATGGCCGGCAGCCCTGGGGCGGTGCCGTTGAGCCCTAGCTCCGATTGCTTGTCGATGCCGCGACGCAATCCCTTGCCGTGCCATCGCTCCTGCCAGCCCCACAACAGCTTGCGACGGGGCTCGCCAAGGGCGTCGAACGCGCCGACCATCACGAGGTTGCGCACGGCTTTGGGTCCGATCGGCCCGCCGCGAAGGCGCGCGAGGAAAACGTCGAACGACTTGTAGACACCTGCGCGCTTTCGTTCTTCGACGATCGCCGTGCGGCCGTCCTCGCCGAGGTCGCGGACGTAGTTGAAGCCGATCCGCATGGCGTAGCAGTCTTCGAATTTTTCGGGCAGGCAGCGGACGTCGGAGCTGTTGATGTCGACGGGCAGCGCTTTCAACCCATGCCGCTTCAGGTCCTCAACCAACACGCTCGGGTGGTAGAAGCCCATTGGCTGGTTGTTGAGCAGGCCGCATCCAAACTCGACTGGGTGATGCATCTTCATCCACGCCGTTTCATATGAAGTCCGCGCGAAGGCCGCCGCGTGCGAGCGGCAGAAGCCATACACCGCAAAACCCTGCACCGCTTTGAAAAGGTCATCCGCCACCTCGCGGGGCACGCCATTGGCCAGGCACCCGTCGATGAACTCGTCCTCGAGCGATGACATCTCCACGCGATTCAGGTGACGCGTCATTGCCCGCCGGAAACCATCAGCGCGTCCCGGTTTCATGCCGGCGACGTACATCGCTATCTCGATGATCTGTTCCTGGTAGAGGATCACGCCGAGCGTGTCCTTGAGGATGGGCTCGAGCAGTGGATGCGCGTAAGTCACTGGCTCGCGGCCCTGCTTGCGCCGGATGTAAGGGTGGACCGCGTTTCCCTGGATCGGCCCGGGCCGGATGATCGCGACCTCGACCACGAGGTCGTTGAAGTCTTTCGGTCGCGTGCGGGGCAGAGTCTGCATCTGCGCCCTGGACTCGATTTGGAACACGCCGATGGTGTCGGCGTCGCTGCACATCTCGAACACTTCGGGGTCTCTGAGCGGAAGCTGGTCGAGGTCGGGACGAGTGCCGGTGGTGTCTTTGATGAGGTCGAGCGCCTCGGCCACGACCGAAAGCGTGCGCAGGCCGAGCATGTCCATCTTGATCAGCCCAAGGTCTTCGACGTCGTCCTTGTTGAACTGGACGACGCGCCGGCCTTCCATCGTCGCCGGCTCGAC
>DASYZS010000002.1:0-7432 GCA_035945895.1 Candidatus Dormiibacterota bacterium | reverse complement strand
GGTCATCGGCTTGATCCCGATGCTGCTCGCCCCGGCTGCAACGCATGCCGCGCCGCCCACGCTCGCGGCCCGACCGGTAATCGGCGCGACGGTCCTCCCCGTGGGCCACGCCGAAGCAAAGTTGCTTGGGCAGGGCACGCGCCACACCCCGTCGGCCAAAGACTTCAAGCCATTCCTGAGCATCAACCCAGCCGCCCTCCGCAAGGCGAAGCTCGCGGCAGCCCAGGCTTCAACGGGACCGAATGCGTCCCCCTCAGCCACCGCGCCTTCCTCGGCCGCCGTCTTCAACGGGTTGAACGCCGCGGGACTGTCCGCCGCCGACGAGGGCAATCAACCCACCCCGCCGGACACGACCGGCGCGATCGGACCCACCAGGTACATGGAGTTCGTCAACCTGCTCGTCGGGGTATATGACCGGACCAACCTGACGCTGCTGAGCTCGACTGACCTCGGGACCTTCACCGCCGTCCCGTCTGGTCTGACCACCAGCGACCCGCAGATCCAGTGGGATCCCCAGGGCAACCGCTGGTTTTACGCCGCCATCGGCTTCGCCACGAACCTGACCAACTCCTACATCTTGTTTGGCTGGTCGAAGACCGCGGACCCCAGCGACCTTGCCCAGGGTTGGTGCCGGTTCGCAACCTTCACGGGCACAAACTTCCCTGACTTTCCGAAGCTCGGGCACGACGCGAACTTCTTGATGATCGGCGCGAACGTCTTCGACACGAGCAAGTCGACTCTGCCTTTCGTCACCGGCGATGTGTGGGCGATTCCCAAGCCGCCCGCAAGCGCGACCACGTGCAGCGGATCCGTGACGGTGACGCATTTCGCCGACGCAAGCCATGTCCTGAAAAACGCGGACGGCACAGCAGCCTCGACTCCGGTGCCGGCGAACACGTTCGACTCGTCGGCCAACGGATACATCGTCTCGGCGCACGATCCATCGGTCACGCCGCAGTCGAAGGCGATGGTGTGGCACATGGCGCCGGGTCCGGTACTCGTGGCCGACGGCGACATATCGGTCGGTGCGAAATATGCCGCGCCTCCGAGCGTGCCGCAGCCCGGCACGTCCTTCCTGATCGACAGCCTCGACGGCCGGTTCACCCAGGCGGTCCAGCTTTTCGATCCGAGCGCCGGAGCTGAAGCCGTGTGGACCCAGCACACCGTTGCGGCGTCGGGTCGATCGGCAGTCCGCTGGTATGAGTTCCTTCCGGGATCGCTTGCGATCCGTCAGCAGGGCCAGCTCGCGAACGCCACCGATTACCTCTGGAACGCCGCGATCGCGCCTTCCTCCGCCGGAAACGACGCCATGATCAGCTATAACCGCGGCAGCTCGAGCCAGCTCTCCCTCATCGGCGCGCAGACACGGACGCAATCGACGCCTCTAGGTCAGATGGACCCTGGCGAGGTCATCCTTGGCACCAGCAGCGCCGCAAACCAGGAGACGCTTTTCCAGGGCAACTGCTCGCCCAACCCCTGTCGCTGGGGGGACTACTCCGGAGCAACACCGGATCCGTTGCAGACCGGCGTGGTCTGGGGCGCCAACCAGATCGATGGTGCCGTGGTTTTCGGGTTTGCGCAGTGGCAGACGCAAAACTTCGCCATCAGCACAGGCGGAACGCCGCCCCAGCCTCCCGCTCCGCCGACCGGCCTCAACGCCGCGACCATCGATACGTCGCAGATCGCGCTCGCGTGGAATCCGTCGGGTGCGGCCACGTCCTACAAAATCCAGCGCTCTCCCGACGGAAGCACCGCGTGGACTCAGATCGGTACGAGCACGACGACGAGCTTCACCGACACGGGACTCGCTGCGGCGACCACGTACTTCTATCGCGTCCTCGGGTCCAACAGCATCGGCGACTCGGCGCCGTCTAGCGTCGTTTCCGCCAGGACCGCAACCTCGATTCCATACACCCAGGCGCCGCAGGGCAGCTGGGCCGGCGTTTACGGCGTCGACGGCTCAGCGCTGCTCGGCTGGAACGGCAGCGACCTGGTCTCGATCCCCAACGCAACGTTCGCCGTCGACCAGGGCGCGCGTTACGTGTGGGCCAATCCGAGCACCGACGTGCGCGCAATGCAAAGCCCCGACGGAAGCATGCGCGAGGCCACGACCGCATCCGACGACAACCAGATCCGGATGCACCTCACCTTCAACGCCGCCTACAGCGGCACGATCCATATCTACGCCGTGGACTGGGACGCGCTCAACCGCCGCGAGACGATCACGGTCAACGACGGGTCCACCGCGCAGACCGCGAACATCACCACCGACTTCACCCAGGGCGCATGGGTCAACGCGGCGATCAACGTCGCCGCCGGCGGCACGATGACTGTGGTGGTGACGCACACAGCCGGCCGGAACGCGGTCGTGTCCGGCGTCATCCTCGGTGGAGCGCCACCGGCGCCTGCAGCTCCGACCGCGCTGGCGGCCAGCGCCGTGAGCTCGTCGCAGATCAAGCTCACCTGGACCGGGTCAAGTGGGGCGACCGGGTACCAGGTGCAGCGCTCGCCGGACGGAACCACAGGCTGGGCGCAGGTCGGGACCAGCGCTGCCACCAGCTTCACCGACTCGGGGCTGCTTCCCTCGACGACGTACTTCTATCGCGTGCTGGCGACCAACGGACCAGGGCTCTCGGCACCGTCGAACGTGGCGTCGACGAGCACGGCCGCGGGCCTTCCCTTCACGCAGTCGCCGCAGGGCAGCTGGGCCGGCGTGTACGGAGCCAATGGGTCGGCGCTGCTCGGATGGAACGGCAGCGACCTGGTCTCGATCCCCAACGCGACCTTCACGGTCGACCAGGGCGCGCGTTACGTCTGGGCCAACCCAAGCACCGACGTGCGCGCCATGCAGAGCCCCGACGGCAGCATCCGCGAGGCCACGACCGCGTCCGACGACAACCAGATTCGGATGCACATCACATTCAGCAGCGCATACAGCGGTACGGTCCACATCTACGCCGTGGACTGGGACGCGCTCAGCCGGCGCCAGACGATCACGGTCGACGACGGATCCGGGCCGCAAACCGCCTACCTGAACGCCGACTTCTCGCAGGGCGCCTGGGTGAGCGCGCCCGTCAACGTCGCTGCGGGCGGCACGGTGACCGTGGTGGTGACCCACACCGGAGGCCGCAACGCCGTGGTGTCCGGCGTCATCCTCGGCGGACCGCCACCGGCGCCTGCCGCTCCGACCGGGCTCGCCGCGACCGCACCGAACGCGTCGCAGGTCAACCTGAGCTGGAACGCGTCGACCGGGGCGACGGGCTATCAGGTGCAGCGCTCACCCGACGGCACCACCGGATGGACGCAGGTTGGAACGAGCGCCACAACGAGCTTCACCGACTCTGGGCTCATCCCCTCGACCACCTACTTCTATCGCGTGCTGGCCACCAACCCTCCCGGCATCTCGGGCCCATCCAACGTGGCCTCGACCACCACCCCGGCCGGCCTGCCTTTCAGCCAGTCGCCGCAAGGCAGCTGGGTCGGGGTCTACGGCGCCGACGGGTACGCCCTGCTCGGCTGGGGCGGCGGCGACCTGGTCTCGATTCCCGGCGCGACGTTGGCCGTCGACCAGGGTCAGCGCTACGTTTGGGCCAACCCGAGCAGCGATGTCCGCGCGCTGCAGAGCGGCGATGCGAGCACGCGTCAGGCGACCACCGCATACGACGCGAACCAGGTTCGGATGCGCATCACGTTCTCCAAGGCTTACAGCGGGACCGTCCACGTGTACGCCGTGGACTGGGATGCACAGGGCCGGCGCGAGACGATCACGGTCAACGACGGTTCAGGGCCGCAGACCGCGTATCTCAACGCCGACTTCAGCCAGGGTGCGTGGGTCAGCGTCCCCGTGAACGTCGCCGCCGGCGGGACCGTGAGCGTCAGCGTGACCAGGACCGCCGGACTCAACGTGGTCGTCTCCGGGATCATTCTGGGTGGACCGCCTCCAGCCCCGGCGCCGCCGACCGGCGTGGCCGCAAGCGCGCCCAACTCGTCGCAGATCACTGTGACGTGGACCGCCGTGGGCGGGGCTACGAGCTACGCGGTCCAGCGCTCGCCGGATGGCAGCACTGGCTGGGCCCAGGTCGGGACGATCACCACGACGAGCTTCACCGACTCGTTCCTGATCCCGTCGACCACTTACTTCTATCGGGTGATCGCGAGCAACGGGCCGGGATTCTCGGCTCCGTCCAGCGTGGTTTCGGCCACGACAACGGCCGGCCTTCCCGTCAGCCAGTCGCCGCAGGGCAGCTGGGTGGGGGTCTATGGAACCAAGGGCTACGCCTTGCTCGGCTGGAGCAACAGCGACCTGATCTCCATCGCCGGGGCGACATGCACCATCGACCAGGGCTCGCGCTACGTGTGGGCCGGCTCGACCACCGACGTCCGCGCCCTGCAGAGCCCGGACGCGACGAGCCGGCAGGCGGCCACCGCCTATGACGCGAACCAGGTGCGGATCCACCTCACCTTCAGCAGCGCGTTCAGCGGAACGCTCCATGTCTACGCTGTGGATTGGGACGGGCTGAGCCGGCGCGAGACGATCACGATCAACGACGGCTCGGGGCCGCAGACCGCGTACCTCAACAGCGACTTCAGCCAGGGCGCGTGGATAAACGTCCCCATCAACGTTGCGGCCGGCGGCACGGTGACCGTCACCGTCACGCGAGTCGCCGGTCTCAACACCGTCGTGTCGGGGATCTTTCTAGGCTGAAGCGGCGGATCGCCGCCCATATACTGGTGCGCCCTTGAGCACCCGAGCCAGGCCGGTCAAGGCCGCCGGACTCTCGATCGTTCTCCCGGCCTACAACGAGGCCGCGAACATCCGCGCCGCGATCGAGAAAGGCCTCGAAGTCGGCGAGAAGCTTGCCTCTGACTACGAGGTCATCGTCGTCGACGACGGCAGCCGCGACGCCACCGTCCACGAGGTCGAGACACTCGCCAAACGCCGCTATCCGAAGGTCAGACTCCTGAAACACGCGGTGAACCAGGGTTACGGCGCAGCCCTCCGCACGGGCTTCAAGCACTCGCGGTATGGGCTCGTCTTCTTCACCGACTCCGACAACCAGTTCGACATGTCGGAGCTCGAGTACTTCATCCCGATGATGGCCGACCACGACCTGGTCACCGGGTTTCGGGTCTATCGATACGACACCGTGCTGCGCAGCATCCTGTCGTGGTTCTACAACCGACTCGTGGGCGTGATGTTTCGACTGCGCGTCCGGGACGTCGACTGCGCCTTCAAGCTCATGAGCCAGGAGGTGGTGCAGAAGGCGACGATCGAATGTGACAACTTCTTCGTGAACACTGAGCTGCTCGCCCGCGCGAGACGCTGGAACTTCAGGATCGCGGAGAAGGGCGTGCGCCACTATCCACGTACAGCCGGTGAGACGTCGGTTAGGCCTTCGGACATTCCGCGCACTCTCAGGACCGTCTTCACGATGTGGAGGCGCATCTACCTGCCGACGAGAAAAGAGATGGACAGCCAGCGGGCAAACGAGCTCGCGAGGCCAAGCGTTAGCGAGTTCATACCGGCTCGCGACTGACCTGAAAAAAGAGTTCTACCGCGAATACAACGAGGTGGAGGACATCCACTGGTGGTTCGTCGCTCGCCGGCGGATCTTCTTGTCAGTCCTGGATCGGTACTTCAAACAGAGCCAGGCAAGCACCGGGCGCATCCTCGACATCGGCTGTGGAACCGGAACGATGCTCACCTACCTGTCGAGGTACGGCGACGCCGAGGGAATCGACGTCGACGAGGACGCGATCCGCTACTGCCAGGCACGCGGTCTGACCCACGTTTCGCAGGCGGGCGCCGACCGCCTGCCGTTCCCCAATGACACCTTCGGCTTGGTGACCGCGCTCGATGTGATCGAGCACATCGAGGACGATCAAGGCGCGTTTCGCGAGGCTCTTCGCGTGCTGCGTCCGGGCGGGGATTTTCTGCTCGCCGTCCCGGCATACGGTTTCTTGTGGGGGCGCCAGGACGACATCAGCCTGCACAAGCGCCGCTACGTGGCGCGCGAGGTGCGTGAGCGCTTGACCTCGGCCGGATTCGAGGTAGTGCGGCTGACGTACATCAACGCCATCCTGTTTCCCGCGATCGCCGCCGTGAGGCTGTTGCGGCGCGTGCTGCCGAAGCCCGCGACGCTCGAGTCCGACTTCAGCTTTCCGGCTCCGCGGCCGCTGAACTCGCTGCTCGGGCAGGTTTTCGGATCCGAGAGATTCTTCCTGAAACGATTCGACATCCCGTTCGGGGTGTCGATCATGGCGCTGGCCCGAAAGCCACTTGGCGGCTAACCGAAGACTGCCTCCGCTCTGGTTGTCCGTCACGGCGCTGACCGCGGCGCTGACGGCCACGGATGGGCTCGTGCGCCGGATTCAGCACTTCGTCGACCAGCCCTACGACCACGACTTTCGCCTGAACTACGTCGCGGCCAAGATCGGACTGACCTACGGCTGGTCGCACATCTACGACCTCGACCTGGAGCGGCGCGTGATGGCCGCGGTCACGCCCTACACCAACGGCATCAACACGATGCACAACTACGTCACTCCGCCGCTGCTCGCGTGGATCCTCGTCCCCTTCACGTTCCTCCCGGTGCCGGCCGGATTTGTCGCGTGGGTGGTCTTCACGACCGCGCTCCTGATCGCGAGCTGGTGGCTGGTGTGTCCGGGCAAAGGCCTTGGGCGCGTGACGTTGCTGCTAATCGCCTTCGCGCTCTGGCCGACGTACTACTCGTTCCTGATCGGCCAGACGGTGACCCTCACCATCTTCTCCCTCGCCGTCTGCTGGAGATTCCTGGAAAAGGAACGTTGGGCGCCCGCCGGCGCCGCCCTCGCCGTTGCCCTGTTCATCAAGCCTCAGGTCATCCTGCTGCTGCCCCTGGCCTTGCTCGTCAGTGGCCGGTGGCTGCCGGTGCTCTACAGCGCTCTGGCCGGCGGGTTTCTGGGGGTGATCACGCTCATCTCACTGGGTCAGCACGGCGTCACGACATGGGAGAGCAGCGTCGCCTACACGTCGACCAACGTTTTCCACGGCATCCTCACGTACGCGTGGTTTGGCCGCGGGGCCGTCGCGACTTCGATCGAGGTCACGCTGGGAATCGTGGCTCTGGCGCTGGCGTGGTACCGGCGTTCACGCCTGGACCTCGTGTTCACGCTGGGCATCGTCGGGAGCACGGCCTCGGCGTTCTACCTGCACGAGTACGACGTGCCGATCTTCTTGCTGCCGGCGTGGGTCCTGCTTCGCCAGCGCCTCAGCGTGCCGCAGCGGGCCTGGCTCGTCCTCGGGATCGCGTGCGCCCAGCTCGTCGCCATCGGGGTCATCAAGCCGATCCTGCTGTGGGAGGCCGGCTGGATCGGCCTGCTCGGGCTCGAGCCGTGGCTTCTGTCGCGGGTGCCGAATTTGACCTTGAACCCGCGTTATGCCGGCATATCC
>DASYZS010000001.1:0-56735 GCA_035945895.1 Candidatus Dormiibacterota bacterium | reverse complement strand
CTACCTCGACCTTGGCAAGGTCGCGCTCTACCAAGTGAGCTACTCCCGCTCGGACAGAGGTTCGATTCTACCCGCCGGAGCCCGACCCGCCAATCACGCCGCGATGGGCGCGCGGCATGGCATCGGCCGCCTGCCCCAACGGGTCCGGAGCGCATTAACACGCATCGCAGATTCGTGAAGACGAGCTCGGTCGAGGCGCCCTGACAAGACCGCGGCACGCACGGCCGCGACCGCGGTGGACTCGTAAGCCGGATCACCGTTCCCCAGCAGCAGCATGTCGTTGCCGGCGGCCAGGGCGAGCACAGCAGCTTCGGGCAGCGACCACTTCGCGCCGATGCCACCCATCGACAACGAATCCGCCATGATCACGCCGCTGAAGCCGAGCTGCGTCCGCAGCCGGCCGATCAGCGAAGGCGAGAACATGGCCGGCATCGCGCCTCCGTCCAGGCCGGGTTCGTAGACCGCCGTCACCATCACCGCATCGGCGCCGGCGGCGATGCCCGCGGCGAAGCCGGGAAGCTGGACAGAAGTCCACGTCGCCTCCGAAGTCCGATCCGTCGGAATTGCTACGTGGGGATCGCCGGCCGCCCCGCCCAGACCTGGGAAGTGCTTCAGCACCGCGCCAACGCCGCCGTCATGCAGACCTGAAACCGCGGCGGCGACCAGTGGCGCCACCACCGATGGCGACGAACCAAAAGAACGGGCGCCAATGACTCCGTCGAGCGAATTCGTCCGCACGTCAGCAACGGGCGCAAGGTTCAGGCCCACGCCCGCGGAGCGCAAGCCCAATCCATTCAGCTTTTCGAGGTCGTGCACGCGAGAAGGGCCGTAGGAGGCCATCTCCAGCGGCCACGGCGGCGCGGTCGAGGACTTCATGTTGGCCACAGATCCGCCCTCTTCATCGGTCATGAGCAGCAACGGGTGCTCCAGGCATTCGCTCGAAGCGAGCGACAGCAGCCGATCGGACCATTCCTTCAGGCCCGCCGGCGTTCCGCCGAAGTTCGACGTGAAGAGCAGCGCCCCGCCGACCCGATCGTGGACCAGATAAGGGCGGACAGAAGACCAGTCAAGAGATCCGAACCACGAAAACACCATCACGGCGCCGATGTCGGCATCGAGCTCGGACATCGGCGAAGACGTGGATTCGACCGGCGGGAACGTGAGGTTAGGGGCAGCTGACTTCGTAAGATCGCCAGTCGACACCGGCCTGCCGATCAGCACCAGAATTGCCAGGACCACGGCGACCAACCCCGACGCGATCTGGGCCGCCCTCAGCCTCCCCAAACCGGGGTCAGTCTAGCGGCGGAAGCGATACCTCAGCCCGATCACGATCATCCCGACCCCCCAGAGCAGCGCCATCAAGGGCAGGATCAGCGTCCCGTTCATCTGTGGCCAACCGATCCCCTCGAGGAAGCCGTAGCCAAACGTCAGGAGCGCCGTCGAGGCCATGGAGAACCCAAACGCCTGCACCTGCACACGCTTTTGAACTTCGTTGAGCCGTCCCAGCGCGCGCATGAAGAGCCAGATCACGATCCCGGCCGGCGCTACGGGCACCGCCGCGATGAGATACCGCCAAGACAGTGCGGCGTTCGCCTGCACGACCGTGACCGACCCGACCAGGATCATCAAGAAGGCCAGGACGGCGAAGGCGAACGTGATCTGGGTCTTGTATTGAGTCCAGGTCGAGATGGGCGTGAGCACCGGACCCGCAGGGGGCTCGGCGAACGGCGCTGGGGTCTCGGTGCGGATGAACGGCGAGGCGGCGTGGGAGAACAACGGGTCGACCGGCGGGTCGCTCGGCGGCGAGGGGTACTTTGTCTCGCTCACTGGCGGGGAATCCTAACCCGACTTTGCCATAACGATTGACGCCTTAAGCCTGGTCTAGCTATAACTACCGCGCCCACGTCGGAAGGAACCTGCGAAGAGGGAGGAAATCCAAGTTGCGTCGATCGCTCCAGCTGTGTCTCTCGCTGCTCGTCGTCCTCACCCTGACCGCCGCCGCCGTCACAACGGCGGAAGCCCACCAGGCCGGGACGACCTACATGAAGATCAACAAGGCCCACGGCAACAAGCCGAGCAAGGGCTCCAACCTCTTCTACCACGGCGGCGCCATCCAGCAGTCGGTGCGCGTCGTGATCGTGTACTGGGGCAGTGACTGGACAACGTCCAGCTACAGCGGCGCCAGGTCGTACATCGAGGGATTCTTCAACGGGGTAGGCGGCAGCTCCTGGGCGAACTCGACGGCGCAGTACTGCCAGGGCGTCGGATTTGGCACCACCCAATGCGGCGCGTCCGGCACCCACCCGAGCAACCCTGCCAGCAGCGTGACGGTGGTCCTGGACGGAACGGCAGTCCCTTCCAGCCCGACGCAGAGCCAGATCGCCGCCCGGGCGTCCGCAGCGGCGAACACGATCGGCAATCTGGCCAACACCAACTACATGGTCTTCACGCCGAGCGGACACTCGGAGAGCGGATTCGGCACCCAGTGGTGCGCTTACCACAGCTCGAGCGGCGGCGTCTCCTACTCGTACATGCCCTACCAACCAGACGCCGGGGCGTCCTGCGGCATGAACTTCGTCAACTCGGGGTCGAAGGGCGCCTTTGACGGCTTCTCGATCGTCGGCGGTCACGAGTACGCCGAGACCGTCACCGACCCCTACCCCAACGGCGGATGGCTCGACGGGCGCGGCGAGGAAAACGGCGACAAATGCGCGTGGATCAGCTCCGGCCAGGGTGCTGCGGCCGACGTGTCCCTGACCACCGGCAGCTTCGCCGTGCAGTCGCTGTGGAGCAACGCCTTCAACGGCGGCGCGGGAGGGTGCGTAGTCGCTTACCCGTAGTCCCAGATAGCTTGTAGCGGTCTCGTGGGGGCCGTGGGCGCATGCGGCCCCCTCTGCGGCATTAAGGGACAGCGGGCTGATCCGCGCGCAACTCATGCCAGGAGATCATCGAGATCCAGGTCCAGCCCGCGATGATGGCGATGCGCTGCAGAAATCCGGTGGGCGCGTTGTGCCACCTGCCGACCTGGTCCAGCGTCGCTGTCGTGTTCATTGCGACGAACATCATGAGAATTAGCGCGCCCACAGCTGCGGAGTAGAACACCCAGCGAGTCTCGTGAGCCCTGGCAAAGTGCCAGGCCATCACGAAGGCCATCGCCGGCAGAAGCGTGAAGGCGGCGAGACCGGCGAGACCGTGGATGAGCCCGTGGGACGTGTGCACCTGCGGAGCGCCGACCGGATAGCCGAGAGCTGGATCGGTCGAAAACGTCCCCGCCACCAGCAGCGCCAACCCGAACAAGCCCAGCAGGATTGGCGCGCCAACGGATCCGCGAGTGCCGCGCAGAGCGGCTCGCAATCCGACTGAGCCAACGATCACGAGCACACCGCACACCAGGAAGTTGATCACCTGCACCCCACCTCCGGGACCGGTCGCCAACTGACTCACGTAGTGCCGCCACTGGCTGTAGCCGGCTCGGGCGAAGCCTTCGACCAGGAACGTGACGATGAAGAGAAGGGGAGCCGCGACACTCGCATAGAGCAGTTTTTTCATGCCGACCAGGGTATTGAGCCCGGCAGCGCCCGTCGTCAGCTGCCAGATCGATCTTTGGTCTCCTCGGCGGTAGGAGGCGTACTACGATCCCATCG
Source organism: Candidatus Dormiibacterota bacterium (assembly GCA_035945895.1). Lineage (GTDB taxonomy): Bacteria > Chloroflexota > Dormibacteria > Dormibacterales > Dormibacteraceae > 40CM-4-65-16. The sequence continues at coordinate 53,091 of DASYZS010000001.1, read as the reverse complement.
TGAGCCCGGCGCCGCGCGGAACGATGAAGATGCCCAAGCCGAGCGAGGCGACGAAAGCGGCGCTTGCGCGGGTGATTCCCGGCGGCCCAGGCATAACCATCAAGCCGATGTTCGGCCAGATGTCTGGCTTCGTGAACGGCAACATGTTCATGGGAATCTACGGCGAAGACCTGATCCTGCGTCTGCCCGATGAGGAAATCGCCAAGGTCAAGAAATCAGGCGGCCGTGACTTCGAGCCGGTGGCCGGTCACAAGATGGGCGGCTACGTGGTCTACGCGGGCGCGTGGCAGAGCAAGCCGCCACGCGAGCTCATCACGCGCGCCCTCGAGCACGCGCGCATGCTGCCCGCCAAGAAACCGAAGAAGAAGTAGCCCCGAAAGGGACTTACTTCTTCCGGCGCTTGGTCCAGCCGACGCTCGCGCGCGGCGTGCTCATCAAGTCTGCGGCCTCAGGGACAGGCTTGGCGACCGGCTCGGTCGGAGCCGGCTCGGCGGCAGCCGGCTCAGCGGCGCCCGGCTCAGCCGCAGCCGGTTCGGCCACCGGCTTGGGTGCGGCCGGCACGCTGGCCTCGTGCTTGCCCATCGTCACGCGCCCCGAGAAGGTCGCGCCGTCCTCGACGGTCAAGCGTCCGATCCGCACGTCCTCACCGATCAGAGACGCGGCGCCGCCAACCGTCAGCCGGTTGTAGGCGGTCACCGCCCCGCTCACCTTCCCGCTGCCCGCGATCTCGATGTCCCCGGTCGCCTCCACGGCACCCTCGATGGTTCCGGTCACGCGCAGGTCGCCCTCGATGTACAGCTGCCCGACGAGCCTGTCGTTCGGACCGAGGTCTATCGACTTGCGCTGACCGTTCGCGCCGTTGTCCGACGCGGTTTCCGAAACCGCTTCTGGCGCGGGCGGGACCGGGGTGGTCGCCCTACTGGCCGGACGCCTGGTGCTCAAAGTCGCCCATCCGCACGTGGCCGTTCAGGGTCGCGCCGTCATCGATCTGCAGGCGCTTGACCTGCACGTCGCCCTGAAGGCGCGCGTTCCTTCCAAGGGTCAGCTTGTCGCGAGCCGTGACCGCGCCCTCGACCTGTCCCTTCACCGTCACGTTGGAGCCTTCGAGCAACGCCCGAACGTTCCCACCCGAGGCGACGTCGATGTTCCCGGTCACGCGTACCTCGCCCTCGACCCTGCCGTCTGCGTGGATCGAGCCGTCGTAGATCAGCTTGCCCTCGAGAATGTCCCCGGGGCCCATCGAAAACTGCTTGCGACCATCACGTTTGACTTCGCCGTTGTCTGCGGTCGCTTGACCCTCCGCTACCGCCTCCTGAACATCCATGCGGATACCCCCGACTTGGAATTTGTGACCCCGGCACCCCCGGAATCAGGCGCTAAAGGGTAGTCCTTTGCGGCTGCGATTGTCGAGCCGCATGCGTAGACATCGCCTGGCAATCAAACCTTGCTTAAGCGCGCTGACTCGATTGCGCGTTCGAATCCCGGGAGAGCGCGCTCGACCATCGAATCGTTTGCAGTGAGCGAGATGCGAAACCATCCTGGCAATTCGAACATGCGCCCAGGGAGCACGAAGACGTTTTGCTGCGCGAGCCGCTGCACAAATTGCAGGTCGTCGGCCAGCGGTGACCGCACCATCACATAGAAAGTGCCCTCGGGGGTTACTGCCTCGTAGCCCATCTCGGTCAACGCTCTCACGACCACATCCCGGCGGTGCTGCATCGCAGGCACGTCGATGATCGCTTGCTCCAGGTCACGGATGGCGTACTGCATGACGGCGTTGGGAAACGCGTAACCGATCGCCATCTGCGAAGCGAATAGAGCCTCGCGCAGCTCCTCGCGGTCCGGCATCGTTGGCGGCATCGCGACGTAGCCCATGCGCTGGCCGGGCGTGAGCAGCGTCTTGCCGTACGTGTAGACCAGAAACGAGCGGTCATAGAAACGCAGCGGTGAATCGAAATCACGTCCGTCGTACAGGATTCGCGAGTACGACTCGTCCGAGATGAGATAGATCGTGCGGTGCGAGGCCTCGAGGACGTGCGTCAAGCGCTCAAGCTCGTCGGGCGTGAAGACACGTCCGCTCGGGTTGTGCGGACTGTTGACGATGATGGCGCGTGTTTCTGGCGTGATGTGCCACTCGATCGCGTCCACCGGCAGCTCGAACTGCGGCGGGGTTAGATCGACGCGCACCGGCTTGGCGCCGAGGGACAGGATCATCGGTACGTAGAAGAACCATGGCGGCGAGAGGTAGATGACCTCGTCGCCCGGATCGACGACCGCCCTCAGCGTCGCGGCGAGCGCACCGAACGCACCGGTCGTCATGGTGACGTCTTTAGGGTCGAGGTCCATCCCGATGCGCCTGCCCGCCGTCTCCGCGGCGACCTTCAACGCCTGCTGGTCGCTGAACTTGTAGGCGAACCAATCCTTGTTTTTCGGCTCGGCCCATTTCGAGATTGCTCTTTGAATCTCGGGGAGCGGCATCTCCTGCGGGTTGCCGAAGCGAAAATCGCATGCGTCGGGCTGGGTCGCGAGGCGTTCCAGAGCCAGGTCGTTGACGTGTGTCAGCACGGGCTCGAGGTACTCGATGATTCCCCGGACCGTTCTCGAGTAGGCGCTCAGGCGAACTCACCCAACAGGCCGGTCCCCGTGAGACCGGTCGAGCGAGAAGAAACCGTTACGTAGGGTTCGTGTCCATAGAACCGCTGCATCAGCCCCGGATGCTCGAGCAGCGCGATGCGCCAATCCTCGAGCTGGCTCCGATGGCAGTCGATGGCGCGCAGCTTCATGATCACCTCGTCGGGATCGAGGTTCATCACGATGTCGACCTGGTCTTTCGGCCGCAGTGTCATCGACTTGTGGTCGCCGGTGACGCGAATGACCTCGTCATAAAGGTCGGCCGCGGTCTGGTCGATGGCGATGTGGTACAGACCGGGACGATCGCCTTCGGTCATCGCCGCGACCGCGGCGTCGGTGCACGCGCCCATGGCGATGTGATCGGGATGCCCATAGGCGCCGTCCTCTCCCCAGCCGACGACCGCGCGGGGTCGCAGCTTCAGGATGTGCTCCCACACTCGCTGCGTGATCTCCTGCTGGTCTGATTCCTTCACCCCGCCGTCGGGGTAGTCCCACAACTCGACCGCGGCGAGGCCGAGCGCCTCTGCGGCGTCCCTCAGCTCCCTGACGCGGATGGCGGGCAGTTCGCCCGGATACGCCCCCGGGGGCCTGCCCATCCAGCCTTTCTCGCCGCCCGTCGCGCAGATCAGATTGGTCGTGACGTCGTTGCGCGTGTGGCGGAGTATCAGCCCGCCTGTGCCCATGGATTCATCGTCGGGATGTGCCATCACGACGAGCAGGCCTCCCTTCTGCTCATCCATTGTCTGTCAGGGTATTCGGTCTTCCATCTCCCATGCGTGGTCGAGGGCGTGCCACGCGATGCGGCGCACCGCATACGGCGCGGGCCACTTCGCGTCCTTCGCGGGGTTGCGCAGCGCCTCGAGCAGCGCTTTGCGGTCGTGAACTTTCATGCGCAGGCCGATCGCGGGCGCGTAGCCGATCTCCGCGTCGACGACGTGGGCGTACATCTTGTCCCGGTCGCGGCCACCGCCGCGAGGGCCCTTCCGCAGTTCCTGCGGGACCTTAGATCGCACCTGGTCGAGGTATTTCCAGCTTGCCTGCAGCAGGTCGAGCATGCGTTTTTGCTCGGCGGCCGCCTTCGGTTTCGATTCGTCCTTCGTGGGAACTCCGGGCGCCCCGAAATCAGTCGTGGCGTTGCCCTTCACGCGCTCGACGACGGTGAACCTGGTTGCTTTGGGAAACTCCAGTCGCGCGAGCTTGGCGATCCTGGTGTAGCGGGGCCCGTAGGCCGCGAGATTCTCGATGGCCGACTTTTCATCTTTGCCGGAGCGGGACCAACCCGGCCAGTCCGCGGCACTCGCAAAGGTGCGCTTGTCGCCGGTCTCGATGTAGACGCGGGTTTGCTCGGCCACGATGGCCGAGCTTACCCGCTACCGATCAGTGAGTCGCTGGACTCGCTGGGGGCGACGGACAGGCCGCATTCTCGGCCGCCTCGACCGCTGCCGACTCGCCTGTCTCGTGCGCCGATGCCTCGTTCGAGTGGCCGCCGCAGGGATGACCGCCCGGGCCGCCAGGTCCGCCTGGGTGGAACGTTCCGTTGTTCTCGGCCTGTTCCTGGGCAGCGCTCTCGCCGGCTTCGTGGCTCACGCTTTCGTTGGAGTGCGGTGACGGGCTGGGCGAAGATGCGGCGAGCGCAGCGAGTGGCGCCACTCCGGCAGACAGCGCGCCGCTGGCGGCGGCCGCTCCGATCACCCCGCCGAACACGAGCGCCGCCGCGACGACGGACGCGAAAAGAAGGACGCGAGTCTTGCTCATGCCGCGGATAGTCCGTGGAGAACCTCAAAGCGAGCTTGGATTCGGGTGTGAGTATTGTTTTGCCAGCTTTGAAGGTCATCGAGCCGGCCACCGAAAAATTGCTGGAGGACGTGCCCGAGGCCCCTGTCGAGGATCTCGACAGGGCCGTGGCGCGGGCGAAGGGGGCCTTCCCCGCCTGGCGCGCGGTGACACCCCACGACCGCGCGATGCTGCTGCGCCGGCTGGCCTCGGCCGTCGAATCGTCGGCGTCGAAGCTGGCCGAGATCGAGGCCCGGAACGTCGGCAAGCCTATTTCGGATGCTCGGGGCGAGGTCGGGATGGTCGTCGACGTCTTCAATTACTACGCCGGGGCGCCCGAGCGCTTGCTTGGCAGCACGGTCCCGGTCGCCGGCGGCGTCGACATGACGTTTCGCGAGCCGCTTGGTGTCGTCGGTCTGATCGTGCCCTGGAACTTTCCCATCGCAATCTCGTCCTGGAAGCTCGGGCCGGCGCTCGCGGCTGGCAACACGGTCGTGCTCAAGCCCGCGGCGCTGACGCCGCTGACCGCCTTGGGCCTGGAGAAAATTGCGCTTGAGTCCGGAATTCCGCCCGGAGTTTTCAACGTCGTCGCCGGCAGCGGCCGCGTGGTCGGGGAAAGGCTCGTGCAGCATCCGGACGTGGCGAAGATCGCCTTCACCGGTTCGACCGAGGTTGGTCGACGCATCGGCGCTCTGGCCGCCGAGTCGGTCAAGCGCGTAACGCTGGAGCTGGGCGGCAAGTCGGCGAACATCGTCTTCGCGGACGCGGACATCGAGAGGGCCGCGGCGTCGGCGCCGCTGGCGGTGTTTGGCAACGCCGGGCAGGATTGCTGCGCTCGGTCGCGGATCCTCGTGGAGCGGTCGGCGGTCGATCGATTCATGGCCGCCCTCGAGAGGTCGGTGCTCGCGTTGCGCGTCGGCGACCCGCTGGATGACAAGACCGAGATGGGTCCGCTGATCTCTGCCGAGCATCGCGCGAAGGTCGCGTCCTATCTGGAGGACGGGGCGCAAGTCGCGATCCGCGGGCATGCTCCTTCAGGGCCCGGCTATTGGTTCCCGCCGACGGTGCTGTCGCCAGTCTCGCCGTCGGACCGCGCGGCGCGCGAGGAGATATTCGGTCCAGTCGTTGCGGTTATCCCTTTCAGTGACGAGGCCGATGCGATCCGGATAGCCAACGACACGATCTACGGGTTGTCCGGTTCCGTGTGGACGTCGAATGCCGGCCGAGCCATGCGCGTCTCGCGAGCGTTGGAGACCGGGACGATCTCGATCAACTCGAACACGTCGGTTCGCGTGACGACCCCGTTTGGAGGATTCAAGCAGTCGGGCATCGGGCGTGAGCTCGGCCCAAATGCGCTCGACCACTACACGGAGTTGAAGAACGTGTTCCTGTCGACTTCCTAGCCGACCGGTCCAGCCGCGTTCTGGACGACGAGATCGAACACGGGGCGCGCGGGTTTCTCAAACAGTGGCCCGCGGCTCAGCGTGACCCGGCCCAAACCCCTGAGGTCCAGATCGAGCTTCAGGCGCCTCCGCGACTCGGACAAAGATGCGCGATAGGTTCTGTTGGGCCATCGGCCGATTTCATAAGGCGGCAGCCCAAGCGATTTCGAGAACAGGCGAAGATCGCTCGACGTCACCGCAACGTAGATGGGAGTGGCTGGCAATGGGTAGGTCGCTCGACGACCGAGCCATGGCCCTGCCCACGCGACGACCAGGAACCACTGCGCCCTCACGAAGCCCTTTGGCCGCGCACTCGCACCGCCCAAGAGCGAGTCGCTGATGACCACCGATCGGAGCTCCTGCACGACGCCTGTATCACCGACCGCAGGTGGCTTCGGAATCAGCACGCGCAAAGTGTGGAGCGGGCGATGGGAATCGAACCCACGTAACCAGCTTGGAAGGCTGGCGCACTACCATTGTGCTACGCCCGCTTGGGCCAGATTCTGGTAGCCCGGAGGGGATTCGAACCCCTGATCTCCACCTTGAAAGGGTGGCGTCCTGGACCAACTAGACGACCGGGCCGCGCATCGATTATTGCCGACCAACTGAGTCGCGCAACCCGAGTGGTGGGCGGCGAGGGTCTCGAACCCCCGACCTCCAGCATGTCAAGCTGGCGCTCTTCCAGCTGAGCTAGCCGCCCCCGTCCTTGTTGGGGCCCCCGGCGACAGCGGGGCGCGATGGACAAATTATTGTAGGTGTGATGGCTCCATACATCGGCCGGCGCATGCGCCGCGTCGAGGACGAGCGACTCATAACCGGCACCGGACGCTACGCAGGAGACATCAAGCTCGAAGGTCTCGTCCACGTCGCGTTTGCGCGTTCGCCGCTGCCCCACGCTCGTATCCTCGCGGTCGACCTGAGCCAGGCCAAACAGATGCCCGGCGTCATCGCAGTGTGGACCGCCGACGACCTGAGCGAGGCCGCGTTTGAGCTCACCTCGTGGGGTCCGGAAGACCTCGTCGCGCGTCCACGCAAAGTCCTCAACCGCGATGAGGTGAACTACGTCGGCGAGGCATTCGCTGTGGTCGTCGCCGAGACCGAGTACCAGGCCAGGGACGCGGCCGACCAGGTAGTCGGCGACCTCGATCCTCTTCCGTCGGTCGGCGACACGAGCGTGGCGGCGGCAGAGGACGCTCCGAAAGTCCACGACGACACTGATGACAACTTTGCCCGCAGGCACACGACGGCATGGGGCGACATCGACACCGCTTTCGCCGGCGACAGCGTGACCGCCAAGATCCATCTGACCACCTCTCGCATTGCGGGCGCCGCGATGGAGCCGCGCGCCGTGACCGCCGCGCCCGACGGAGATGGCCTGAAGGTCTGGACCTCGACCCAGAACATCTTCGGAGTGCGTGAAGCGATCAGCGAAGCGCTCGGACTGAAAGAAGAAAACGTGCGTGTTCTGGCCGAGGACGTGGGCGGCGGGTTCGGCGCCAAAGGCATGGTGTACCCGGAGGAGGTCCTGACCGCGGCCGTGGCGCGGCACCTGAATAGACCCGCGAGCTGGGTGGCGTCGAGAAGCGAGGACGGCGCGACAACGGCGCAGGCGCACGGAAGCGTCATCGAGCTGGAGATCGCCTCCGACCGCGAGGGCAAGCTTCGCGGACTGCGCGGCCGTCTGGTGCACGACCTCGGCGCCTATTCCGGATCAGGCGCCGGTCAGCCAGACCTCATCGTCATGCACATGATGTCCGCCTATGTGCTGCCGGCGATGAACATCGAGGCGCAGATCGTCTACACGAACACGGTGCCCACGGGATTCATCCGCGGCGGCGGACGGCCGCTCGGCAACTACGCGATCGAACGCTTGATGGACCGCCTCGCCCTGGCGCTCAACTTCGACCGCGTCCAGCTTCGACGGCGCAACATGATCTCTCCCGACCAGATCCCATACAAGACGAACTTTCCCGCGGGCCGGCGCGGCCTCGTCTACGACAGCGGCGACTATCCGCGACTTCTCGACCTGGTTGTGAACCGGCTCGGCGATGCCTCGAAGCTCGATGACCACGACGGCCGGCTGGTCGGTGTGGGCATCGTGTGCTGCGTCGAATCCACGTCGTTCGGCCGGGACGAGCCCGCGCGCCTGCGCATCAACCAGGACGGAACCGCCCACCTGTGGATCGGCTCGACCCCGGGGGGCCAGGGACACCAGACCATTGCCGCCCAGGTCGCCGCCGATCGTCTCGGGTGGCCCATCGAGAAGATCTCCGTCACCGCCGGCGACACCAGCCACGTGCCCAGCGCGGAGCTGACCGCCGGCAGCCGTACCGCGGTGCAGGTCGGTAACGCAACCGCGAAGGCCGGGATCGCGATGCGGCGCCTGATCCTCGAACGCGCGGGCGAGGTCCTCGAGGCCGATCCAGTCGACCTCTTGATGGAAGAAGGCGTGATCAGCGTGAAAGGCGCGCCGTCCAAGCGAATCCCGGTCACCGACGTCGTGCCGCGCGAAGGCCTCGAGGTCCTCGAGACGTTCGACCCCGCCCGCGGGCTCACGTTTTCGAGCGGCTGCCACGCGGCGGCGGTCGCCGTTGATCCCGAGACCGGCCAGGTCGAGGTTCTCCGCTATGTGATCGCCCACGACACGGGCAAGCCCATCAACGAGCAGCTCGTCGAGGGCCAGATGCACGGCGGCTACGCTCACGGGCTCGGCTACGCGCTGTACGAGTCCGCGATGTATGACTCCGACGGCAGCTTTCGCACGGCGACGTTCATCGACTACACGATCGTCAGCGCGGGCGAGGTCGCGTCGGTGCCCGAGCTCATCCACATCGACACGCCCACCGACAGCAACCCGGAAGGGTTCAAGGGCGCGGGTGAAAGCGGGACGATCCCGGTGCCTGCGGCCATCGCCAACGCGGTCGAGGATGCGCTGCGCAAGCGCAAGCCCGACGCCGTGATCGACCACCTGCCGATCACTTCCGACCGCATCGTCGAGATCCTCGCGAAATAGCGACCGACCCGCGGGCGACCACTCCTCCGATCAACGCCGGCGGCGTCGACTGGCGACGCAACCTCGTCGCCCTGTGGTTCGCGGAGTTCACCGCGATCTTCGGCTTCAGCTTCGCGTTTCCGTTTCTCTCGATCTTCCTCACCAAGGACCTGGGAGTCCATCCCGGCCACGACCTCGACCTCTGGGTGGCCGCCTCGGCGAGCTCGTCGGGGCTGTCGATGGCGATCGCCAGCCCGATCTGGGGCATCCTCGGTGACCGTTACGGGCGCAAGCCGATGCTGCTGCGCTCGATGCTGGGCGGAGCGATCACGGTCGGCTTGATCTTCTTTGCCCAGAATCCCCTCCAGCTCGTCGTCCTGAGGCTCCTTCAGGGTGCGACCAGCGGCACCGTGGCCGCGGCAACTGCTCTGGTGGCCGCGGAGACGCCGCGCTCGCGTGTCGGTTGGGCGCTGGGGGTGGTGACGTCGGCGGTGGCGCTGGGAGGAGCCATCGGCCCGGTCGTCGGTGGATTCGCCGGCTCGCTGTTTGGGCTGCGACTGGTGTTTCTCGGCGGCGGAATCTTGCTGCTGCTGTCGCTCATCCCGGTGCTCATGGTCGTGCGCGAGAGCCCGATGGCCCGGCGTTCGGGTCCACGGCTTGGCACGCTCGCGATGATCGAGCAGCCCCCCGGCTTGCGGAAAGCGCTGGCGGTTCTCATCGGCTCGCAGGGACTGATCAGCGTCTGCAACTCGGCCGCGCAGCAGCTCGTCGTGCTCCGCCTGCTCGAGATGATGACGAGCGGCGTGGCCGCGCTGAGCGGTGTGGGATTCGGTCTCGCGGGCATCGCCAGCAGCGGCGCCGCGATCGGCTACACGCGCGTGACCAAACGCCTCGGCTATGTACGCACCGCCGCCGGGGCGGCGGCCCTGGTCGCGGTGGCAGTCGGGATCGCGGGGATCGCTCCGGTGCCTGCCTTCGTCGTGGCGGCGATCGGGCTGAACGGGCTCTTCAGCGGCGTGGTGATCCCTGCGACCGCGAGCATGATCGGACTCGAGACTCCGCACGAAGCCCAGAGCACGATCTTCGGCTTGAACGCAAGCTCGGTCGCGTTCGGGTTCTTCCTCGGACCGCTCATAGCAGGCACCGTGGCGGCGGAGGCTGGCGTGCCGGCCGCGCTGTTCGTCATCGGGATCATCGCGCTGGTGCTCGCCGGCATCATCGCGACCGGTGCGCGTGAGCCCGTGCGCTGAGGCCAGGAGGCTCGGCCGGAAAACCCGTCGCCGGAGCTTCGGCGCCCAATGCAGCCCATCTGCGGGTTCAGCTCCTGCGCTGCTCGCTCATGCAGTCATTCAGATGCATTCGCTCCGCTGCTCGTCGCTTCACCCGCATCTGGACCACCTGGATCGCCGAATCTCTCGGCGCCGGTTTTCGGCCGCGCCTCTAGCCCGGTTTCGGTGGCTCGGGCTCGGCGCGAGGCGCGCGCCATCTCTGGCCCCCGCCCACGCCGGACAGCGCCGCCACCATGACGACCTGGCTGAGGCCGAGCATCGCGAGGAACACGAGGGCGATCCACCAGGCGCTGTGCCACAGGGCGGCGAAAAGACCGATGAGGGTGAGCAGCAGAGTCAGCGTCATCAGGCTGTACGTGTACATCAGGGTGCGCTGACCAAGCTGCCTCTCCATCGCTTTGGGGTCCGGGATTTCCTCGACCTTGAAGCCGGCGTCCTGAAACGCCTGCGCGGCCGACTCCCGAATGCGGATCTTGCGCATGTCATCCGCGACGCGAAGGAGCACGAACCCGACCACGTTCGGTGGAAGGGCCGCCGCGAACGCCGCCGTTGCGATCTTCACGGCGACGTCGACCGGCCCGATGGTCAGGACCACGCCGAGGATCAGCAGGTTGAATGCGATCAGCGCGCCGAAGATCCAGTTCCCCAGGTCCATGAGCCACGGCGTGATCACGTCGAAGAGTTGCGTGAGCCCCTGCTGCGTCCGGCGCCAGTTCTCGTCGACGGCGGGCCGCCCGCGTTTTTTCTCGGTGTCCGTCACTCGGCGGAAACCTCGATCACGATGGTCTTCAGGTCGGTCATCTCCTCCAGGGCGAAGCGCCCGCCCACCCGGCCAATGCCGCTCTTCTTACCGGCGCGCCCACCGAAGGGCAGGTGCGCTTCCCAGTAGTTGGTGGACTCGTTGACGTTCACCCAGCCGGTATCCAGGGCGTCGGCGAAGCGAAGCGCCCGCGAGAGATCCTTTGTGTACACGGCGCCGACGAGTCCGTACGGAGAGTCGTTGGCGAGCTCGAGCGCCTGTTGCTCGTCCGCGAACTTGATGATCGGTGCGATCGGGCCGAACGTCTCCTCGCGGCTCACGCGCATGTCGGGCTCGACCCCGTCGAGGATGGTCGCGTGGTAGTAGAGGCGCGTCGGGAAGCCCTTGGCCCTCTCTCCACCGAGGACCAGCTTCGCTCCATGTTTCAGCGCGTCCGCGATGTGCTGGTCCATCTTGTTGGCCACGCCCTCGTTGTTGAGAGGGCCGAGCGTCGTCGCTTCGTCGAAAGGGTCGCCGAGTCGCAGCGCCCGAGCTGCGTCGGCGAGTCGCGCCACGAACTCATCCCGGATCGGCTCCTCGACCAGGATGCGCTCACCCGCGGTGCTGCTCTGTCCGGCGCAGAGGTAACACCCGAGGATCACGCCTTCCACGGCCCCGCCGAGATCCGCGTCTGCGAACACCACCAGCGGGCCATTGCCGCCGAGCTCGAGCAGTAGGTGCTTGCCCGCGGCGCGCGCGGCGACCGATGCGCCGGTTTCGGTCGAGCCCACAAAGCCCACCCCGTCGACCAGGGGATGGCCCGCGATCTCATCTCCCACGTCGGCACCCGGTCCGGTCACCAGGTTGACCACGCCGGCGGGGAGATCAGCGACCGCGATGCATTCCATCATCGCGACCGAGATCACGCTCGTCGACGACGCTGGATTCCAGACGACGGTGTTTCCGGCGGCAATCGCAGGCGCGATGAGCTCGGCCGCGAGGGTCAGTGGCCAGTTCCAGGGCGTGATGAACCCGTACACACCGAGCGGGTAATGACGCGCCAGCACGAGTTTGGAGGGACTCGCGGACGGAAGGACGCGGCCCTCGAGCCGCTTCAGGTCCTCGGCTGCGATGCGGAAGTAGTCGATCGCTTCACCGACCTCGGCGACGGCCTCGGTCTTGAGCGGCTTGCCCTGGTCGAGGGTGAGAAGTCGCGCGATCTCCTCGCTGCGCCTCTCGATCTCATCCGCTATGGCGTGCAGTCTCTTCGAGCGCTCGAAGCCCTTGAGCCTTGACATCTCCCGCCTCGCCCGGTGCGCCGCCTCGATCGCTCGCTGTGCATCCGCCCGAGTGCCTTTTGGAACCTGGCCGATGATCTCGCCGGTCGCCGGGCTGTCGGCGTCGAAATGCTCGCCAGATTCCGACTCGACCCACTTGCCGTCGATGAACATCCGTCGGTCCAAGGCCACTACCGTCGAACCCTACTCCGGAAGCGGTTGCTGCTTGGTCTCCGGCAAAAGGAACAGCAGCAGCGCTCCCGCAATGGCCGCGACCGCGCCAAGCTCGATCGCACCGCCAAGGCCCGCGGAAGACGCGAGAAAGCCGACGAGCTGAAGCCCGGCGATGCCTCCGATGGCCGCCAACACCGCGATCGAGGCCTCGGCCGTGGCTCGCGCGCGCGTCGGGAACAGCTCCCCCGACCATGCCCCGAACACGGGCGTGTTGGCGCTCGCGAACGCGCTCCACAGCACGTTGCCGATGAAAAAACCGACCGAGCCGGTGGCGAAGCTGAGGCTCGTCGCGGCCGCGGTCGCAACCGTCAAGGCGATGGCCGGTCCGCGCCGGCCAAAGCGGTCGGTGAGATAGCCTCCGGCGAGGTAGCTGGCCGCGCCCGCGACGCCGCTGACCACGATGAGGGCGCTGATCGCCGCCGGTGACCACTTCAGATTGAAGGAAGCGAAGACCGTGTAGAGCAGGCCTGCCGGTTGCAGAAGCACCGCCAGCAGCCCTGTCATCGAGGCCAGGACCACGATGCGCCGGCGCCACGGGCGCTCGAGCAGCACACGGATCGCGGACCGCGTGACGTGCACGTGCTCCCACGCCCGGCTTTCCGGCAGAAGCCACCAGATAAAAGGAGAGAGGAGAAGGCCGCTTCCGGTGGCGTAGAAGAGCCACCGCCAGTGCGGCGCGATGAGCGGGTAAGCGACCACGACGACGAAGATGCCAATGCCCGACAGAAGCGCGACCAGGCTCACCGCGGTGCCGCGGCGCTCGACAGGCGCCTCCTCGACTATCAGCGCGGTCACGACCGCGACGACCAGCACCTCGAACGTCACGGCGAACAACCTCAGCAAGGCGAGTTCGGCGAGCGAAGGGGCGAACGCGCTGACAACGTTGACCAGTGAGGATCCGGCGACGCCCACCGCGATCATGCGACGGCGCCCGAAACGATCTGCGAGGGTGGCAAGGGGCAGTGCTCCGAGAGTGCCGAAGGTGAGAACCGAGCCAAGCTCAGAAAGCGAGAGTGTGCCGGCGTGGAACTCCCTCGCGATCGCGGGCAGGGCGAGGATGAGGATGTTGCCCTCGAAGTTGGTGAAGATCAATGCGATGCCGGCCCAGACGAGGATCACCGTTTGCCGCCGGTCGAGCGAGATCACCTACAGCAGCCGCAGCTTCCGCAGGAGATAGGGTCCCGGACCGAGAAATCCGCACGTCGCCGCGATGTGGACGAGCGAAACGCCGAGCAGCGAGGGAGGACCGGGGAGGAGCCAGAAGGCGAGGCCCATCGGGACGCCCAACAGGGCGGTCGCAAGCGTCTCCGACCACGGCCACTGACCGAGCCGGTGATAAACGACGTAGATGACGGTGGCGACGGCAAAGCCGGCCGGCGCTCCCCACAGCACCGACAGCCCGCCCTGCATCAGGCCGCGGAAGAACGCCTCCTCCACCGGCCCGTTGACGAGATAGAACGCGCCCTGGAACCAGGCGTCAGCGCCGTCCGCGGGCACGTTCAACGCGCCCCGCCTCCGGGTGAGCCGCAGCTGGAACGCGACCGCGGCCACGAACATCACCGGAACCCCGACCACCGCGAAGACGACCTGCGCGAGAAGGTCGCCGCTCTCGAGTCCGAGCCAGGAAGCGTGCCCGCTGACCCTGTAGGCGAAGGCGTACGCGAGAGTGAAAGGCGCCAGCCGGACCAGCACGTCGGGCCACATCCACGACCAGCTGTCTGGAATACGCGTCAGGCGGACACGCGTTGGAACTTTTCGAGTGGCGGCGCCAATCACCTTCGAGGTCTTCTTCGACTACCAGTGTCCGTTCGTCTACCGCGTGGCGGGCATGCTGGAGGCGGTGCGGTTGTCAGGCGCCCGGCCGATCGACGTCCGCTGGCGGTACTTCTCACTCACGCAGGTGAATTCCAAGGATGACGGTTGGACCGTCTGGGGTGCGCCGGCAGCAGAGCGTGTGAAAGGCCGGACGGCGTTTCAGGCGGCGGAGGCCGCTCGCCGGCAGGGCCGCTTCGAAGACGTCCACATGCCGCTCCTCGAAGCCCGCCACCGAGACCGCCTCGACCTCGACGACCCGGCCGTCGTCGAGCGCGTCGCTGCAGACGCCGGCCTCAACCTCGAGCGTTTCCGGAGCGACCTCAGCGCGCCTGACCTCCTGAACGCGCTGGCACGCGATCATGGTCAGGCGGTGGACGAGCACGGGGTCTTCGGCACGCCCACGTTTCTCTTCGCCGACGGCGCAGCGGCGTACGTGCGCCTCGCCGAACCGGTGACCGGCGGCGCCGCGGTCGAGGTCTTCGACCGGCTGGTCGGGATCGCCGCGGACGAGCCTCGCATCCTCGAGATCAAGCGCCCACGGCGTCCGCCACAGGCGCCGGCTTAGGGGTTGCGCGCGTAGATCACGACGCCGTCGACGGTGGCCATCGGGTGATACCGCGAGGCGACGAGGTTGGCGAGGACCGGGTAGTCGGTCATCGGGTATTTCGCGAAGTCGCTCCATCCCGCGGCCGCCGTGTCGACGATCAGCGTCGGTGGATGGGCCTCGAGGTCGGACTCGAGAAGTGGCCAGACATCCGGCGCGGTGTCCCAGTTTCGCGGCGGCAGGTTCGAGCCACGGTCGAATCCCCGCAGGAAGCCCGGAAATCTTCCCGCCATCGTGCGGTCTGATTCGACGTACAGCGCCGGCCAGTCGCCCCATATGAAGATGCGGTCGGATGGCAATGTGTGTGCCGCGATGTACGCCGACACGCTTTGATGCTCGGGCACTGGCGGTGGGCTGAAGTCGTAAGTCAAAGGGTCGGCCGTGACATCGAACGTCCACCAGGCGACCGCGGGCAGGGCTATGCCTACGACCGCGGCTGAAGCCACAGCCCGCCGCAACTGAAAGCTGTCGAAGGCGAGCGCCGCGAGCACCGCTAGCGGGCCCATCGCCTGGATGAAGTAATGCCACGAAAGATGCCCGCCCGCGAGTGAACCGGCCATCGCCACGACGAGCCACACGACCATCAGACGGACCTGGACGGCCAGCGAACGCCACCGCGCGACCAGCGCGAGCGCCGCGATCCATATGACGCCCCCATCGAGGACGAAAGGCACGATGCTGTCCTTCGCCCGACTCCACCAGTAAGAGGACGACCAGCTCGCCGACGCGTATCCGACCAGCGTCTGAATGGTCCATCGCCAGAATCCGGCGAGCGAGCCAGTAAGCGCCATCAGCGTCGCGCCCGCCACCAGCCCGGCGACGATCCCACCAAACAGAAAGAGGAATGTGCGCGTTCGCGACGTCGCCGGTTCGAGCCAGAAAACCGCAAGTGCGGCGAGCAACACGTTGACCGCGGCCGACTGGCGAAAGCCGCCCGCGGCGACGATGAGCAATCCGCACCAGAACCAACGCCGGCGGAGCATCAAGAAGACCGAGGCGCTGAGCGCCAGCATCATGAAGATCTCGGTGTTGGCCGCGAGCAGCCGCGGATTTCCAGCGGCGGTGAGCACTCCGTAGATGAGCGCCGCGAGCACTCCGGCGCTATCGCCCGCGACTGAGCGGGCAATGAAAAACAAGATCGCGCAGGTCGCGCCCATCGCGATGAACGCGATGGCGTGGATGGCGGTCATCTGGTAGGCACCGAACACGCGAAAGGTCAGCGCGTAGATCCAGAACACGCCGGGCGGTTTGTTGTCCACGCCACCCGCGCCGTAAAGGTCGCCGCCCATGTTCATCAGCACCGCGATCGATCCGTAGACCGCTTCGTCGCCGTCCATCAGACGATGCAGAAACGAAGGCAGATGCGCCAGGATCGTGAGGAGCCCAACGGCTGCGGGCGCCGCCCACGTCCGCCAGCTGCTCGTCAGACGCAAGGCGGCCATGCGCTCCCGAATGTAACCAGCCTGCCCGGCGGCATGGTGGCCGTCCTTAACAGCCGGGATTACGTCGAGGAGCCGAGGGCCCGCATAATCAGGTCTCGCCCGCCGCCACAAGGAGCCCCCGTGCCACTCGACGTCCATCTCAAGATCGACGAAATTCAGGGACCGCTTCGCGTGCTGGCCGGACCGGGCACGGGCAAGACGCGTGCGCTCGTCGACCTATACGAGCAGGCGGTCCGTGCGGGCGTGGCTGCGCGCGACCAGGTCCTCGTGCTCACCTTCTCCACGAGCGCTGCCGGCGAGATCTCTCGGCGCATCGACGAGCGCCTGCAGGACGACTACGGCGAGGCTTGGATCTCCACCTTTCACAGCTTCTGCGCGCGCTTGCTGCGCGACAACGATCCCGACCGCGAGCGCCTTCTGCTGAACGGCTTCCAGGAAGGCATCGTCATGCGGGACGTCGTGGCCGGACTCGATGCATCGCTGCTGGGGTCACTCGAGGGGGTACGCCGCTCCGACGCGTTCGCGCGTGACCTGCTTGGTTTCGTCGCGCTGATGAAGCAGAACCTGGTGCATCCTGCCGCGCTGCAGCTGGCCGCCGAAGCCAGCGCGACCGACCGGCTGCGCGTGCTCGCCTCGGTCTATCAGGCGTATCAGTACCGGATGCAATCGGCGCGCCTGCTCGACTTTCGCGACCTGATCTCCGGTGCGATCGAGCTGCTGCAATCAAACCCTGCGGTGCAGGCCCGCCTGCGCGCGCAGTTTCGGCTGGTCCTGGTCGATGAGTTCCAGGACGTCGACCCGGCCCAGTTCGAGCTGCTGAAGCTCCTCGCGCCACCCGAGTCGCATCCACGGTTGGTGGTGGTGGGAGATCCGGACCAGTCGATCTACGGGTTCCGCGGAACGGTCCCGCGGTTGCTCAGTCACGACTTCGTCGCCGTGTACGGCGCGAGGACGCTGCAGCTCGAGGTCTGCCGTCGCTGTTCGCAGGAAGCGCTGGATGCCGGTGAGCGATTGCTGGTGGCCACTCAACCGGGACGCTTGCCGCGCGCTCTGATCTCCGATTCATCGCGGTCGGGCGCGGACGCGGTCGTCGTTGCGCGCGAATCCGATCCGGTCGATGAAGCTTTCTTCTGCGCGCGCGAGATCAAGCGCTTGCGCACCGACTGGCCGGACCTGAGATGGCGTGACGTCGCCATCGTGCTCCGCAGCACCACAGCGTTGGGCGCTCCTTTCGAAGAGGCGCTGCGCGCCCTCGACATTCCTTATGAGGTGCGGGGCTGGGGCGCGACCGCCCGCAACGAGGTGGTGAGGTTTCTCATCGGCTACCTCGAGTCGCTGCGCAGTCCGGACGATGCGGATGCGTTCGAGAGCGCGTTGGCGTCGACCCTCGGCGGCGTCGGTCCGCGCACAGTCAGCCGCCTGCGCGTCTACGCGACGCAGCGCGGACGTCCGCTAATCAAGGTCGTGCGGCGCCTCATGTATATCCTCGCCGCGCGCAACCCGCTGCTCTACCCGCTGCCGTGGGGCGGCGAGGTCGGTGAGGAGCCCTCCACGCCGGACTACATGCCGTTCCTCGATGAAGCCGAGCTCGAAAGCCTCCACGCATGGATGCAGTCGCGGCAGCGAGTGCTCGCGCGGGCGGCAAGGCTGCCGCTGGCAGCTCTTGCCTACTCGGTGCTGATCGAGGACGGTGCGATGCGCCGCCTCCTCGACCTCGATGCTTCGGAGGAGCAGCGGGCAGAGGCGATCGCCGACCTGCGCGCCGCCATGGAGGGACTGGAGTCGATCGAGGCGGTGCACGAACGGCTCCACGGGTCCAAGCCGCTGCTCGCCGACCTGGGTGGTTCGCTTGAAAGCCTTCTCGCGTCGGCGGCGGATGACACCGAGGCGGCGGAAGGCCGTCGCGACGCGGTCCAGGTGATGACTGTGCACCAGGCCAAAGGCCTGGAGTTCGACGTCGTCTTCTGTTCAGGCTTTGCGCATGGCCTTTTTCCGCTCGAGGCTCGGCCGCACCCGCTGCTCGACGCGGACGACCGGGCCTGGCTCGAGAGATTCAAGGTCGGATTCATGCCGTCGTGGCCGTCCGACCCGGACGGCCATCTCGCAGAGGAGGCACGGCTCGCTTTCGTGGCCCTGACAAGGGCCCGCCGGCGGCTCTACCTCACTTACGCGGACGCCTACCTCCGCCAGGCTGGCCGCTCGGTGTTTCTCGATATGGCCGAGCCCGACGCCGCCGAACGCGAGCTGACGCGGGCCTCGTCCCGCCTCGAACCAGGCGACGTCCTGCTGCCGCGCGAGGCGGAGGTCCTGCTCGCGTCGCATCGGTCCGCCCTGAACGAGGAGGTGGTGGCGCGCGCCGCACGGCTCGGGCTCGACCTCGCGTTTCTTGCCGACCGGTCGGCGGGCGAGCCGTTCGAGCCGTATGGGCCGGGACGCAATCCCGACTCGGTCGAGGTCGACCACTTCAGCCCCACCACGCTCAATGACTACCTGAAGTGCCCGCGGCTCTACTGGTACAACCACCATCCGCGCTTGGTTGAGGAGCCTCGCTCGGTGGCGATGGAGCGAGGCGGTTTTCTGCACGAGGTGCTCCAGGACTTCCACGAGCACGAGACCGAGTGGCGACCTCTCGACGCCGAGCAGCAGCGGACGTGGCTCGAGGACGCGCTGCAGCGACACCTCGACGGCTACCTGTCGCGAATGGAGGGCGTGCTCGATCGCAAGCGTGAGGAAAAACAGGTGCGGTCGTTGCTCGGCAACTACATCCGCGCTGTTACCGGACTGCAGTTCATCAGGCGCCTGCGCACGCTCGCACTCGAAAAACGCTTCCACCTCCGGCTCGACGGCTCGGAGGTCGTTGGGAAGATCGACCGTGTCAATGACGTCGGCGACGGCGAGGTCGAGGTCGTCGACTACAAGACGGGCGCCGGCAAGGCGATGCGCTTCGCCTACGAGATGTACTTCGGCCCCGAGCTGCATGACGTTCAGCTCGCCCTCTACTACTTCGCCTGCAGAGAGGGGGTGGACGACGAGGGCAAGCCGCTTGCGTTCCAGCCGCGGTTCCTTTCGCTCTGGTACCCGAAGGACTGGGTCTGGGGTGGAATGCGACAGGACATCTTCAGCGTCGGGCGGCCCGCGGGGTTGAAGGAGTACCGCGAGAAGCCCTTGACCGAAGACGACCTCGAGCGCAGCCGTGCCGTGGTGGTCAAGGCGATCGAGGGCATCAAGGCCGGCCACTTCGAGCCCGCACCGCGTGAGCTTGCCGGGACCTGCGTGACGCGGTTTGGAACCTGCCCGCACGCTGCGGTGTGTCCGTACGGAGGTGCACCGCCCGAATGAGCGCGACGCGAGTCCGAGCCCCGGTGCTGAGCCCTGAGCAGGCTGCGGCCGCCCACGCAGGTCCTCAGGGTGCGTTCCTCATAGCGGCCGGACCGGGCACAGGCAAGACATTCACCGCGACCGAACGGTTCTGCTGGCTCGTCGAGCAGGGCGTTGCGCCGGACCACATCCTCACCATGACCTTCAGCGACCGCGCGGCCGAGGAGCTGCGGCAGCGCATCACCAGCGAGCTCGTGGCGCGCCGTCCTGACCTCAGCGCTAACGCGCTCGATGGAGCCTGGATCGGAACCTTTCACAGCGTCTGCGCGCGGCTGCTCGACGAGTTCGCCTACCTGGTCGGCGCACCCCGCGAGATGCGGGTGCTGGACGAGACCGGGCAGCGGCTGTTCGAGCAAGAGCTGCTCGCCAGGCTGAGAAGCGGAGCGGCCGCGCCTTTCGACCCCGACTCGTTTACCGCGCTGTCAGTGGATGACCTGGACGATCTCCTTCGCTCGGGCCTTCGCTTCCTGTTGAAGCTCAAAGGCCGAGGCATCACTCCCGAGCGGTTCCATCACCGAGCACTCGATCTGCACGCTCAGCACTGGAGCGGCCGGCCCACCCCGAACGGCTCAGGCGGACCCGACCCGGCGCGCGCCGAGGCGGAGGCGGTCGACGTGCTGTTCACGATCTACCGCGCCTATGAGGATGGCCTGCGCGGGCAGGGACTCCGCGACTTCGACGACCTGCTGCTCGAGGTGATCGACGCGCTGGAGCGGGTGCCGGAGTTTCGGCGGCGGTGCCGCGACCGCTTCCATTACCTGATCGTCGACGAGTTCCAGGACACGAACCGGATCCAACTGGACTTTATCCGCCTCGCCGCGGCCGAGGGCTTCGGCAACGTGACGGTCGTCGGCGACGCCAAGCAGTCGATCTACGGATGGCGCGATGCAGAGATCGAGAACATCAGGTCGCGCTTTCCGGGCACGAGACTTCCCCTGACGCACAACCGGCGCTCTTACCAGGGCATCCTCGACTGCGCCACCGATTTCATCCGGCGTGACTCCGACTTCGCGGGCGAGCCCGAGCTGACCGCGACCCGCGGCCTCGGCGACGGTCCACCGGTGAGCGTGATGATGGCGCCGGACCCGCGGACCGAGGCGCGATCGGTGGCGGAAACCATTCGCCGTCTGCACGTCAGGGGCCGGGCGTTTCGCGAGATCGCGGTGCTCTCGCATTCCGTGAGGATGCTGCCACGTGAGTTCGAGGATGAGCTGCGCAGGCAGGGAATTCCTTATGTGACCAGCGGTGGTTCTGGGTTTTTCGACCGCCAGGAGATAAAGGACGTGCTGGCTCTGCTCCGGCTCACCGAGAACCCAATGGACGACGGAGCGCTCGTGCGCATCCTGCAGGGCCCGATCGTCCGCCTCGCTGACGCAGGCATGTACAGGCTCGCGTCGCGCCGCTTCGAGCGCTCAGGCATGCGCCTGCGCGACTGCTTCGACGAGTCAAGACGCGAGGGTTTCCCCGAGATGGACGCAAAAGTCGCGGCCGAGGCCGTCCGGCTGCTCGAGCTGACCGACCGAACCGGCCGGCTGCGGGATACGCTCACCGTCGGCGACATCCTCAACCGCCTGCTCGAGGAGAGCGGATACCTGCGTTGGGCCGAGCTGCGAGCGCAGCGCGACGGAAGCCCGCGCGCTCTTCTCAACCTGCGCAAGGTCTCCCAGCTCGCGGGACGGTTCGAGCGAGACCTTGCCCTCGCGGGCATTGGAGATTTCGTCCGCCACCTCGACCAGGTAATCGATGCCGAGCTTCCCGTGGGTGAGGCGGCGGAAGAGTCCGAAGGAGCGGAAGCGGTGTCGTTGCTCACGATCCATGCCGCCAAGGGCCTCGAGTTTCCAGTCGTCTTCCTGGTCAACCTGCGGCCACCGCGACCGCGCGACACCGAGAGGCTCTTCTTCGACGCCGACAACCTTGGTTTCGTGATGAAGAGCTGGCGAGGCGAAAAGCATCCGCGGTACGTGGAGACGTCGCCTGGCGCACCCGCCGTGAGGTTGGCGATCGGTGAACGGCGTCGCATCGTCTACGTCGGTCTGACTCGCGCAAAGGACGCGCTCTACGTCACCGCAACCCGGGAGGAACCGTCAGCTCACGAGGTCGGAGCGAATGGTGTCGAGGACCACGATCACTTCGCCGAGATATTGAGCTGGGCGCTTGCGCACCCCGAGTCCGCGACGGTCGTGGAGTCGGAGCAGCTGGAGCTGCCGGTTCCGCGGGCTCTGAACGGTCAGGTGCGAGACGATCCGTCCGTCGTCGCCGCAGTGCTCGACCGCCTCGAGCAAATACGTCCCGGCCACGCCCCTCCGCCATCGGGTGCTGAGCAGAGCGTGGAGCTGAGCTTCTCGCAGCTCCACGACTTCGAGGTCTGCCCGGTGCGCTACCGCTTCGCCCAGGTCTGGCGCGTGCCCGCTCCGCCGGACGAGCTGCAGCCCGTCCAGGTCCGGGCGATCGGGTCGACCGAGCTCGGATCGGCCGTGCACGAAGCGCTCGCCGCATGGCACACGAACGGCGGGGATCTGCTCGGGCTTTATCGCGGGCCCGAGAGCGGACGCGAGATGCTCGAGCGCTATCTCAAAGATCCGCTCGCTCGCGCCGAGACGCTTGCGGTCGAAGCGGGATTCAACATGTCGATCGGGGGCACGCGGGTGCGCGGGCTGGTCGACCGAATCTGCCAGCTCGACGGGCGCACGGTGCTGATCGACTTCAAAACCAACGCCACGCTCGACGAGGCGCTGCTCGACGCGTACCGGCTGCAGCTGCGCATCTACGGCCTGGCGGCGCACCGCGGCCTGCTGGCCGGAGGCGCGGATCCGAGGTTGGTGCTGTTCGATCTCCGCCGGGCCGAGGCACTGGAGGTCAATCCGGACGACGACCTGGTCGAGCAACACGTGGCCGCCGCGTCGTCCCGAATCCTGGCGGGCGATTTCTCGCTTGGTCCCGAGCATGAGAACCGACCGTGCCATCTGTGCGCGTACCGTCCAATTTGTACGAGTGCGCGAAAAGTACTTTGAGCGGCGGCAGATCAAAGAGGCGATAGCCTTCGCCGAGCAGGGCGGCATCGCCGTCCATCGCAACTTCGACTCCTACCACGGCTCCACGATCCGGGGTTTCCGCCGCGAGAAGCCCTTCCTTCACGTGATCGGGCTGCGCCACGTGCTCGAGGAGTGGGGAGCTCAGCACGGTCTCCGTCCTGAATGGATCCAGCCCGAGAAGCGTCGCAAGGTCGCTCACTACGACCTCTTCGGCCCGCCTGCCGAAGCCCTGATCGCCCGGCTTCGACCTCCGGTTGACGCTGAATGACGCAATGCGTTATGATGCGTCATGAAATCACGTGGAGGTAAGTAGAACAGTGAGCACGGACTTAGGTGTGACCGCAACTGCGGTCGAAGAGGTGGCGGTCGGCGCGGCCAAAACGGCCGCGGACGTAGCGACGGACCCGCTGGGCAGCATGCGCAAGCAGGTCCGGAGCTTCGAGCGCAAAGGGACGCCGGCGGTACGGCGGATCAACCGGCGGATCAACGCGATGCTTCCGGACAAGCTGAAGCTCTTCGGCGTTGAGGTGAACCGGAAGCTGCCTGAGAACCTTGCGGTGAAGGGACTTCACGTCGTCAAGGTGCAGGCACGCCGTCAGGATGTGATGGGCGACGTCGCCAAGCAGACGCTGCGGGTTTTCAATGGCTCTTTCAAGACCATTGCCCGCACCGCGACGCGGCTGGAGCAGGCGAGCCAGCTGAACCCGAGCGCGGTCAAGCCGGCGGCAAACCGGGCACGCCGGCGCGCGGTTCGGCGCCGCGCCGCCTGACCAGGAAAAAGAGACTCAGCGAATGCGCGTGATCCAGGGGTGCCCTGGATGCACGCGCTCGATCGCGTCGCGCAGCCAACTCTTCGAGCTCGGGCTCAGGAAGGGCAGCACGCCTTCGAGGTCCTGCTCGTCCTTTGCCCTTGCCAATTTCGCCTTGAACAGCAGGACCACCTCGGGGATCACGTATGGCAAGGCGTCAGTGTTTCGCTCGAAGAGTTCGGCATACGGCATCCGGATCGAATGGTCCCTGCGGCAGATCCACACGTCGCCTTCGTGTGGTTCGCGAAACACGTCGAGCACGTAGTCACCGGTCGCGGGGTCGCGTCCCCACGTCTGGTGCGTCATCGCAAACGCGACGTCGTCGGACAACAACCACTTCCGTCCGGCGCCGACGATCATGAACTCGAGCTCCGGCAGCGCATCGCGGATAGCCCAGAAGCTTGCTTTCGGCACCGCGATCTCCACGTCCTCGTGCTCCCGACTGACCGAGCCGCGGAAAAGGTCCAGGGCCCAGCCACCGACGAAAGCCCATGGAACGCTGACACCACGCAGGCGACCCATGACCTCTTCGGGCGACCACGACTTCCATGAGAAGTCGGTCATCGGCTCGCCTCCCGGCGGGATTTGATCTACGGCCGGGGTATCAGTCATGGTTCATCTGACAGCCATGGTCCTCTGCACGGGGTCGATCGCATACGACTACATACTCACGTTCAAGGGCAGGTTCAAAGACCACATCCTCCTCGACAAGACCCACATCCTGAACCTGAGCTTCCTCGTCGACGACCTGCAGAAGCGCAAGGGCGGCGTGGCGGGCAACTACGCGTACAACCTGACTCTGCTGGGCTATCCCGCAGCGGTTCTCGCCACCGCCGGAACGGATGCGGCCGAGTATCGCGAGTGGCTGATGGCGCTCGGCATCGATTGCCGGGGTCTGCGCCTCCTCGAGGGTGAGCTGAGCGCGACCGGTTTCACGACCACCGACATGGACGACAACCAGCTCACCGGCTACTACGGCGGCGCGATGTGGCGCGCGGGCATCCTCGGTCTCGAGGACGGGCCTCCCGACGTCGACGCCGTGATCATCGGACCCAACGACCCGGGCGCGATGAAACGGCTGGTCACGGAGTGTCGGGACCGGCGGGTTCGTTTTGTCTTCGACCCGGCGCATCAGCTGCCGATGATGGACGGGGACGATGTGACGGACAGCGCCACGGGGGCATGGATCACCATCGGCAACGACTACGAGCTCGAGCTCATCCAGGAGCGCACCCAGCGTGACATGAACGGAATGCTCGACCTCTGCGGGATGGTCGTCACCACCCTCGGCCGCCAGGGTTCGCGGATCACGACGCGTGACGGTACTGTGGACGTTCCCGCCGCTCCGTCGGAGCGCGAGGTGGATCCAACCGGCGCCGGAGATGCATATCGGGCAGGCCTGGTGGCGGGCTTGCTTCGCGGACTCGAGCTCGCGGATGCCGGTCGCATCGCGTCACTTGCGGCTGTGTATGCGGTGGAGTACGTCGGCACGATCGAGCACAGCTATACGCGCGAAGAATTCGCTCAGCGTCACCGCTTGGCCTTTGGCGCCGACGTGCCGGAGAGATTCTGGGCATGAGCCGCGCCGCGGTCGAAGTCGTCGACCTGCGCAAGTCGTATGGACCGGTGCAGGCCGTGCGCGGCATCAGCTTCGAGGTCGCCGAGGGCGAGGTGTTTGCAATGCTCGGCCCCAACGGTGCCGGCAAGACGACGACCGTCGAGATCCTCGAGGGCTTTCGCAAGCGCGACGGGGGCCGCGCGTATGTGCTCGGGTTTGACCCTGCCTCGGGCGACCGGCGTTTGAAAGAACAGATCGGCATCGTTCTGCAAACGACCGGCGTCGATCCGTACCTGACGGTGGCCGAAACGGTCGACATGTTCCGCGGCTACTACCCGAAGCCGCGCACCCGAGAGGACGTCATCCGCCTGGTCGGACTCGAGGACAAGGCGTCGACACGCGTGACGAGGCTGTCGGGTGGCCAGAAGCGTCGCCTCGACGTGGCGATCGCGCTGGCCGGCGACCCAACCGTGCTCTTTCTGGACGAGCCGACGACGGGTTTCGATCCCGGCGCTCGGCGCAATGCGTGGGAAGTGATCAAAGGGTTGGCCGGCCTCGGCAAGACGATCTTTCTCACCTCGCACGCGATGGACGAGGTGCAGTACCTCGCCGACAGCGTGGTCATTATCGCGGCGGGCAAGGTCGTGGCGGAGGGCACGCCGGATTCGCTCGTGGGGCGCAGGCGGGCGGACACCGTCGTTCGCTTTCGCCTCTCAGACGCGACAGCGCTTCCGGAAGGTATCCGCGCTACGGCCAAGGTCGACGGCGACGACTTCGAGCTGGAAGCCGCCGATCCAACCAGGACCTTGTTCGAGCTCACGTCATGGGCAGTCCAGAACGGGATCTCGCTCGAAGGCCTCCAGGTTCTCCGGCCGTCCCTGGAAGACGTGTACCTGGAGATCACGAAAGAGGCGGAGGCGACCCAGGCGTGAACGACGTGACGCTGGCCCTTCGCCAGGTCTGGTACGTCAACAAGGCGTTCGTCCGTAATCCGGCATCGCTGTTCTTCACGCTCGTCTTTCCATTGATCTTCCTGGTCATCTTCTCGGTGATCTTCGGCAATGGTTCGCTGATGGTGGCGCCCGGAAAGACCGTGCGCGTGGCGACCTTTTATGTGCCTTCGATCGCCGCTTTCTCGGTCATCAACGCGTGTTACACGAACATCGCGATCTCGCTCAGCTTCTTACGAGACTCCGGTGCCCTCAAGCGAATCCATGGATCTCCGCTGCCGGTGGGGAGCTACATGGCGGCCCGCATCATTCACGCGGTCCTAATGGCGATCCTGCTGGTCATCATCTGCGCGGCGTTCGGTGCGATCTTCTTCGGGGCCACGCTTCCCACCACGACGCTGCCCACCTTCGCGTTGACACTCCTGGTCGGCGCCGCGGTGTTCAGCGCCCTGGGAGTCGCGATCACCGCATTCATCCCCAACGCTGACGCGGCGCCCGCGGTCGTCAACGGGACCATCCTTCCGCTGCTGTTCATCTCTGACGTGTTCATCCCGCTCAACAACCCGCCGCAGTGGCTGGACATCGCCGGCAAGATTTTTCCTGTACGGCACTTTGCGGACGCGATGATCAGCTCGTTCTTTCAGCTCAGCGGATCGGGGCTGCACGCCGACGACCTCCTGGTCCTCGGAGCCTGGGGCATCGGCGGCCTGATCGTCGGTCTTCGCTTCTTTCAGTGGGAGCCCAAAGTCTGATGGCGACGATCTTCACCCAGATCATCGAGGGCAAGCTCCCGGCGAGATTCGTGTGGAAGGACGACAGTTCGGTGGTGTTTCTCTCCAACCGGCCGCTGCGTCCAGGTCACGTGCTGGTGGTGCCGCGCCAGGAGATCGACCACTGGCTGGACCTCGACCCGGACCTACTGTGCAGTCTCACCGAGACCGCGCAGGCAGTCGGGCGCGCGCAGATGGCGGCATTCCAACCCGTACGAATTGGCGTGATGCTGGCCGGGCTCGAGGTCCCGCACTGCCACCTGCACGTCGTGCCGATACGCGGACTCCACGACCTCGACTTCGGCAACCAGGATCCGAACCCTGACCCCGCGATGATGGACGGCGCCGCCGATTCGATCCGGCGCGAGCTGCGCCGGCTCGGCTACTCGCAGGTGAGCTCTTAGCCCACCATCTTTTCGAGGTCGTCGATGTGCATCTCGAGGTGCGAGATGAGAGGCATCCGCGCGATCTCCTCCGCGGTCATGGTGAGGCTGTCGCCCAGCTGAGCTGTCCGGCGCAGCGCGTCGGGATCACTTGAACGCAACGTCTTGATCGTGCGCTCCTGGTCCGAGAGCGACATGCTCAGCAATTGCTCTGGGGCGAGCTGCGCCATCTGCTGGCCCGCGCTGTCGCGCATGTTGACGGCCTCGAGCAGGTCCGCGTGAGGCTTCCCGCTCGACACCTGGTGGACCAGCACGCCATAGAACTTCGACAGCACCGAGATATGCGCCAGCAGCTCGTGGGCGTTCCAATCGCCGTCGTCGCCAGGCTGCGCTTTGACGCGAGGCCCGAGCTGTGCCAGCCGCTGCGACACGCGCTGCAGCCGATCCGCGAGCAGGTCGCGTTCCCTGGCGGCGTATGAATCCATGAACGACCGGATATCTGCGATCGTGAAAGCCGGACTCTCGATCTTCATCGCACTCCAAGCCTAAAGGGAGAACGAACTATGTGTTTTGGGGACGACGCACGGCCACCATTGCCACCGATCAGCGGCGCCGCCGCCGACCAGGGCGACCTGGTCCTCGAGGCATCCGACGGAACCAGGTTCGCGGCGTACTTCGCACGCGCGGCCGAGCCCACCGGTGCGGGCATGGTCGTCCTGCCGGATGTGCGCGGCTTGCATCGCTTCTACAAGGAGCTCGCGCAACGTTTTGCCGAAGCCGGTATCGACGCGGTCGCGACCGACTACTTCGCGCGCACCGCCGGCATGAGCGACCGCGGCGATGACTTCGAGTACATGCCCCACGTGCAGCAGACGACGCCCGAGGCGATCTCCGCGGACACGGCGGCGGCTATCGACTATTTGAAGTCCAAGGATGGCGGGGCGGTGAAGTCGGTCTTTACGGTCGGCTTCTGCTTTGGCGGATCAAACTCGTGGATCCAATCGGCCACGAACCCAGGCTTGAGCGGATGCATCGGTTTCTACGGACGTCCCATGCGAGCCGAGGCGTTCATCTCTCGGATGAAGGCGCCGCTGCTCGTCTTGATCGCCGGCGCGGACGGCGCGACGACCCCGGAGCAGAACCAGGAATTCCTGCGCGAGCTGGACAAGACGCACGTGCCTCACGAGTCCGAGATATTCGAAGGTGCACCCCACAGCTTCTTCGACCGCACGTACGAGCAATGGCACGACGCGTCCGACAGAGCCTGGCGCCACATCCTGGACTTCGTGGATAAGCACAGCCGCACCGCCGTATAGTCGCCTCGTGGCCAAGCTGGCCTCGAGGTCCAAACCCGGCCGCGCGGCACCTCGCCTGCCCCAGGGCTTGATCGACGAGCTCGAGCGCCGGCACGCCGGGATGGCGCGGCACATGGCGCGGGCGATCGTGACGCTTGTCCGGTGGGACGCCTCCACCGGCGTTCCGCCGCAGCGGGACGCCATCGTCCGCGCGTGCGCGGCCGGGCTCGACCTGTTCCTGGCCACGGCGCGTGAGTCCCGGCCCGCAACCCAGGAGGAGCTGCGGCGTGTCGCGCAGCTGGGCATTCTCCAGGCGCGGAGCAGTCAGTCCGTCGAGCCCATCCTGACCGCCTATCGCATCGCCGCCCGCGTCGCCTGGGACGAAATCCTGCGAGCCTGGCGCGGCCATCCCGAGGCCACGCCGGAGGCCATCATGCTGGTCGCCAACTACGTGTTCGCGGCGCTCGACCAGGTCGCGGCCGAGGTGACCAAGACTTACCTCCACGCCCGCGAGCAGCACATGCAGCGCGGCACGCGAGCCCAGGCTCGCCTGTTCCACGCGCTGATCAGCGACAACTTCGATTCGGAGCTCGAGCTCCAGCGTCAGGCGCTGGCGCTCAACACGCCGCTTGCTGCCGCGGGCTACGTCGCCATCGTGTGCAAGCTCGTGCTTGGAAACCGCGACGGCGAACGCGGGGGTCAGGCGCTGGCCGAGGTCGCGGCCGCCCTCAAGACACCGCGCGGCATCCTGATGCACGCGACCGACCCTGGAACCCTGGTCGTGCTCTGGCCGGTCGACCAGATATCCGACCTCGAGCCCGCCCGGCAGTTCGTCACGCAGCTTCAGGACGAAGCCGCCGAGCGTTCCGGAGGCGTCCGCGCGCGAGTGCGGGCAGGCATCGGCGGACACCATCCCGGCCTCCACGGGATCTCGCGGTCTTTCCTGGAAGCCCAGCAGGCACTCGAAGCCGGACGCAAGCTGCGGCCCGACGCCATCGCGCACGGACACGATGAGGTCATCCCCCATCTCGTGCTTGCCCAGAATCCTCGCCTGGCCGAGCGGTTCGTCGCTCACACCCTCGGCCGGCTGCTCGACTCCAAACTGCGCAACCGCGCCCAGCTGATGGAGACCCTGGAGGCCTACCTGGCCAGGGGATCGGTCAAGGACGCCGCGTCGGCGCTGGGGCTGCACCGCCACACCGTGCTGTATCGCCTGGACAAGCTCAAGGAGCTGCTCGGCGGAGACCTCGACGTGCCGTCGACCCGCCTTCGCCTGCAGCTGGCCCTGGACCTGCAAAAGCTGCTCTAGCTTCGGACTTGGACATCGGGTCCAAAGACCGGCCGTCCTTTTACTACCTCGCGCGGCTGCCGATTGGCCCTTGCGTCCTTATGCTGGATGGATGGCATCCAATCACAACGGCCGCCGCGTGGCCGTCACCGGCATGGGCTTCATCACGCCGATCGGCAACGACCTCGAAACCGTCTGGTCGAACATGATCGAAGGCGTGTCTGGCGTGGGCCGGATCACCCGTTTCGACACGACGAACTTCGACACCAAGATCGCGGCCGAGGTGAAGACGTTCAACCCCGAGGACTACATGGACCGCAAGACGGCCCGCCACATCGGTCGCTACTGCCAGTTCGCGCTGGCCGCTTCGAAACAGGCGCTTGCGCACGCCAACCTCGACCCGGCGGAGATGAACCCGGACGACGTCGGCGTCATTGTCAGCTCCGGCATCGGCGGCATGGAAGAGATCGAGAAGAGCCACACCGCGCTGATGGAGCGGGGGCCGAAGCGCATCAGCCCGTTCACGGTGCCGATGATGATTGCGGACATGGCGGCCGGAATCGTCGCCATCCACACGCATGCCGGGGGCCCGAACTACGCGATCGTCAGCGCGTGCGCCTCGAGCGCCCACGGCATCGGCGAGGCATCGGAGATCATCAAGCGCGGCGACGCGGTGGCGATGCTGGCGGGTGGGTCGGAGGCGACCATCACCCCGCTGACGATGGGTGCGTTCTGCCAGATCAAGGCCACGAGCGAGCGCAACGACGAGCCGGAGAAGGCGTGCCGGCCATTCGACCTCGGCCGCGACGGGTTCGTCATGGGTGAGGGCTCGGTCATGTTCGTGCTCGAGGACATGGACCACGCCAAGCAGCGCGGCGCCAGGGTCTACGCGGAAATCGCGGGCTACGGCGCAAGCGCCGACATGTACCACTTTACCGCTCCGCAGCCGGAGGGCAAGGGCGCGGCCCGGGCTATGAAGCAGGCCATCGCCTCCAGCGGCGTCGATCCCAAGACGATCGGCTACATCAACGCCCACGGGACGTCGACCAAGCTCGGCGACGTCGCCGAGACAAAGGCGATCAAGACCGTCTTCGGCGACCACGCCCACGAGCTGGCGGTTAGCTCGACCAAGTCGGTGCATGGCCACCTGCTGGGTGCAGCAGGCGCCATCGAAGCCGCCGCGTGCGTGCTCGCGCTGGATCGCGGCCTGCTTCCGCCGACCATCAATCTCGACGACCCAGACCCGGAGTGCGACCTCGACTACGTGCCCAACAAGGCGCGCAAGGCAGACGTCGACGTCGCCCTGTCCAACTCATTCGGATTCGGTGGACACAACGCCACTCTCGTGATCAAGAAAGGGGAGTAGGGAGGAAGCAATGCCAAGCCAGCTTGATTTCCGCGAGCTACAGGAGCTTGCGGCCGAGATCCTCGGCATCGAGCCCGACCAGGTCCAGATGGACAAGAGCTTTCAGCGCGACCTTGCCGCAGACTCGCTCGACCTCGTCGAGCTGATCGCGGCGATCGAGGACAAGTACGACGTCGAGCTGCCAGACGAGGAGCTCGAGAATATGAAAGTCATCGCCGACCTGTGGAAGTTCCTGGAGCAAAAGACCGCCGAGCGGCTGGAGGCGTAGAGCCGATGGCAATCACGACCAACTACCGCACCCGCTCCGACGCAGTGCCTCTTCGTTCGTTCCAGGCCAAGGGCCGCCCCAGCGCGATCGCCGGCGTCGGCGTGTATGCGCCGGAGAAGATCCTGACCAACTTCGACCTCGAGAAGATGATGGACACCTCGGACAAGTGGATCACCGAGCGCACGGGCATCCAGCGCCGCCACATCGCCGAACCGGGAACGACGACGTTCGAGCTCGCCACCAAAGCCGCGCGCTCGGCGCTCGAGGCGGCGGAGCTCGACGCCAAAGACCTGGACATGATCCTGGTCGGCACCTCTTCGCCCGACGGACCGTTTCCATCCGTCGCGTGCCGCGTGCAGAACGAGCTCGACGCGCCGGGCGCGGTGGCGTGGGATACGCTCGCGGCCTGCTCGAGCTTTGTCTACGCGCTTTCCATCGCGGACTCGTACATCGCCACCGAGCGCGCGGACAACGTCCTTGTGATCGGCGCCGAGGTGCTGTCGCGAATGCTCGACTACTCCGACCGCGGGACGGCGGTCATTTTCGGTGACGGCGCGGGAGCCGCCGTGGTAAGGCCGGCTGCGGAGGGCGCGGGATTCCTCAGCTGGTGTCTTGGCTCTGACGGCCGCGGCTACGCCCAGGTCACGTGCGGCAACATCGAGAAGGGGGCGTACGCGGCCAAGGACGCCACGCCGTTCATCGAGATGGTCGGCCCCGACGTCTTCAAGTTCGCGGTCGACATCTTCATCCGCCAGGCCACGGAGGTGTGCCAGACCGCGGGGGTCTCGCTGGACGAGATCGACCTGTGGGTGCCGCACCAGGCCAACTTCCGCATCATCGACGCGGCGGCTCGTCGCATCGGCCTGCCGATCGAGCGGGTGGCCATCAACATCGACGAGTACGGCAACACCTCGAGCGCATCGATCCCGATCGCGCTGGACGAAGCGGTGCGCAAGGGTCGCGTCAAGAGCGGCGACCACGTTCTTCTGGCTGGGTTTGGGTCAGGCCTCACATGGGGCGCAACCCTCATGAGATGGGCCTGATGCGAATGACCTGGTAGTTATGAGAGGCAACCTACGGTTTCCTCTCATCGGCGCGTCGGCAAAGCCGACCCGGCCTGCGGCCGGGCAAGCGCTCCTGCTCTCCTTCCCTTCAGGCGGTTGGGTCTGGTGATCAAGCTCTCCGCTCCCATCGCGCTGCTCTTCCCCGGCCAGGGTGTGCAGAAGCCCGGCATGGGCAAGAACCTCTACGAGCGCTATCCAGCCGCGCAGCGGGCGTTCATGCGCGCGGAAGAGCTTCTCGAGATGCCCGTGCGCAAGCTCTGCTTCGAGGGACCGGTCGAGGAGCTCAATCGCACCGACGTCATCCAGCCGTGCGTAATGACGGTGTGCTGGGCGGCATACGAGGTGTGGCGCGAGAGCTATGGCCTCGAAAACGTGAGCGTCACGGCAGGCCACAGCCTGGGTGAGATCGCTTCGCTCGCCGCCGCGGGGTCCATCCCGTGGGAGACGGCGCTGCTGTTGGTCAAGGAGCGTGGCCGGGTCATGGCCCAGGCCGCGGGCACGCACGTGGGGATGATCGCGATCGTGGGGCTGGCCGAGCCCGAGGTCGAACGCATCCGGCAGCAAGCGTCGGAGCTCGGCAACCTGTGGATCGCCAACCGCAACGCCGACGCGCAGTTCGTTCTCTCGGGCGAGATGCCGGCGGTGCGGCAGGCCGAGACGCTCGCCAACGCGGCCGGAGCGCGTCGCGCGCTGATCCTCACCATCCCCCTGGCGGCGCATACGCCGCTGATGGAGGCCGCCGCCTCGGCGTTTCGCAAGGCCGTCGACCTGCTCCCGCTGAAGCCGCCCTCGATACCCGTCCTGGCAAATGCATCGGGCGAGGCCCTGCGCACCGCGGCCGCGCTCCAGGAGGAGCTGCGCCTGCAGATGCTGCGCCAGGTGGACTGGGCGCGAACGATGGTCTCGATGCGCGCGATGAAGGTCCGGACCGTCGTCGAGCTCGGGCCTGGTCGGGTTCTCGCGAGCCTGGCCGCCAAGCACATCCCCGGCGTGGACACGTGGAACGCGGAGGAGCTGTTCGTAGATTTCGCGGGACCTGCAACCACTTAGCCCATGGGTGACCTGGACGGAAAGACCGCTCTCGTCACAGGGGGCGGCAAAGGCATCGGCCGAGCCGTCAGTCAGGCACTGGCGGGGATGGGCGCTCGCGTCGTCGTGAACTACCGCTCCGACAAGACCGCGGCGGAAGAGACCGCGTCGTCGCTGGGGAGTGGGACGGCGTTCCAGGCCGACGTAAGTGACCCCGTCCAGGTCGAGGCGATGGTCAAGGCGATCGGTCGTGTCGACGTCCTCGTCAACAACGCCGGCGCCGTGCGCGACAAGCTGCTGATCCAGATGTCGCCGCCCGATTGGGAGGAGCTGATCCGCACAGACCTGCTGTCCGCCTTCGCCACGACGAAGGCTGCCATCATGTCTGGAATGATGCGCGCGCGCTGGGGCCGCATCGTGAACATCTCGTCGATCGTGGGATTGACCGGGAATGCGGGGCAGACCAACTACGCCGCCGCGAAGGCGGGGCTCATTGGCTTCACCAAGTCGGTGGCGCGCGAATATGGGTCGCGCAACATCACCTGCAACGCTGTCGCGCCGGGCTACGTACGCACGGAGCTGACCAACAAGTCACTGACCGATGAGATGGTGGGCGAGCTCGTGAAGATGACGCCGATCAAACGCGAAGCGACCGCGGAGGAAGTGGCTGCGACCGTGGCGTTTCTCTGCTCTGAGCGGGCCGGATTCATCACCGGCCAGGTGATCGCGGTCGACGGAGGTCTTTCCCTCTAGCAATGGCGATCATCGAGCGCCACCGCGAGGAAGTCGCGATCCAGGGCGGCGAGCTGCCGCAGATACTTCTCCCGACCAACTGCCCGGGCTGCGGCATCAGCCTTGCCGGCGACCAGCTGCGTGAGAACAACTACGTCTGCATCAACTGCGGCCACCACTTCCGGCTTGGCGCCGACGTATGGATACCGCTGATCGCCGACGAGGGCACCTGGCAGGAGCGCTGGACCGACGTCCGCTCCCACGACCTTCTCAACTGGACCGTGCCGAAGCGCTACCAAGAAACGGTGCAGACGCTGCTCGAAGAAGGGCTGAACGAAGCGGTCCGCACCGGCACGTGCGCGCTGGCCGGCCGGCAAATATGGCTGGCGACGTTCGACTTCGGGTTCGTCGGAGGCACTCTGTCGATCGTCGCGGGCGAGCGCCTGGCGCGCGGAATGGAGCAGGCCGCGGCCAACAAAGTGCCGTACGTGCTCGTCTCCGCGTCCGGTGGCGCGCGCATGCAAGAAGGAGTCCTGGCGCTGATGCAGCTCGCGAAGGTCAACGCGGCGGTGGGAAGGCTCCAGGCCGCGGGCGTCCCTTATTTCTCGATCCTCACCGACCCCACGTTTGGTGGGACCGCGGCTTCACTGGCGCTGCTCGGTGACATCAACATCGCCGAGCCCGGCGCGTCCATCGGCTTCACCGGGCCGCGCGTGATCAAGCAGGCCACGTACGCAGACCTGCCGCCCGGCTTCCAGAGCGCCGAGTTCCAGCTCGCGCACGGACAGGTCGACATGGTCGTGCCGCGCAATGAGCTGCGGCCGCTGCTGGCACACCTCTTGGAGATCTATCCGTGAGCGTCTGGGAGATCGTCGAGCTCGCCAGGCACCAGGACAGGCCCTACTCCCTCGACTATGTCCGCCGCCTCGCCCCCGATTTCATCGAGCTCCACGGCGACCGGCTCTCCGCGGATGACCCGGCGCTGGTCGGTGGGATCGGCACCTGGCACGACAGGACGACGATGTTTCTCGGCCACCAAAAGGGCCGCAGCCTGAAAGAGCGAGTCGCCAGGAACTGGGGCATGATGCACCCCGAGGGTTACCGCAAAGCGCTGCGCCTCGCGCACCATGCGGCGAAGTTCGGTTTCCCAATCGTCTCGCTCATCGACACCCCTGGCGCGTATCCCGGCGCAGGCGCGGAGGAGCGAGGCATCGCAGCCGCGATCGCGACCGCGATCCTGGAGTGGTTCGCGATTCGAGTCCCGATCGTCGCCGCGGTCATCGGCGAGGGCGGGAGCGGCGGCGCACTCGGGATGGGCGTGGCCGACCGCGTGATCATGCTCGAGAACTCGATCTACTCGGTCGCGTCGCCGGAGGCGGCCGCCTCGATCGTGTGGCGCGACAACTCCCGCAAGGTCGAGGCCGCGGAACAGCTGCAGCTCACCTCGCGCGAGATCGTCGCGATGGGGGTGGTGGAAGAGGTGGTCCCTGAGCCGCACGGGAGCGCCAGCGCGGATTACGACGCCGCGGCTCGCGCGCTGGACGAAGCGTTGTGGCGGCACATGCAGCCGCTTCTCGAAGAGGCGCCCGCGGATTTGCTGCAGCACCGCTACGACCGGTTTCGTTACATCGACTCACTCGTGCACGCCGAGCCGCACTTCGGACCCAAGATCGACTGACGTATGAGAGGAAACCCGGATGGTTTCCTCTCATCGCGCGTGCGGCTGTCGCCGCAGGCGCTGCTCTCCTTCCGGTATAAGGTTTGCTCTCCTTGAATCTCTTCCACCGGCGACGACTGGCAGACTCATCAGACAAAGTCGCGGCCGGAGTGAATCCGGCCGCCAAAGCGACGCTCGTAATTGCTCCATGCGGGTAGTAGCGCAGCGGGTTTCCTCCGGCGCGGTGAGCTGGGACGGCAGTAGCGCAACCATTGGCCCGGGTTTCGTGTTGCTCGTAGGTGCGGCGGGTGACGACGACGAGACCACCGTTCGGCGC
Organism: Candidatus Dormiibacterota bacterium; assembly: GCA_035945895.1. GTDB lineage: Bacteria > Chloroflexota > Dormibacteria > Dormibacterales > Dormibacteraceae > 40CM-4-65-16. The sequence continues at coordinate 16,937 of DASYZS010000001.1, read as the reverse complement.
CTGGCCGACAAGATCATCGATCTGCGCGTGTTCGCCGACGAGGCAGGCAAGATGAACCTCAGTCTCGTAGACGTCCACGGCTCGGCCCTCATCGTCTCCCAGTTCACCTTGTTCGCCGACATGAGCCGGGGCCGCCGCCCGAGCCTGCTTGGCGCCGGTGACCCCGAGCGCGCCGAGCAGCTCTACGACAAGTTCGTTGGCAGATTCCGCGAGCGGGGAATAGAAACCGCGACCGGCAGCTTTGGAGCGGTCATGCGCGTGACCATCGAGAACGATGGCCCGGTCACACTCGTCCTCTCGACCGACGAATGGGTGACTCGTGTCTGAAAGTCGCCGCGGTCTGCTTCCCTACGCGGCGTTCCTTGCGCTGGCGCTGATCTGGGGCGCGTCGTTCCTGTTCATCAAGCTCGGGGTGGGGGACATGGGTCCCACGGGGTTGGTGCTGGTCCGGTCGGCCTCGGGTGCGCTGGCGCTGGCCGTGTTCATGCAGGCGACGCACCGCCCGCTTTTCGGCCCAAGCTGGAGGAGCCGCATCCTCCCGTTCGGGATCATGGCGGTCATCAACGCCCTGTTCCCATGGATCGCGATCGCCTGGGGAGAGGAGCACATCAGCAGCGGACTCGCCAGCATCCTCAACGCGACGGCGACGCTGTGGACCGCGATTCTCGTCTTCTGGATCGTGCCCGCCGAGCGGCCCACGCGCATCAACTACGTCGGCGTTTTGATCGGCATCGGTGGCGTCGCGATTCTTGTGCTGCCGGACATCACCGCGCATGGCCTGAGCGGCAGCGTGCTCGGAGTGCTGGCCGTCCTCGTCGCGGCGTTCTCGTACGCGCTCGCGGCGATCTACCAGCGCACCAAGCTGCGCGGCATGAGCGTCTACGAGCAGAGCTTCGGCCAGACGCTCGCGACCACTTTGCTCGCGATTCCCGTGGCGGCGCCGGCGCTGCCGCATTTCCACTTTCGGCTCTTGTCCTTCGCGGTGGTTGTCGCGCTGGGGGTCTTCGGCACCGGGGTCGCCTACCTGCTGTTCTATTACGTGATGAACAGCCTCGGCGCGGTGCGGGCGACCGCGGTCACGCTGGTGGTTCCCATCACAGCGGTGTTCTGGGGTGTCGTCCTGCTGCACGAAAACCTGACCGTCCCAACCGTTGTCGGCATGGTGGTCATCCTTGGCGGGATCGTGCTGACCAATCTCCGTCGCGCGCCGCGCGCAGTGACCGCGACACGCGCCGCTTGAGCGCCTACGTCGACCAGCATGCGAAGGAGGTCGCCAGGGCGGCGGAGCGAATCCGCGGCCATGTGCGCTGCACTCCCGTCCTGCGGACGGACTTCGATCCCGACCTTCGCCTGAAACCGGAGTGCTTCCAGGTCACCGGCTCGTTCAAGCCGCGCGGCGCGTTCAACGCGATCCTGTCGCTGGTCGAGCGCGGCGAGAAGCCTGCCGGGGTGATTGCGGTGAGCTCGGGCAACCACGCGCAGGCCGTGGCGCTGGCGGCCGGTTCGGTCGGGATCCCCGCGCTGATCCTGATCCCGGAAGATGCGAACCCCGCCAAGGTCGCGGCCACGCGCGCGCTCGGCGCCGAGGTTATGCAGGAGGGCATCACTTTCGCCAATCGGGAGCAGCGATTGCGGGAAGTCATGGCCGAGCGCGGTTACACGCTCGTCCATCCGTTTGACGACTGGGACGTGATCCATGGACAAGGCACGGCCGTGCGGGAGCTGCTTGACGACGACCCCGATGTCGCGGTCGTGGCCGCGCCGGTCGGCGGCGGTGGCCTGCTGGCGGGCTCGGCGATGTCGGCCAAGCACCACAACGCCTCGATCCAGGTGATCGGAGTCGAGCCGGAGGTTGCGGACGACGCCTATCGCAGCTGGAAAGCACACAGCATCCAGAAGCTGCCAACGTCGCCGCAAACACTTGCCGACGGAGTTCGCACGACCGCGATCGGCGAGCGCAATTTCGAAGCGATGTTTGCCAACGGCCTGGTCGATCAGATCGTGACCGTGACCGAGGACGACATCGCAAACGCCGTGCGGGTTGCTTGGGTCCGGCTGCATCTCGCACTTGAGCCGACCGGCGGTCTGCCGCTGGCCGCATACCTGGCGGGAAAGCTCCCGCATGGACGGACCGGTCTGCTGCTGAGCGGTGGGAACGCCAACCTCCAGACCGTGGCTACACTGCTCGCCACGTCATGATCCCGGTCAAGGAAGTGATGACGCGAAACGTGATCACGTTCCGCGAAGACACGCCGGTCGAGGAGATCGCGAAAACGCTGAGCTCCAGGCACATCACAGGGGCTCCGGTGGTCGCGAACGAGGGTCACGTGGTCGGCATCGTGTCCGAGACGGACGTGTTCTCGAAGCGAGGAAAGGTCGCGCGCGACATCATGAGTCCCCGCGTCATCTCGGTCACCGAGGAGACCGGAATCGATGAGGCGGCGCGGCTGCTCATCGGCGAGCGGATCCGGCGCGTGCCCGTGGTTCGCGGGGGCAAGATGGTCGGGCTGCTCAGCCGTTCGGACGTGCTCGACTTCTTCGCCAAGACGAGGTGGACGTGCGATGTCTGCGGCTGGTGGGAGCGCAGCCTCGATCGCCCGGCGCGCTGCTTCTCCTGCTCGAGCACCGACCTTCACCTGGAGCGCGCTGATCCCGGTCATTAGGCTTTCCCAGAAAGCCGAGAGCTTCACCGAGTCGGTCATCCGCGAGATGACGCGCCTGAACCTCGCGCTGCATGGGCCCGAGCGCGCGATCAACTTCGCCCAGGGCTTCCCTGACTTCGACCCGGACCCACGGATCCTCGACGCGGCGTCGAGAGCGCTGCGGGCCGGTTTCAACCAGTACGCGACGACGTGGGGCGCGCCGCAGCTGCGGCACGCGATCGCCCGCAAGCAGTCGGCGGCCTGGGGACGCGACGTCGACGCCGACACCGAGATCACCGTGTCGTGCGGTGCCACCGAGGCGATGATCGCCGCCATGCTCGCCGCGGTCGATCCCGGCGATGAGGTCGTCGTCTTCGAGCCGTTCTATGAAAACTACGGACCCGACTGCGTGCTCAGCGGCGCCGTCCCGCGATACGTTGCGCTCCGGCCGCCTGAGCGCGCAAGCGCGACCAGGATGGGACCTACTGATTGCTGGTCGATCGACCTCGATCAGCTGACGGCGTCGTTCAACGACAGGACGCGCGCGATCGTCATCAACACGCCCCACAACCCCACCGGGAAGGTCTACTCAAAGGCCGAGCTCGAGTTCATCGCGCAGCTCTGCATCGAACACGACGCGATCGCGATCACGGACGAGATCTACGAGCACCTCGTCTACCGCGGACGTCACGTCAGCATGGCGACGCTGCCGGGCATGGCCGAGCGGACCATAACCATCAGCGGCGCGAGTAAGACCTATTCGGTGACCGGCTGGCGTGTCGGCTGGCTCATCGCCCCGGCACCGCTCACCGCCGGCATCCGCAAGGTTCACGACTTCCTCACCGTCGGCGCCGCACATCCCCTGCAGATCGCTGTCAGTGAGGCGCTCGCGTTCCCCGCGTCCTTTTATGTAGAGCTGCTCGGCGACTACCAGGAGCGGCGCGACGCCCTGGTTTCCGGCTTGCAGGAATGCGGCTTCGAGGCCACAGCGCCCGACGGCGCGTACTACGTGATGGCCGGCATCTCGCGATTCGGCGCGACCGACGACGTTGTGTTTGCCAGGCGGCTGATCGAAGAGGTGGCCGTGGCCACGGTGCCTGCCTCGAGCTTCTACCACGACCCAGTGCTCGGCCGGAATCACGTCCGGTTCAGCTTTCCGAAGAGGATCGGGACGATCGAGCGCGGCCTGGCCGCCCTGCGCTCGCTGCCGAGCCCTTAACAGGCTGGGTTGGCACGGCGGTCCTCCGCACCTAGCCTGGCCGCATGCGCAACTTCTTCCGTTCTCCCCTGACCTGGATGGTGGCGGCCGAGATCATCGTCGTGGGTGCGCTGATCGCAGTGGCCTGGAACGTGGTGGCATCGGCCAATCGCCCGATGGCCACCCCCGCGGTCGGCGCGGCCCCAGCCCCGACCACTGATTCCGACCCCGGTCTGCCTCAGATTCCCGAGCTCAACCTCAGGCCCACGAAGGGGCCGCTGCCCGGGCTCAATCTCGACCCCGAGTTCTGGCGCGAGAGGCTGGGCTCGCTGAACAGCGACCAGGTGTACCTGGAGCAGCTGGAATGGCGCATGGTGCGCAACGCCGAGCTGGCGGTGAACCAGTACCTGGAGACCGTCGTCATACCCGCCGTCCGGCGCGCCGAGCACGCGGAGGTTGGGGTTGTGGTTTAGCTAGCCCTTGTCCGAGGCCATGGTGACGTTGCCGTTCAGGGTCGCCCCGTCCTCGACGGTGAGGCGGCCCACCCGGACGTCGCCGTTGAGCCGTCCCGAGCCACCGAGTGTGAGCCTCTTCCTCGCGGTCACGTTGCCCGTGACCTGGCCGCGGACGCTGACGTTGGCGCCCTCGACGGCCGCCTGGATATTGGCCGACTGGTCGACGGTGATGTCCCCGCTTGCCTTCAGGTCACCCTCGACGTTCCCGGCGATCTTCAGGTCGCCCTGGACTTCGAGCCGGCCTTGCAGGACGTCGCGAGGGCCGAGGCTGACGACGTTCGTCCCTCCGTTCTGCGTCGCCTGAGCCGCGGATTTCTCAGCTTGAGCCATTAATTCCTCCGATGCGCTTTTGTGGGATCGTGCGGGCCTTCAGCGAGCTAGCATCGTAACAGCCGTGCACGGATTCGTCGCCCAAGGTTAGTCGGGACCTGTGGCCATCATGGATCGGGATTCATCTCGGGAGATAGTCGACCACGTGGTCGACTTTTTTGACGGTATTGCTCCCCTCTACGACGGGTGGGCAGGCGGGCAGCACGGACGCGTTGCGACGCGCCTCGCCGACCTGGCCGCTCCGGCCAAGGGTGAGCAGGTCCTGGACGTTGGGACCGGGACCGGGTTGGTCGCAGGCCTGGTCGCGCCGAGAGTCAATCCCGGCCTTGTCTTCGGCATTGACCTGTCCGAACACATGCTGGCCATCGCTCGCTCCCGCAAGACCAAGAACGTGCAGTTCATCGGAATGGCCGCCGAGCACCTGGTGTTTCGCCCGGCGACGTTCGATCTCGTCACGATGGGTGAGGTCCTGACCTATGTCAGCGACCCCGCCGCGGCGCTGGACGAGGCCTACCGTGTGCTTCGGCCAGGGGGCAGGCTCGCGGTTTCGTGCCAGCGTCGAAGCCTCAACACGCACGCCCAGGAGCTGTTTTTCCAGGCGCTGACACCGCTGGCACGCCGCCACTATCTCGAGAGTCCGCGCTACAGCTCGGCGAGAGCGAACTTCGGCGAGCCTTCGGTGCTCAGGCAGATGCTCGAGGAGGCAGGTTTCGAGGTGGGCCGAGTCACCGACATGGTCACTGGCGGCCGTGCCCACGATGCCCGTGAGTGGACGGATCTGATGGCCGGCGCAGGGCCGCGGCCCTACACGTTGATCAAAGCGCTGGGGCCGCGCTACCGCAACGAGCTGGAGGCCGAAGTCGAGGCGGCCATGGCGAGCCTCGGCGATCCCGACGACGCGTTCAGGTACCACCACTCCTACGTGCTGGTCGTAGCGACAAAGCAATGACCACGGCGGCCAGCGCGCACAGCGTGGCCGCGATCAGAAAGATCTCGCGGTACTCCTGAAGGAAGGCGGCCGCGGCGAGCTTCTCGAGGTCCTTGACGCGAGTCCGCAGGTCGGGATCGGTCAACACGGGGGTGCCGAAGATCTGGTGAAAGCGATGGAGGCCGAACGCGGTCAGGGCGGCGAGGCCGACGAGCATCCCCATCGTGCGCGCCAGCACGACCAGGCTCGTCGCCAGACCGTGGCTCTGCCCCCGCGTCAGCGCAAGCACGGCAGCCGTCAGGGGCGCGATGACCAGGCCAAAGCCAAGTCCGCACGCCGCAAGCGCCAGGTCCGCCGTCCTTGCCGGTCCGAGCTGCAGCGTCAGCTCGTTGGCGCTCCAGCCCGACATCTGGACGAAGGCGAGCGCGGAGACCAGAATTCCGGCGGCGGCGGTGAAACGATTTCCCACGCGACCGGCGAGCAAACCGCCGGCAACCGCACCGACCGGCACCCCGATCAGGAACTGAGTCAGCAGCAGGCCTGAATCCAGCTGCGTCTGGTTGAAAACCAGCCGGCCGAGCAGCGGGACGTCGACGAGCGTCGCGATCAATGCGGCACCGATGAAAAAGTTGGCGGTCAGCGCGCCGAGGAACGTGCCGCTGCGCAGCAGGTCGCGCGGGATGAGCGGGTCCAGGCGCCGCGCGTGGCGCCAGGCGTACGCGGCCAGGACGACGACCGCCGCAATCGCGGCGGGCACGAGAAGGGCGTTGGTCGCGCGGTGCTCGGGATCGTCCGGATACAGCGCTAGGACGAGCAGCCCGCAGCCGGCGCCTAGCATGACCGCGCTCAGCCAATCAACCGAGGAAGCGAGGTCGGACGTGGGTAGGGTCACGCGACGCCCGGCGAGCACGATGCCCGCACCGCACAGGATGGCCAGCGGCACGTTGAGCCAGAACACGAACCGCCATCCGCCGGCCGCGACCGCGGCCGCGGCGACAGTCGCGCCGTAGAGCGGCCCGAAGACGCTGCCCGCTTCCTGCAGGGCCGCGACCGACCCGAGGGCCACGGTGCGCGCCCGGTCGCGGTACAGGTCCGCGGCCATCGCCAGCGAGAGTGGCACCAGGCCGCCGCCGCCGAGACCCTGCAAGAACCTCCCTGCGACCATCCAGGGCAGGCCCGCGAAGGACCACAAACCCGAAGTCGCCGTGATCACCGACCCCACCCCGAAGGCCGCGACGCATGCGGCGTACACGGGGACGCGGCCCCGTGCGTCCGAGTACGCGCCGAGCAGCGGCATGGCGACGACGTATCCCGCCAGAAACCCGGTGATGATCGGTGTTGCCTGCTCGAGCTTCTCGATGGTCAGGCCGACGTCGCCCATCATCGCGGGCAGCAGCGTGACGACGACGTAAGCGTCGAGCGCCGCGACAAAAAGCCCCGCGCCCGCGAGGGCAAGCAGAGCCTGCTTGTTCAACTACGGAGAAGGCGAGGTGATCGTCACTGGCGTGTCGAAGGCGGTGATGTCGACCTCGACGGTGGCTTGTTTGCCGTTGTCGCCGAACGCGCCGGCGAGCAGCGCCTTGCGGATCTCGTGGTCGGAGATCCCGACCCAGACGTGGGCAGTGACCGTTCCGTTCGAGCTGAGCTGCGCGAGAAGACCGCGAATCTGGTCGGGCGTGTAGCTGGTGGCGATCTGGTACGCGCTCTGCCCTCCGACGGTGTCGGTCGAAACGTACTGCGGATGCGCGCCTGCGGGAATCACGGCGGGCAGGCCGGTTGTCGGATCGAACAGCTTCGCCATATCGGGGAACACCGCAGCCTCCGTCGCCGACGCCTCCTGCAGCGGAGTCAGCGGAAGGTGCAGGTAGGTGTGCCCGCCGGTGATCACGACCTCCAGGCTGAACGAGATGTCTTGCTGCTTGACCGTGTAGGTCGTGTCGCTGTCGGCCGGCAGTCGCACCGCGGTCTTCGCGCTGACCAGGGCGAATCCCTGGAGGCTGATCGTCCCCTTGGCGATTTTCAAAATGGCGCTGACGGTCTTGGCCTGCGACATGGCCGCCGCCCCATCCCGCAACACTCTTGCGGCATCGATCGACGGCGAGCTGCTGCACGCGGCCAGGTAGGTGACGGCTGCGGCCGCCGCGAACAGCCTCCTCACTCGCGTGCTCGCACGATGAGTCGCACCGGCCGGTCGAGGAAGAGGTACTCCCACGCCCAGTTGATCAACACGATCAGGCGGCTGCGAAAGCTCACGACGTTGATGAGATGCACTGTGAGCCAGATGAACCAGCCGACGAAACCAGAGAAATGAAAGCCGCGGATCTGCGCGACGGCGGAGTTGCGCCCGATAGTCGCCATGATGCCCGGGTCCTTGTAGCGAAAAGCATGGGCGCCGCCCTTCTCGACCATGTCCGAGATGCATGAAGCGACGTGCCTGCCGGCCTGCATGGCGACTGGAATGAGCATCGGCAACCACGCACCGCCGTCCTGCGCGCCGGCAAGGTCGCCGATCACGAACACCACCGGGTGACCGGGCACCTGCAACGTCGGATCGACCTTGATGCGCGCCTGCCGCGCCAGCTGGACACCAGTCGCGCGGCCGAGGTCAGACGCGCGCACACCCGCGGTCCACACGACCAGGCCGCAAGGAATCTCTTCTCCGCCCGCGAGCTGGATCGCCGCGGGAGTGATCGATTCGACCTTGGCGTTCAGCCTCACCTTGACGTGCTTGTGCTCGAGCGAGCGCAGTCCCGCGTCGCGAAGCATGGGATCGAAGGCTCCAAGCACATAAGGGGCCGCTTCTATAAGCACCACCGAGACCTCGTTTGTGTCGATGTCGCGGTAGTCCTTGCGGAGCACGAAGCGGATGAGCTCCGAGAGCGCACCCGCCATCTCGACGCCGGTGGGCCCGCCGCCGACGATCGCGAAAGTGAGGAGCTGCTTCCGTTTGGCGGCGTCTTTCTCCCACTCTGCCGCCTCGAACTGGGTGAGGATGCGGTTTCGCACGGCGAGGCCCTCGTCGAGCTCTTTCAGCCCCATGCTGTGCGCGGCCAGCGCCGGGTTGCCGAAGTAGTCGCTCTGTGCGCCGGTTGCCAGGACGAGGTAGTCGTAGGGGATAGGCCCGTGATCGGTGAGCAACGTGCGCCCGCCGAAATCCACTCCGGTGATCGAGGCCTGCAGGAATTCGGCATTGTGCAGCGGCCGGATGAGATGCCTGACCGGACGAGCGATCTCGCCGGGATCGAGCAGCGCCGACGCCACCTGGTAGAGCAGCGGCGTGAAGAGGTGAAAGTTGTTCCGGTCGACGACCAGCAAGTCGACGGGGGCGTGCTTCAAGGCGCGCGCGCAGGTGAGGCCGCCGAAGCCGGCGCCCGCGATGACCACCCGCGGGCGGGTCGATGCGCTAGGTGGGGACGTTGCGCTGGCCTTTCTGCGGTGGATAGCGGCCGCGACCGCCCCCGTGCCGCCTGTTCGCCATCTTCTCGAGCGCGCCCTTACCGCCTGTCGCCTCGATCAGCGACCTGGGAAGCTTCTGCTTCTTCTTGAGGACCGGCTCGAAGAGGTCTCCCAGCTTGTCGACTCTCTTCAGCACCTGCTCTGAATCGAAGACGAGGACCTCGGGGTCTTTGGCCTTGAGACACTTCTCGACCTCATCCCAGGACACGGGCGTCGAGACCGTGGGCCGCTTGCGTGCTCGCAGCGAGTAGACGTTGATCGTCGTCTTGTACTGGTCGTTCTGGCTCCAGTCGATCAGCACCTTGCCGGTGCGAAGCTCCTTGAGCTGCTTGTGCACCGCAAGCTCCGGATACTTCTCCTCGAAGAGCTGGGCGAGGCCCTTGGACACTACCTTCGTCTCCTCGTAGCCCACCTTTGTGTTGAGTGGCACGTAGAGCTGAAGGCCCTTCGAGCCCGAGGTCTTGGCGTAGGACTCGAGGCCGTGCTCGGCAAAGATGTCGCGTAGCAACATGCCCACGCGGCAGCACTCGACGATGGTGGCCGGAGGGCCTGGGTCGAGGTCGAAGACGAGCGTGCGTGGGGTGGGCAGATCGTCGCCGTAGGAAAGGGACGTGTGCATCTCGAGCGTCGCCAGGTTCGCGAGCCACACGAGGGTGGGGAGGTCCTGGCAGAGGCAGTAGTACATGTCGCGGTTGTTGCCTCCGCTCCAAACCGTCGCGGTCTGCACCCACGGTGGCCGGTGCTTCGGACAGTTCTTCTCGTAGAAGAATTCGCCGTACACGCCGTTGGGGTAGCGCTTGAGCGTCAGCGGGTGGTTGCGCGCGTGAGGCAGGAGGATCGGCGCAATCCGCGTGTAGTAGTCGATGACCTGCGACTTGGTGAACCCGACGTCGGGGTAGAGCACCTTGTCGAGATTGGTGAGCTTGACCGTGCGGCCCTCGACCTGCACCTCGACTGACGTCTCCTTAGCCACCTTCGCGCACCACCTCCTTCGCGGGTTTGTCGAGCCGAAATCCCTTGAACGACGGTGCGCGCAGCTGCCCGCCGCGCGTCCACTCGACGAACTCGAACTCAGCCACGACCTTGGGCTTCACGAAGTGCGCGGCCCGCGGTGGCGCTCCGACGTCGAATGGGCTCTTGTCGATCGCCAGCGGTTTGAGATTGGCGTTGAGGTCATCCAGCGTCCTGTCCGTGAACCCGGTGCCGACCTTGCCCGCGTAGACGAACTTGCGGTCCTTGTAGTACCCGACCAGCAGCGAGCCCGGGTAGCCCTGGCGCTTGCCCTCACCGTCGAGCCAGCCGCCGATCACGAGCTCCTGGCGATCGTGGTTCTTGATCTTCTGCCACACGCCGCTCCTTCGCCCTGGCTCGTATCGCGAGTCGAGCTTCTTGGCCATGACGCCCTCGAGACCGCCCTTCGCGCTCGCGTCCTTCATCGACGCGCCGCCGCCCTTTTCAAATGGAGGTGTCTGCCACGAGGGGCCGCTCAGCATCAGGGAAGCGAGAGCTTTGCGCCGGTCGACGTACGGCTGATCCATGATCGAGTGGCCGTCGCGCCACATGAGGTCGAAGACCATGTAGGTGACGGGCACTTCCTTCATCTTGCGGCGGATCTCGTTCTCGGCGGTCAGGCCCATCCGCTGCTGGATCTCCTCGAAGCTCGGACGGCCCCTGGCGTCGAGCGCGACGATCTCGCCGTCGAGGATCACCTCCGCCGACCCCAGCGCGCGACCCATCGGGTGGATCTCGGGATAGCGCGGCGTGATGTCCTCGCCCGTCCGGCTCTGCAGCCGGACGCGCCCGCCGTCCACGTACGCGACCGCACGGATTCCGTCCCACTTGAACTCGAACCCGTACGCCTCGTCGGGTGCCGGCAGCCTGGTCTCGAGCTTGGCGAGCATGGGCTCGATGCGCTCGGGCATCGCCTGGCGCTCGGGATCCTGCGGCGGGTCCATGCGGTGGATCATCCAATCGTTGCCGCGCGTCTGGAAAAGCACGTAGCGGCCCTGAAGCCGCGTGCCGTGCAGGTCGATCATGACCTCGCGGTCGCTCCACTTGATCGGGTCGTAGGTCCCTTGATCCCAGATGAGGACCTGGCCGCCGCCGTACTCGCCCTTGGGGATCTCGCCTGCGAACTTGAAGTACCCGAGCGGGTGGTCTTCGACATGGACCGCGAGGTGATTCTTCTTAGGGTCGGGCGGGATGCCCTTGGGGACGGCCCACGAAACTCCGACCCCGTCCTTCTCGAGCCGGAAGTCCCAGTGGAGCCTTCGCGCATGGTGCTCCTGGACGACAAAGCGGGGCGCCCGCGTTGCCTTTTTGGGCACGCGAGCGCCTGGTTCCGGAGTCTTCTTGAAGTCCCGTTTGGCTTCGTACTCGGCGAGCTTCTTCGCCACGAATCAAAAGGTTAGGCCACGGCCGCTTCCAGTTCCTCGACGGCCAGCTCCGGGCGCGGACCGCGGACGAACGTGGCGGTGATCGCGGCGGCGACGAGGCATGCGATCGGGAGCAGCAGGGCCGGGTGCATCGCATCCACGAACGCGTTGGTGAAGACGCCATGCGCGATCGCCGCGACCTGGGCCGGCAGGCTCACGGCGGCGCCGCTCTGGCCCGCGCCCACCTCGAAACCGGTGTGCGCCGCGTTGCTGAAACCGTTGACAAACTGCGCGCGGTACTGCTCAGGCAGCTGGCCGGACGCCGCCACGGCCCGGTCGTGCAGCGCAAGGGCCAGGCGGTTCTGAAGGAAGGCCCCAACGGCCGCGCTGGCGATCACCCCGCCAAGCTCCTGGATGGTGTTGATGATGCCCGACGCCACGCCGGCGAGGTGGGTCGGCAGGTCGCGGGTCGCGATGCTGAACACCGGCGTCCAGATGCAGCCCATGCCCAGCCCGCTAAGGATGAGCCCGGGTGCGAAGTCCCAGCGACTCGAGTTGGCGTGGGCGGCCCAATCGATATAGCCACTCCCGGCGGCGAGCATGAGCAGGCCCGGAATCAACAGGTACTTGCCGTTGACCTTCTGCACCAGTGTGCTCGCGAATCCGGACGAGACCATCATCGCCAGGGGCTGCAGGGCGATGGTCAACCCCGCGTCGATCGCGCTCAGACCGAGCACCGACTGCAGATAGATCGTTAGCGGCAGGTAAAGGCCGAGGATCGCGAACCCCATCGTGGCCATGACGAATGTCATCAACGTGAAGTTGCGGTCCTTGAAGACGGCGAACGGCAGCAACGGCTCGGCATCCTGCCGGCGGAACTGGTAGTAGAGGAACGCAGCGAGCAGCACTACGCCTGCGCCGATGATGTCCGGGATGGTGATCCCTCCGGTGACCACACCCCAGTCATAGCGCTGGCCCTCGATGAGGCCGAAGATGACGCCCAACAGCCCGGCGGTCGCAAGCGCGACGCCGGCGAGGTCTAGCCGGTGCTTTCGGCCCGGGCGCAGGTCGGGGATCAGCAGCATCGCGAGCGCAAAGGTGATGACGCCGATCGGAAGATTGACGGTGAAGATCGAGCGCCAGCCGAAGTGCGTGACGAGAAAACCACCGACGGTCGGTCCCGCGATGACCGCAAGGCCCGCGATCACCCCATAGATGGCGAAGACGCCGCCTCTCTTGTCCACTGGAAAGAGCGACATCATCAGCGGCATGCCCTGCGGTGCGAGCACCGCGGCCCCCAGGCCCTGAAGAGCGCGAGAGACGATTAGCTCCGTCGGGTCCTGCGCGAGCGCGCTGAACCCTGATGCGATCGTGAAGATCACGACGCCCACCGCAAAGAGGTTGCGCGGTCCGTATATGTCGCCGAGCCTCGCCGACGTGATGAGAAGGACGGCGTAGGCCAGGCTGTAGGCGTTGAGGACCCACAGCACCTGGTCGAGGCTCGCGTGAAGTCCGTCGAGGATCGACGGGATCGCGATGTTGACGATGGTCAGGTCGAGCAGGGTCATGAAGAGGCCGAGCACGAGAACGCTCAGCGCTGCCATCGGATGGTTGCGAACGGTCGTCATTGAAATTCTCTCCTTAGATCAATGGGGATGCCGTCATGCTTCCGTGGGTCGCGGGTTGGTCGCCTGACGGGGCTTGCGGTCTGACTGATTGCGCTTGCTGAATGTGATCCAGCCCAACGCGACGTACCAGGCACCGATCTCGAGCACGGCGATCCGTTCCGTCAGACCGGCCACGCCGGTCTGAATGCCCTGGATGGTCGGCGTGAATGTGAGGAAATAGAGGAGGATGAGGGCAAGCGTGAGCGGTCCGGCTGCGATCAACCCGGCGCCGAGTGCGCGCCACTCGGGCAATCGCCGCAGTGACCAGCCGGCGACGGGGAAGCCGACCACGGTGGCCATCACCAGCAGAAAGCCGGCGAGGTGGGGAAGCATGTGGTCGAACGTGAAGATGCCGTCGATCACGCTTCCGACCCCCGGGAGCGAGAGCAGAAAGGTTGCGAGCCACCGCACGCGAGGTGTAAGCCCGGGAATCTGTTGAAAGATCCCGATGGCACCCGTGACAAGCATGAGCCCGGTGATGACGAACACCGAGTTCATGAACGGTCCGGTCGGGCCGAGGCCAAGTCCGCTGATCGGTTGGCTGATGGCTGAGTAAGGCGCCACGTGGACACCCCAGAGGTCATAGCCGGGGCTCACGAACCCGAGGACCAGCCAGGTCGCTGTCAAAGAGATCGGGCTCAGGACAGCCCCAAGCTCCAATGGAAGGTCACGCGGTCGCGAGATCATCGATAGGTCTCCTTCGTCAGCCTCACCTCGAGGCCGATGCCTTCGGTCGCGATGTTGCACTCGCGAAATGGACTGGCGGCGGCGAGGCGCTCGAACTGTTCCGATGAGTAGGCGCGGCGCTTCAACATTTCGAGCGTCGCCCTGGTCGTGAACGAGCGGAAGGCATCGAGCTTCATGGAGTCGACCTCGTGTGCGATGTCCGCGTGGGTCGCCTCATGGCTCATGTCCTGGATCACCGCAGTCCCGCCCGGCCGCAGGACGCGATGCATCTCGGCGAGCGCACTACGGGGCAGCGTGAAGTTCTTGAAGGCCGCCTGGCATACGACGAGGTCGAACGACCCTGAGTCGAAGGGCATTCGGGCCACATCGCCTTGCCGGAAGTCAACTGCGACTCCAGCCTTGCGGGCCTGGTCCCGAGCGATCTCGACGAACGTCCGGCTGATGTCGAGCCCGGTCACGGAAAAATCGCCGATGCGAGCGATCTCGATCGCCAGGTACCCCGGTCCGGGGGCGATCTCGAGCACCCGCGCGCCTTTCGACAGCCCGGCGGTCAACTGCCGAGCCTGCTTGCGGTAGACAGCGAGCTGGCTGTCCGTACCGCGCAGTCGCGCGTACCACCGCGCGACGGGCCCCTCCATCTCGGGCCCCTTGAAACGCCAACGCCTGGTTTCGGTGATCTCCATTTCGATTCTCCTTTGTTCCCTAACGCTGTTAGGCATGCCGGTGGTAAGATTACCCCTAACAGTGTTAGGAATGCAAGCGTCTCTACAAGTTCTAGAGGAGAATTCGCCGTGGAACTGATGAGCCCGGAAGAGGAGAAGCAACGCGTCACCCGAGAGCGCCTGGTGGAGGCCGCGCTAGCCCTCGTGAACGAGGAGGGCCTGGAGGGGCTGTCGATGCGTGCCCTGGCCGACAGGCTGGAGGTGAAGGCCGCCTCCCTCTACTGGCACGTCCGCGACCGGCGCGAGCTGCTCGACCTGGTGGCTGAGTCGATCCTGAGCTCGGTGCGGGTGACCGGGCGCGGATCGGGCTGGCGGCAGAACGTGCTGGCGGCCTGCGCGGCGCTGGGGCGGGCGGTCGCCGCCCACAAGGACGCGGACCGGATCCTGCTCGAGGTTCCCGAGGCGGTCCGCCGCAGCGACATCTTCCATCAGGTCGAGGGGCAGCTTGGGGCCGCCGGCTTGCAGCCTGCCGAGGCGGCAGACACGGCCCTGATGCTCATGACCTATGTGATCGCCGGGCGGGCGGCTTCCGGCGAGCCCGCGGTCGAGCGGGCCGGCTCGGGCGAGCCCGCGTCGATCTGGATCGACAGCGGCTCGCGAGGGGTGATTCTTCGCGCGGGCGATCCCGACATGCAGGGCCTGATCCGCGTGCCGCCCGATCAGGGAGGCGCGGCACCGGCTGTTGTTCGCGGCGAGCACGTCGTCGTGCGCAGGCTGCGCGGCGTGGGTCGTGGAGAGCTCGAGCTCAACCCGCGTCGGCCGTGGACATTCAAGGTGCAGGCCCCGACGTGGAACACCGTCCTCGACCTGGCCGGCATCGACGTGCGGGAGATCTGGATCGACAGTGGCGCCGCGAACGTCGAGGGCTTTCTGCCGGCGCCGCGAGGCGTGGTCCCCGTTCACATTTCCAGCGGAGTGGTCAATGTGAGCCTGCATCGCGAGCGGGGAGCCGCGGTGGTCGCGCACGTTCACACCGGCACGTGGAAGCTGAAGCTCGACGACTACTCGACCAAGGTTGCAGTGCTGGACGTGCACTGGCAGAGCGACGGCGCGCTCGGGGCGCGCGATCGCTACGAGCTCGAAGTGAGCAGCGGCGTGGTCGACATCAAGCTCGACAGCTACGCGCCAAGGACGTCCGCGCCCGACACGACCGCAGCGACGCCGGCGACACCGCGCTCCAAAGGCAACCCGGCGTCCGCGCTCGACATCCTTCTCGATGGCATCGAGGCGCGCGTGAAGGGCCGGTCTTAACACCCACAGTTCCCTTGCGCTTCCGCGGTGCGTAGCGTGCCGCGAAAAGGCTGGAGGCGCCAATGCTGTTTCTCACTGCTTTTCTTGCCGACCCTGACATCACGCCCATCACCAACCTCATCAACACCTGGATTCACATCGGCCAGGCACTCGTCGGGTCGATTGGCGCGCTGGCGTTCATCTTCGCGTTCATCTGGAAGATCACCGCGGTCGAGTCCAAGTCCGCTCTCGCCGCCAAGCAGTGGATCCAGCGCATCGTCGTCGGCACGATCGGCGTCGAGGTCGCGAGCTCGCTGGTCAGCATCCTCACGAGCTCTGTGCCGACCCGCTGAGCGATGGACCTCAGTTTCCTGCAGCAGCTCTACCTCGAGCTGAGCCGGATCGACGGCTACCTGTACACGCTCGTCCATCCGAACCTGGTGCTGGCCAAGATCCTCGACGACAGCATCGGCCTGCTGCTCAACGTCTGGTATCGGTTCGTCCTCACCACCACCGACCTCGAGTCGGGTGGCGGCGACTTCGTCAACAACAAGACGATCCAGGCCTTCGAGCCGAAGGTGCAGGTCGTGGCGGATGCGGCGCTGGCGCTGGTCGCGCTTTGGGCCGCCTACCGGATCATGTGGGGCCACGGCCTGTTCACGCAGTACACGGCCCGAATCCTCCTCCCTCGCTTGTTCATGGCCGCGGTGCTCATCAACTTCGCCCTGCCGATGATCCAGATGTGCATCGGCGCGAGCAACGTGCTCTCGACCGCGGCGCACAACCTCAATGCTCAATACGACCTCGGGAGTTTTGCCGCCAGCTTCGTCGCGAGCTACAACCACGATCCCAACGCTGGGACCTGGGAGCTGATCACGACAGCCGCTCTCGCCGCCGGCTTTGGCGTGCTCGCCGTCTCCTACGTGCTTCGATACGCGATCCTCATCGTGCTCGCCATCACCGCGCCGATCGCGGCGCTGCTGTTCATGCTGCCCGAGACGAACCACGTCTCGAAGATGTGGATGTCGCATTTCACGACCAACCTGTTGATGCAACCGGCTCAGCTGTTCGTCCTGTCCATTGGATTTGGGCTCGAGCGGGACGGCATCACGCCTATCCACCACTTATTTGCCCTGGCTTCGCTGCTGATCGTCCTGAAGGTTCCCGGCGCGATGGGCGGCGGCGAG